>CANGJV010000009.1 GCA_947454425.1 Candidatus Nanopelagicaceae bacterium
CACTGACGCGGATCAGGCATAAGGGAGATATAACAAATGCCAAAGCCAACTAAGGGTCCTCGTTTGGGTTCAGGCCCATCACATGAGCGCTTAATTCTTCGTACTCTTGCAGAGCAGCTCTTCGAGCACGGCAAGATCACAACAACAGAGGCAAAGGCTAAGCGCCTACGTCCTTTGGCTGAAAAACTCATCACCTTCGGTAAGAAGGGTGACCTTTCAGCTCGTCGTGAAGTTGCTGCACGTATCGCTAACAAGAGCGTTGTTCACCAGCTCTTCACAGTGATTGCTCCAACTTTCGCAAACCGCGAAGGTGGATATACACGCATCACAAAGATCGGTCCACGTAAGGGCGATAACGCTCCTATGGCAGTGATCGAGCTCGTTACAGATAAGTAATTCGTTACTTAAATAACGACAACGTAATTTAAATGGCCGAACCCACTCTCTTCCCAGAGAGTGGGTTTCGTCGTTTACGGCTTGATATCGCATATGACGGAACAAATTTCTCTGGCTGGTCGACCCAGCCTGGAATGCGCACCATGCAAGATATGGTCGAAGAAGCTATCTCGCGGATCGCTCGATACGATGTTGATTCAGTAGTTGCTGGACGCACCGATGCCGGCGTTCATGCAACGGGGCAGGTAATTCATGTAGATATTCCGGATGTCCCTTTTGCCGATGGCCTGAGCTACAAGGATCTTCGCTACAAACTCAACCGAATCCTTGATGAAGATATCCGCATTACCGAAATCTCAGATGCCCCACATGGCTTCCATGCACGTTTTTCTGCGCTCCGTCGCAAGTACACCTACAAGATCCTCGATGATAACCAGGTCATTACCCCGGCTCAGCGATTTGATGTTGCTTCTTGGTATCGACCACTTGAGGTTGAGACTATGAATGAGGCGGCATCGCACCTTTTAGGAACGCACGACTTTGCAGCATTCTGTAAGTACCGAAAGGGAAGCACTACGACTCGTAGCCTTGAAAAGTATCAATGGAGACGCACCGAAGATGGGCTATTGGTGGCCGATGTAGTTGCTGATGCATTCTGTTATTCAATGGTTCGCAACCTAGTTGGAGCAATCATCTGCGTTGCAGATGGCCGTAAGCCAATCGACTGGATTGCCGAGTTATTAGCAAATAAAGAACGAGTGTCAGATTCTCTAGTATTTCCGGCACGTGGTTTAACGCTCTATCAAGTTGATTACCCATCAGATGATCAGCTCCTTGAGCGAGCAAAAATCACCGTCGCAAAGCGGGGCGAGTAATAGGTATGGGACATATTGATGTCAGCGGAGTTGAGTACGCACTTTCAGACGGTCGCGTTCTTCTCAATGATGTTTCATTTAGAGTCGGTGATGGCGCAAAGGTTGCACTGATTGGCCCAAATGGATCAGGCAAGACAACTCTTATTCGAATGATTTGTGGGGACATCTCACCGGATGAAGGTCAGGTATCCATTACTGGCGGCTTAGGAGTAATGCGTCAGTTTGTTGGCTCAGTTCGCGACGAAACAACTGTGCGACAAATTTTATTATCTGTTGCCCCAAAGAATATTCGCGATGCGGCAGAGAAAGTTCTTTCGACTGAACGTGCAATGCTTACTGACGATTCCGAAAAATCGCAGATGGCCTACGCACAATCCATTATCGAGTGGGGCGATGTCGGGGGATACGAATACGAAGTTATCTGGGATGTCTGCTGCACCGAAATGCTCGGTAAAACTTTTGATGAAGTTGCAGAACGATTAGTCAGCACATTATCTGGGGGAGAGCAGAAGAAGTTAGTTGTGCGTGCTCTGTTGGAAGGACCAGAAGAAGTTTTAATGCTCGATGAGCCAGATAACTATCTTGATGTCCCTTCCAAGCGATGGCTAGAGAAAGTAATTAACGAAACCAAGAAAACCGTATTCTTTGTCAGCCATGATCGAGAGCTACTTGAAAATACCGCGACCCGAATCGTCGCACTCGAACAAGGTATAACCGGAAATACCGCTTGGGTACATGGTGGAAAATTCTCAACTTGGCATGATGCACGTAAGGCGCGCAACGCACGATTTGCCGAGATGCTGTTGCGTTGGCAGCAAGAGCATGAGCGATTAATTGCCTTGGTAAGAACGCTTCAGGTACAGGCCGCAATCTCACCTGATATGGCAAATAAATATCATGCGATGCAGACTCGCTTGCGTAAATTTGAAGAAGCCGGCGCCCCAGTAGCACCTCCCGTCGAACAAGATGTTCGAGTGGGACTTAAGGGTGGGCGCACTGGTCTGCGTGCTCTCACATTTGAAGATGTCGCAATCGAAAATGGTTCAGGTGAATATCTCACCAAGCCATTTAACTTCGAAGTTTTCTTTCAAGATCGCATCGCAGTCTTAGGTAAGAACGGAACCGGTAAATCCCACTTCTTCCGACTCATCGCAGGCGAAGCGATGAAGCACACCGGAACTTTTAAATTAGGCGCACGTGTTGAAGTTGGTTATTTTGCACAAACTCATGCCCATCCAGAGTTTGAGGGGAAGACTCTCCTTGAGATTTTGTGGGAGATGCACTCGCTTCAATTAGGTCCAGCAAAATCTGTTTTACGTAAGTACGAGATTGATCAACAGGCTGAGCAGAAGTTCTCATCGCTCTCTGGTGGACAACAAGCTAGATTCCAGATTCTCTTACTTGAGCTATCTGGCGCGACCCTGCTGTTACTGGATGAGCCAACCGATAACCTCGACCTCGCCAGCGCTGAGAGCCTCGAGCGAGCCCTCGATGCCTATGAAGGCACTGTCTTGACTGTGACTCACGACCGCTGGTTTACGCGTGGATTTACCCGATTTCTCGTATTTGGCGATGATGGCCAGGTTTATGAGAGCCCAGAACCGGTCTTTTAACCAAGAAGTAGCCCGATTTTGACCCTACCCATGCGGGCAGGTAAAGTTCAACCCCTGCGCCAGTAGGCGCTGGGGTAACCAAAATACTTAGTCAATGACGAAGGTCATGTGACTACGAAGAACTAGAAGAAGAAGAAGGTATAGAAGCATGCGTACATATAGCCCAAAGGCAGGCGACGTCGTCCGTAAGTGGCACGTTATCGATGCACAGGATGTTGTGCTCGGTCGTCTTGCAACACATGCAGCGACACTTCTTCGCGGAAAGCATAAGGCGACCTTCGCGCCACACATGGATATGGGTGACTTCGTCATCGTTATCAATGCAGAGAAGATTGCACTCTCTGGCAACAAGTCAACAACAAAGTTTGCACACCACCACTCAGGTTTCCCAGGCGGTCTTACATCGACTGTTTACGGCGAACTCCTTGAGAAGCACCCAACTCGCGCAGTTGAAAAGGCGATCAAGGGAATGCTTCCTAAGAACCGTCTAGGTCGCGAGATTGCTGGCAAGCTCAAGGTTTACGCAGGTCCAGAGCACCCACACTCTGCACAAGCTCCTGTCCCATACGTATTCACCCAAGTTTCTCAGATCATCAAGTAAAGGAATCAGTAAACATGTCAGATACAACTTTTGCAGTTGATGAGAACGAGATTCCAACTTCTTACTCTTCTTCAACGCCAGCAGCAGCAACTAACCGTAAGGCAATCACAGCACCAGGTGCTGGTACAGGTCGCCGCAAGGAAGCAGTTGCACGCGTTCGCCTCGTTCCAGGAACAGGTCGCTGGGTTGTTAACGGTAAGACTCTTGAGAACTACTTCCCAAATAAGGTTCACCAGCAGCTCGTATCAGAGCCATTCCGCACAGTAGGTGCAGAAGGTTCTTACGATGTATTTGCTCGCATCAACGGTGGTGGAGTTTCAGGTCAAGCTGGCGCACTTCGTCTTGGCGTTGCACGTTCACTTAACGAGATCGATCGTGAAGCAAACCGTCCAGCACTGAAGAAGGCTGGATTCCTTAAGCGTGATGCACGTGTTATCGAGCGCAAGAAGTACGGTCTGAAGAAGGCACGTAAGCGTTCACAGTACTCAAAGCGCTAATCAAACTTATCTATCCAAGAATCCCATTTGTAACGAGGAGGTCCTAAGTGGCTCTCTTCGGAACAGATGGGATTCGTGGTTTAGCAAACGGTTCTGTACTTACTGCAGAGGTTGCACTCTCTGCCGCAGTTGCCGCAGCTCATATCCTTGTTGAATCCTCAAGTAATGTAGGTCGCCGTCCAACGGCAATCGTTGGTCAAGACTCACGAGCATCCGGTGAATTCTTAGAAGCAGCAGTTGTAGCTGGTTTGGCATCTGCCGGCGTTGATGTTTATCGCGTAGGAGTCTTACCAACACCTGCGATTGCACATCTAGTTGGAGCAAGAGGTGCAGATCTTGGCATCATGATTTCAGCTTCACATAACCCAATGCCAGATAATGGAATTAAATTATTTGCGCGCGGTGGCGGAAAGCTCGATGATGCCATTGAGGCGGCAATTGAAAAGCGGATGGGCGAGCCGTGGGAGCGCCCAACTGGCCGCGCCGTAGGTCGCATCACTGACGATACAACCGCTGCTGCTGCATATATCGATCATTTGCTTGCATCACTCTCAACTCCACTTGCTGGGTTAAAAATCGTTGTTGATTGTGCCAATGGTGCAGCATCTCGAGTTGCCCCACTTGTATATGAAAAAGCTGGTGCAACCGTTGTTGCGATTCACAATTCACCTGATGGCTGGAATATCAATGATGGATGCGGCTCTACCCACCTGGAAGATTTACAGGCTGCAGTAGTGCGCGAAGGCGCAGATTTTGGAATCGCACATGATGGTGACTCCGACCGCTGCCTTGCAGTAGATAGCCACGGATCATTTATTGATGGCGACCACATCATGACCATCCTTGCGATTGGTTTTAAATCTCGTGGAAAATTGAAATCAAATACCATCGTCGCGACCGTGATGAGCAACCTCGGCTTCTTCCATGCAATGAAGAAGGCAGAAATCGAAGTCCTCACCACTTCTGTGGGGGATCGTTACGTACTCGAGCAGATGCTTGAAGGTGATTTTTCATTAGGTGGCGAGCAATCCGGCCATCTCATTATTCGCGAACATGCCGGCACTGGTGATGGAATCCTTACCGCGCTTGCGCTCGCCCAAGAAGTAGTACGCACCGGAAAACCACTGGCAGAACTTGCATCGTCAATGGTGCGTTTCCCACAACTCCTCATAAATGTCTCTGGGGTATCTCGCGAGAATCTTGCAACATCGACAGTTGTCAATGCTGCAGTTGCAGATGCCACAGCTCGACTTGGCGATCAAGGACGGGTATTGCTGCGCGCATCCGGTACTGAACCTTTGATTCGCGTGATGGTCGAAGCGGCAAGTGATAGCCTTGCACAAGAAATCGCAACATCACTCGCTGCGGTTGTTAAGGCAGAACTGGGGAACTAATTCGTGTGCGGAATCGTCGGTTACACAGGACCGCAATCTGCATTTACCCCAATAGTTGAAGGCCTTCGCCGCCTCGAATATCGCGGATACGACTCTGCTGGTATCGCACTCGGAACCGGCACATCTCTCTTTGTAGAAAAGCGGGCAGGAAAACTTGCCAACCTAGAAGGTGCACTTCCGGCAAATCTTCCAACTGTTCATTCAGGTATAGGTCACACTCGTTGGGCAACACATGGTGGACCAACCGATCGCAATGCCCATCCGCATCTCGATAATGAAGGCAAACTCGCCGTCATCCATAATGGAATTATTGAGAATTACTCCGAACTCAAGGCAGAGCTCGAGTCGCGCGGTCATAAATTCGAATCAGAGACCGATACCGAATCTGTCGCACATTTACTTTCAGATCTTCGCAAAGAGCACAATGGTGATCTCACAGCAGCAATGCGAGCAGCAGTCAGACGTCTTCGTGGCTCATTCACATTACTCGCGATTCACGCAGATGCACCACAGACAATTGTTGGCGTACGTCGTAACTCGCCATTGGTTGCAGGTCTTGGCGATGGCGAGAACTTCTTGGCATCCGATGTTGCAGCTTTTATTGATTACACCCGCCGTGCGGTTGAGCTCGGCCAAGATGAGGTTGTCACAATCTCTCCCGAAGGTATCGCAATCTGCGATCTCGATGGAAAGTCACTTCCATTGCGCGAATATGAAGTTACCTGGGATGCAGCAGCTGCTCAAAAGGGTGGATTTGCACATTTCATGCTGAAGGAAATCTTCGATCAACCTAAGGCAATCGCAGATACTTTGATTGGACGACTTTCAGATAACAACCAAGTCTTACTTGATGAACTTCATATGAGCGATGATGAAATTAAAGAGATAAAGCGCATCTCTGTCATCGCCTGTGGCACTGCATATCACGCAGGCATGGTCGCTAAATATGCCATTGAAAAGTGGGCGAAGATTCCAGTTGATGTCGAGATTGCATCCGAATATCGATACCGCGACCCAATTGTTGATAAAAATTCGCTCGTTATTGCAATCTCTCAATCAGGTGAGACGATGGATTTATTGATGGCGGTTCGACACGCAAAAGCCTCTGGTGCGCGAGTGTTAGCGGTCTGCAATACAAATTCTTCAACCATTCCACGCGAATCCGATGCAGTTCTCTACACACATGCAGGACCCGAGATTGCAGTCGCATCGACCAAGGCGTTCCTGACACAGATTGTTGCGGTTTACTTGATAGGCCTTAAATTGGCGCAGGTGCGTGGCACTCTCAATGATGTACAAATCAGAGACCTCTACAACGAGATGCTCGAGCTACCAGGTAAGGTCGAGCAAATTCTCGAAACAATCGAGCCACTGCGCGAACTCACCCGAAAGTTTGTAAAGAACAACACCGTGCTCTTTTTGGGTCGAGGAATCGAATATCCAGTTGCACTTGAAGGTGCTCTCAAGCTGAAAGAGCTTGCCTACATTCACGCAGAAGGATTTGCTGGTGGGGAGCTCAAGCATGGACCAATTGCTCTCATTGAAGAAGGCACTGCAGTTATTGCAATTCTGCCCACTGCAGATGAACATCAACTCGACGAGAAGATGCTCAGCAACATTCAAGAGGTAAAGGCTCGCGGTGCTCGCGTTGTTGTGATTGCTCCGGAAGGCGCAGAAGTTATTGGAGCAGAGCACATCATTCGAATTCCTGTTGCTTCACCGCTCTTCCAACCAGTTCTCGCAACCGTTCCGCTACAGGTCTTTGCCTACGAAATTGCGGTTGCGCGAGGTACTGATGTTGATCAACCTCGTAATTTGGCTAAATCAGTAACAGTCGAATAATAATGATTGAAATTCGCAGAGCCCAAATGCGCCGAGCGCTCAAATGGAGCGCAGCGCTCTTCGCTGGATTTGCACTAGTAACTTATCAAGCCGTTACTTATGGTCGAATAACAGAAATCGATCGTCATTTTGGAAATCTCAACCACCCTCACTTCAAAGGATTTTCAGCTTTTGCAATTCGCAGACTTGATGATCTTGGTTTAAGAAGTATCTCCGGAATTGCATTACTTATAGTCGCTATTTATATCTCGCGACGCTTTAAAACATGGCGCCCGATAAATCTTGGAATCCTTTCTTTCGTTTCACTCAATCTTGTTGTTGGTGCTGTTAAATATAGTTTTGGTCGCACCAAGCCACGTGAAGGACTTGACCTCTTTGGCGCTGGTGGAATGTCTTATCCAAGTGGTCATGCTTCAAATGCCATTTTTATTTGGGGTGTTATCGCCTATCTCATTTATCGCTATGCACATGTAAATCGATATCGAGGTCGCCTTGCAAGTGCCTCAGTTGCTGCGCTTGCTCTCACTGTTTGCGTGGTTTCCTTGGTTCGAAATACGCATTGGTTCTCAGATTTATTCGGCGGATTGCTCTTGGGCGCAGCGTTGCTAGTCTTGATTATCGCTATCGACCGATACTTTCCTTCGGATAGTCAATTACATTAGACTCAAGGCGTGATTGATGGAATCGGAATCGATGTCGTAGATATCAAGCGATTTATCGAATCCCTCGAGCGGACATCAGGGTTGAAAGATAAGTTATTCACCGAATCCGAATCAAAGCTCTCTCCTTCCTCGCTTGCAGCAAGATTTGCAGCAAAGGAAGCTCTCTATAAAGCACTCAGCCCAGCACATGGACTTAATTGGCATGATGCAGAGGTAATCAATGAAATTACCGGAAAGCCGGCCTTCCTCTTCCGCGGAGAAATTGCAGATCTAGTCGATGGCGCAAATGTGCACCTTTCGCTCTCCCATGACGCCGGAATCGCATCAGCGATGGTGGTGATTGAAAGATGAGAGCTGAAGCAATAGTTGACCTCAGTGCAATCAAACATAATGTCGCTCTCCTCAAAGAGAAATCTGGAACCAATTTGCTCGCCGTCGTTAAGGCAGATGCATACGGACACGGGTTAATTCCAGTTTCAAAGGCGGCGCTGGAAGCAGGCGCATCGATGTTGGGTGTTGCGCTATTAGAGGAAGCAATTTCACTTCGCGAGGCCGGAATCACTGCTCCAATACTTGCCTGGCTTGTTCAGCCCGGATCGGATTTTAAAAGTGCAATTGAGAACGATATTGATTTGGCAGCGGGCTCTATCAAAGCGCTGAAAGAGATTCAAGCAGCGTCAACCGATAAGAAAGCACGTGTTCACATCGAATTAGATACCGGAATGACTCGCGGTGGTTTCTTACATGAATGGGACGCACTGACTCCAACAGATTTAGAAGGCATTGATGTAGTCGGAATATTTTCCCACTTTGCGCGTGCGGATGAACCCAGCGAAATACAAAATCAAGAACAACTTTCTCGCTTTAACGAGATGGTAAGTAAACTCGAGTCTTTCGGCTTCCCAAATCGCATCCGACATTTATCTAACTCTGCGGCAACGCTAACTAATCCGGCCGCCTCATTTGAGATGGTTCGCGCCGGTATTGCGATCTACGGTCTTACTCCAGATGTTGCGATGGGATCGTCGAAGGATTTTGGAATCCGTCCAGCTATGCAACTTCGCGCTGCACTCTATTTAGTTAAAGATGTTCCCGCTGGCACTCCAGTTGGATATGGAGCATCAGAATTAACTACTCGAGATACAAAGCTTGGCGTTATCACAATGGGTTATGCCGATGGAATTCCAAGAGTCGCAAAAGGTGCAGGTGTCTGGATCAATGGAGAACGCGCTCCGATTATTGGACGGGTATCAATGGATCAGTTTGTGGTTGATTTAGGGCCGGATTCAAAAGCAAAGTCCGGCGATTGGGTCGTGGTTTTCGGAAATGGTTCGCACGGAGAATTCACCGCGGATGATTGGGGAGCTGCCAGCGGCAGTATTAATTACGAAATAGTGACCCGAATCGGACCTCGTGTGTCTAGAATCTACACCGCTCATGTTTACTAAGACACAACTGCTCGAAGCCAAAGATGTCAACGTTACCTTTGGTGGACTACAGGCACTCACAAATGTAAATATTGCAGTTAACTCTCATGAAGTTGTTGGCTTGATTGGCCCTAATGGCGCGGGTAAGACCACTCTCTTTAATGCAATTTGTGGAATCGTCACACCAGATTCAGGTGAACTTTCATTACATGGTTCATCATCTAAGTGGCCAGCTACCAATCAACTTGCCTCACTCGGAATTGCCCGCACCTTACAAGGAGTCGGCCTCTTCCCTGATTTAACAGTCAGAGAAAATGTGATGATTGGCGCGCATAAGTTTGCCCGCACTGGATTGATTTCAGCATCGCTCGGTCTCAATTTTCGCGACGAGCAGGCGCTAGAAGAGCGCACACATATTGCGCTCGAGCGAGTTTATGCATCAGGGCTAGCGGATCGAATCGCTGGAACTCTCTCATATCCAGATGCCAAGCGAGTCGGCATTGCTCGCGCATTGGTAAGTAATCCAGAAATTCTTTTACTCGACGAACCAGCGGGAGGATTAGGCGCCCACGATATCGAGTGGCTCAATCGCCTCATCAGTGATTTATCAGGAGAGATGTCAGTCCTCATCGTTGAGCACCATATGGATGTTGTCATGTCAGTCTGTGATCGAATTTATGTGCTCAACTTTGGACAAGTTATTTCACAGGGAACTCCAGAATTTGTTCGCAACGATCCAGCGGTTATTACCGCCTACCTCGGAGCCGATGCACAATGACTCTCATCGTTAATAACCTCAACGTTCACCACGGAGCAATTGCTGCAATCTCTGATGTCACATTTACCGTCCCACAGGGCGAGCTCACAGCTGTAATCGGCTCCAATGGCGCAGGTAAATCAACGTTGCTTCGAGCACTCTCTGGACTCAAGGGCGCAACCTCCGGAAACGCAACCTGGAAGGAGCACAACCTCCTTAAGGGAAGTGCAGAGATTCATGTTCGCCACGGCATCTCTCATGTCTCAGAAGGCATGTCAGTTATTCCAGAACTGACCGTTGAAGAAAATCTTGATCTTGGTGCAATCTGGCGTCGCAATAAGAGCGAAGCACAAAGTAGCAAGCGAGAAGTCTTTGCCCTTTTCCCGCGGCTAGAAGAACGTCGCAAGCAGAGCACTGCCACGTTATCTGGTGGCGAACGACAGATGCTTGCCATTGGTCGCGCTCTTATGTCTAAACCAGAGTTGCTACTTTTAGATGAGCCATCGCTTGGATTAGCGCCACTGCTCGTGAAACAAATTTTCGAGGCAATCTCAAATATTTCAAAACAATTCGGCCTCTCAGTCGTCCTCGTCGAACAGAATGCAATGAGCGCATTGCAGATTGCTCATAGTGGCGTTGTTCTCAACCTGGGCAGAGTTGTTGCAGCTGGCAAAGCGCAAGAACTCATCTCCGATCCAGCAGTGCGCGCTGCCTACTTGGGATATTAAGGAGAGTCCATGTTTGAATTTATCAATACTCTTCTTATCGGTATCACTTCCGGTGCGATCTATTCCTTGATGGCCCTTGCCTTGGTCTTGGTTTGGCGTTCGACCCGAGTTGTTAATTTTGCACAAGCCGGACAGGCCCTCGCTTCAACTTACTTTGGCTTTGAAGCGATGAAACACATTGATAATTTCTGGATAGCTCTGCTCATCGCAATGATCGGTGGCGCGATTCTCGCCGCTTTTATCGAGATGGTATTCATGCGGTTACTTCTTAAACACACTTCAAGTGGAGCAATCGCTAGCGTGGCACCGATTATTGCAACGCTTGGACTCTTAGAAGTTATCCGAGCATTGATTACCTTGAAGTGGGGAGGCGCTGACGTTCTGATTAAAGCGCCGTTATCAAATACTGGATTCTCAATAGGTACACACACCCTTGTCTTCTCACCCATGAAGTTGGCAATCATCGCCGTAGTCGTATTCTTGCTTTCAATTCTCTCGATTTTATTTCAAAAGACAAATATCGGCCTCTCACTTCGCGCATCAGCTTTCTCTCCCGAGTTAGCTCGCCTTGCCGGAATTCGCGTTGATCTCGTTCGCACCTTTGGCTGGGCGCTCTCTGGCGCAACCGGAGCAGTTGCCGGGATGTTGCTGGTCGTAAATGGAAATGGCTCGCTCTCGCCGGCGTCAATCGAGTTCTCCCTACTACTTATCTCCGGCTTCATTGCAGCTGTCGTTGGTGGACTCGACAGCCTCCTCGGAACTGTCATTGGCGGAATGATTCTCGGCCTTTCCACGGCATTTGTTTTGATGTACATCAGTGATTCACTTTTCTTTATCGCGCCGTTCATTATCTTGTTGCTAGCGCTCATCATTCGCCCACAAGGAATCCTGGGAAAGAAGGGTGGCCGCCGTGCGTAAGATCAATAATAAAATTAGCAACAAAACTCGAATCGTGATCTTCCTTCTTCTCGGATTTGTAATCTTCTTAATCAGTAATCGCGTCGATGAACTTCGCGTTTATCAAGGTGCATCGGTTGCCGTATATGTAGTTGGTATCGCATCCATTATTTTGCTCACCGGATACTCAGGTCAGGTTTCTCTTGGGCAAGGTGCGCTACTTGGTGTTGGTGGTTATGCCGCCGCACTTGCTCGCAACCATTGGCATGCATCAGTACCGTTAACCTTCGCCATTGCAATTCTTGCTGCTGCTGCAGCGGGTGCTCTTCTTGGTATGGCAGCTGCGCGTTTATCTGGACCATACCTTGCAGGAACAACACTTGCACTTGCGGTCGGGCTTCCTTCACTAGCGAATCAATTTTCAATTTTAGGTGGAGAGCAGGGGCTCTTCTTCGATGTCGGAGCTCCGCCTCAATCGCTGGGTGCTGACTTCACTCAATATAAATGGTTCTTTTGGATCGCAGCTTTAGCGACTTTAATTGTCATTTTTTGGTTACAAAATGTTATGAGATCTCGCTATGGCCGTACCTGGAAAGCAATCCGCGGAAGCGATGTTGCGGCCGAGCTTGCTGGCATCAACATCGCACGCTCAAAAGTACTGGCATTCACCCTCAGTGCAGGCGTTGCAGGCCTCGCAGGAGCCTTATTAGCA
Organism: Candidatus Nanopelagicaceae bacterium; assembly: GCA_947454425.1. Lineage (GTDB taxonomy): Bacteria > Actinomycetota > Actinomycetes > Nanopelagicales > Nanopelagicaceae > Planktophila. The sequence goes on from CANGJV010000009.1 coordinate 12,402, forward strand.
ATGACAATCGGCACGGTTTCGCCAAGCGCTTTCCCGCTCGCCCTCTCATTTTCCTTGCTGACAGGAGCGGTTCTTTCTGGCGTAACTACCCTCGGAGGTGTCATCCTTGGGGCAGTGACTTTGGTGGCAATCCCCGAAATCGTGGCTTCAGTCGTAGATCGACTGGGTGCTAGCGAAGGGGTTGCAACAAATTTACCTTCACTCCTTGTTGGAGCGTTGCTGATTTTGACGGTGATTGTTCTTCCGAACGGTCCAGTCGAACAGTTCCGCTCAAAGCAGAGAGCAAAGGTGAAGAAGAGTCATTAAATCCCGCAAGGGCCCTGAATGGAAGGAAAGAGATGAAATCTTTACATCGTCGTAAGCTGATCTCAGCTAGTGCGATACTTGCAGTTGCTGCTCTTACAGTTGCAACAGTTCCAGCAAATGCATTCTCACCAAAGTACGAGGTTGGTGTTAATGGCTCTGAAATCAAATTGGGTATCACACTTCCAATGACCGGAGCAGCTTCTCCCGGATATAACAAAGTTCCAGGCGCAATGAAGGCCTACTTTGATTATGTAAATGCAAATGGTGGCGTAAATGGCCGCAAGATCACCTTGGTTGTTAAGGATGATGCTTACGTACCTACCCAAGCCGTTTCAAAGACAAATGAGCTCATCCTTAAGGATCGTGTTTTCGCTCTTGTAGCTCCATTGGGTACTGCAAATAACAAAGCTGTCGCTGCATCAGTTAACCCTGGTCGCCGCGGCGTTCCTGTTCTCTTTGTGAACACTGGCTTTAGCGGTTTTGCAGATCAGAAGAAGTATCCAACTACTTATGCACTTCTACCTTCCTATGTAATGGAAGCAAAGATTATGGCTGAGTACATCAAGGATAACTTCGCTGGAAAAAATATTGGTCTCGTCTACCAGGATGATGACTTCGGAACAGATGCACTTGCAGGCTTTAAGCAGGCAGGCGTTAAGTTCGCAACAACAGTTGGTTATGCATCAGGTTCACAAGGTGCAGCAACAGCTGCAGGCTGGGTAACAAAGCTCAAGGCAGCTAACTGCGATGTTGTAATCCTCTTTGGTGTTTCAAGTGCAACAGCAGCTGGCCTCGGCACAGCAGCAGCACTGAAGTACGCACCACAGTGGATCCTCGGATCTGTTGGTGGAGATGCAACAACAATCAAGGCTTCTGGTGTTCCAGCAGGCGTTCTCTATAACGCGGTCGGCGCATCATTCTTGCCAGCAACTACAGATACAACAGATGAGTACGTTTCACTCTTCTCAAGCATCTATGCAAAGGCAGTTCCAGGTTCAGCATTCGATAACAACGTTCTCGTTGGCATGAACTCAGCATTCGTAACAGTTCAGGCTCTTAAGGCTGCTGGCGGAAACCTCACACGCAAGTCACTTCTTGCAGCTATCGATGCAAAGGGTTCAACTTTTGCATCAGCAGCACTACTGCCACTGAACTACTCAGCGACCAGCCATGTTGGTTACAACGGCTACTGGTTCGGAAAGTACTCACCAACTGGAGATCTCAAGCCAGATGGCGGCAAGTACACCCTCTATACAACCGATTCTGGAACTGGTGCAGTTGTGAAGTCCACATACAAGCGTCCAGCCATGCCAGCGAAAGGACTACCTAACTAATGAGAATCTCTCATAAGTCACGTTTCATATCACTCGCAGCTGCTGCAGGACTTGTTGCAGCTTCACTCTCAATGGCTCCAGCACATGCTGCAGCTGTTGGTCCTATCTGTGATGCAAAGGTTCCTGTTCAGACTTGTCAGGGAACAACATCTGACGGAGCTCCATATGTAATGATGGTGCCAGCTAACTTCAACGGCATGGTCGCGCTTTACTCACATGGATACCGTTACAACATTGATATCCCGGCAGGCATTCCGCTCGTTGGTGGTTACAAAATCACTAATACACCAGAGCCAGTTCCAGGTGGAAATCCAACTGTTGCTAACTACTTCCTTAGCCAAGGAATGGCAATCATGGGTTCAGGTTTCGCTCGTCAGGGCTGGAACCTCGATTCTGCAGTTGCTACAAATGCTGAATTGATCGATACATTCAAGGCGAAGTTCACCAAAACTACCAAGGTAGTTGCATGGGGTTCATCACTTGGTGGAATCATCACTCAGACACTTGCTGAGAAGTACCCAACACTTGTTAATGCCGTCGCACCAATGTGTATGGCAGATAACATCTCAGCAGAGCTCACAACTGCTGGTGATTTCCTCTGGGGCCTCAAGGTTCTCTTTGATCCAACAATCAAGGGTGGAAATTACTCACCTGGAGCTGCCGGCAATGCAGAAGCACTTGGCGATATCGTTAAGGTCCTTACTGTCATGAGCAAGCTTCAGGCTGGTGTTTCAACAGGTGCATGGCCAGATTCATCATCAGCAACAGGTAAGGCACTTGCAGCTGGTGGTGTTCCATCACGTAGCGCGCTCTTGCTCGTTGGTTTGATGGCTGGAATGCCAACTCAGTCAGCACACTTTGACTCACTCTCAGGTCCTGAGGGAGCGCTCAAGCTCACCTTCCCATTGGCTGTCAGCCCAGCGCTTGCAGTTCTTGAGAACGGTGCAAATGCAGCAATCCTTGCAATCCTTGCAACTCAGGATGTTGAACTTCAGGCTGGTGGATCTGTATTTGATAATACAACTACAGATTACGCAGCTCGCGTTGCAGATTCAGCAGTTATTTATAACGCTGCACTCTCTGGCAACACTGCAATCACAGCGATGCTCGGTGCGCTCTCAGCAGCAAACCCAGGAGCACCTCGCGCAAAGGCAACAGCGAAGTTGGATAAATTGGCTGCCACAACCGGCAAGATCAATGTTCCAACAATCATGATGACTGGCGTTGCAGATCCAATTACTCCAGCAGGTGCAACACAGCGCATCATCGATAAGTATGTTGAGCAGTATTCATCCGAGAAGGAAGCAGCACAGAAGGCGTCATATGGAACTACTTCATATACAACTCCTGCAAAGCAACTTCTTGCAATCTGGTCAGTGACACCAAAGACATGGACAAAGTTCGATGCTTCTGGTGCACCAATCACATCAGCTGCAGCTGCTCCAGGAACCAACCACTGTAACTTCACAACAGCGAATTACCTCACTGTTGCTAAGTTCCTCGTTGATTCCGGTAAGTCAGGTCAGATTACTTGGAACGCAGCAGCAATGCGTGCGGTACGCGCTTCAAAGGGTCTCCTGGTAGATCCTGAGTTCCGTGCCCCACTACTGAAGTACTACGGCGAATAAGCCTTAATACTTAAGAAGTCGAAAGCCCCGCACCGTTCTTGGTGCGGGGCTTTCTGCATTCTTGGCTACCCTTAACCCACTATGAGCACGCACCAAATCGAAACCCCTGAGGCGATGTTCGACTTCGGTAGAAAAATCGGCGCTCTCTGCGCAGCAGGAGACTTAATTCTTCTCAATGGTCCCTTAGGTGCGGGGAAGACTCAATTAGTTAAAGGCATTGGTGCCACTCTTGGAATCGATGACATCACTTCACCAACTTTTGTAATCTCGCGAATCCATAAAGGGCAATTGCCTCTTATTCATGTCGATGTTTATCGACTGCTCGAATCAGGAAATGCTGCGCTTTATCTAGATGATCTCGACCTAGATTCTCCCCGAGAAGATGCAGTGACTGTTATCGAGTGGGGTGGGCAGGAATCTGCTCGACTAGGAGATGACCGACTAGAGATTGTGATTGATCGCAGCAGTGAGATTCGCCAACTCTCCATCACCACATTTGGCAATCGGTGGAACGGCGTAGATCTATGACTATCTCGCTCGTAATTGATACTGCGACTTCACGGACAGTCGTCGGATTGGTCAATGGCGACCAAGTGCTCTTTGAAAAATTCCATGAGGGCGCTACCGACCATGGGCGAGCAGTAAGTGATCTCGTTTCGCAGGCGCTTCTCAATAATCCAAATCCGGAGGAAGTAATTGTTGGCATGGGACCAGGACCATTTACCGGTCTTCGAGTTGGCATTGCCTTTGCACAATCATTTGCACTCGCGCGAGAGATTCCGCTGAAAGGTATCTGCTCTCTCGATGCAATTCATATCGATAAGAGTGATTACACCGTTGCAATTGATGCAAGGAGAAAAGAGATTTACTGGGCGCGCTACTCTGGTGGAGTTCGCGTTGAAGGTCCGGCAGTTAATAAGCCCGATGAAGTAGCTGACTACATCCTTGGCCGGCACCCAGCTATCGGTGAGTTTGTACGATTATCAAAGCTTACGAACGAACCTGCGCCACTCTATCTGCGCCGCCCCGATGCAGTACCGACCGCGGAGCGATCATGATCACCTACCGCCAACCAATTGCACTCGATATTCCGGTCGTTGCTACCTACGAGAAAGAGCTCTTTCCGTATTCTCCTTGGAGCACATCTCAATTTAAAGAGGAGTTTGCCGGAATCCCGACCACGCGATTTATGTCGGTGGCAGAAGATGGCAACACAATCGTGGGCTATTGCGGAGTATTTCTACCAGCGCCAGGAGTCGAAGCCGACATTCTTACCGTCGCAGTTTTGCCGGCATATCGCCGTCAGGGAATTGCAAAAGAGTTTATGCGCCAAATTGAAGATTGGGCACGCGAACGTGAGGCAAGTGCGATGATGCTCGAAGTTGAGCTCAATAACGAAGCTGCGATCAAACTCTATGAAGCTTTGGGTTATTTGAAAATCTCGGTACGAATGGATTATTACGGTCCTGGTAAAGATGCGCATGTGATGCGAAAGGCGCTCTTATGAGCCAACCATTAGTACTGGGTATTGAAACTTCTTGCGATGAAACGGCGATCGGAATTGTTCGCGGCCGTACATTGCTTGCAAATGAGATTGCATCAAGTGTGGAAGAGCATGCTCGATTTGGGGGAGTCGTTCCTGAGATTGCATCACGTGCACATTTAGAAGCAATATTGCCAAGCATCGAACGCGCAGTGAGAGATGCGAAGATTTCATTGAAAGATCTCGATGCGATTGCTGTGACTGCAGGTCCTGGTTTAGTGGGGGCTTTGCTTGTTGGCACTGCATCGGCAGCTGGATTAGCGCAAGGATTAGGCTTGCCGCTTTACGGCGTCAATCACTTGGCAGCTCACGTTTCCGTAGATTATTTAACACACGATCTACCAACTGATCCTACAATTGCACTTCTGGTAAGCGGTGGGCACTCATCACTCTTACAAGTAAATGACATCACAAGTTCTATCACCAAGCTTGGCGCCACGATGGATGATGCCGCTGGAGAGGCATTCGATAAAATTGCTCGAATCTTAAATCTTGGTTTTCCAGGTGGCCCAGCAATCGATCATGATGCCCGCAATGGAAATCCTTCTGCAATTGATTTCCCGCGCGGACTTACAACTACAAATGACTGGGAAGTTCGCCCATACGATTTCTCTTTCTCTGGGCTCAAGACAGCCGTTGCTCGATATCTAGAAGCAACTCCCGAAAATATCCGGGCAGATGTCTCCGCTTCATTCCAAGAGGCGGTGGTCGATGTGCTTTTACTCAAAGCGTTGGCGGCATGTAAATCATCGGGAATAGATTCACTCGTTATTGCTGGGGGAGTTGCCGCTAATTCAAGACTTCGTGAGGTTGCCGCCGATCGTTGCGCCAAAGCCGGCATTCAACTTCGCATCCCAAGCCCAGGTCTCTGTACAGATAATGGCGCGATGGTGGCGGCGCTTGGCTCATTGATGGTTTCTGCCGGTCGCCCAGCTACAGAAGGGGCCTTTGACGCTGATTCCAGCCTCCAAGTTGAGCGCGTGAGTCTCTAGTCAAGGCTCAATCGCATTTGCGATGTGAGCACGTTTGGCTAGAATTAGCACTCTCAGGTCGACACTGCTAATGGGCAGAGTCCCTGTTAAAGAAACTATCAATTGAAGGAGATATCACCATGGCACTACGGCCACTAGAAGATCGCATCGTCGTTAAGGCGAATGAGGCAGAGACAACTACAGCTTCAGGTCTTGTTATCCCTGATACAGCTAAAGAGAAGCCACAGGAAGGAACAGTCATTGCAGTTGGCCCAGGTCGCTTCGATGATGGCGTTCGCGTTCCAATGGATGTCAAGGTTGGCGATGTGGTTCTTTATAGCAAGTATGGAGGAACAGAAGTGAAGTCAGGCGCCGATGAGCTCCTCGTACTCTCTGCTCGCGACATTCTTGCAATCGTCGAGAAGTAAGGGCTAAGACTCTTATGGGAAAGATGCTGCAATTCGACGAGCAAGCTCGTCGTTCAATGGAACGTGGTGTCAACATTCTTGCTGACACAGTCAAGGTAACACTTGGACCTAAGGGTCGTAACGTCGTTATCGCAAAGAGCTTTGGTGCACCGCTGATTACAAATGACGGCGTCACAATTGCAAAAGAGATCGAACTCTCTGATCCTGTTGAAAATATGGGCGCTCAGCTTGTAAAGGAAGTTGCTACCAAGACCAATGATGTTGCCGGTGACGGAACAACAACAGCGACAGTTCTTGCACAGGCAATGGTGAAGGAAGGTCTTCGCAACCTTGCCGCTGGTGCGCAGCCAATGGATCTCAAGCTCGGTATTGAAGCGGCAGTTGCAGCAGTCTCAGCTCGTTTGCGCGAAAATGCAACAGTTGTAAATGACAAGGCTCAGATTGCAGATGTCGCAACCATTTCTGCGCAAGATCGCGCGATTGGTGATCTCATTGCAGAGGCAATGGATAAGGTCGGCAAAGATGGCGTCATCACAGTAGAAGAGGCATCAACCACTGCGCTCGAACTCGAATTCGCTGAAGGCATGCAGTTCGATAAGGGCTACATCTCTCCATACTTTGTGACAGATCAAGATCGCATGGAATCAATTCTTGATGATGCTTACATTCTCATCTCAGCTGGAAAGATCTCAGCGCTCGCTGAACTTCTGCCAATCCTCGAGAAGGTTTCACAATCAGGAAAGCCACTTCTTATCATCGCTGAAGATGTTGAGGGAGAGGCTCTTTCAACTCTTGTTGTAAACCGCATGCGTGGCGTATTTACCTCTGCTGCTGTTAAGGCGCCAGGTTTTGGAGATCGTCGCAAGGCGATGTTGCAAGATATCGCTGTTCTTACCGGCGGTCAGGTTATCTCTGCTGAAATCGGCATGAAGCTTGATGCTGTCCAATTGACTGATCTCGGTCGCGCACGTCGCATCGTGATCTCAAAGGATGCAACAACAATCGTCGATGGTGCAGGAGATGCGAAGGTTGTCGAAGGTCGCGTACAAGAACTTCGTAACGAGATTGCAAACTCAGACTCCGATTGGGATCGCGAGAAGTTGCAAGAGCGCGTTGCAAAGCTCGCTGGCGGCGTCTGCGTTATCAAGGTCGGCGCACATACTGAAGTTGAACTCAAGGAGAAGAAGCACCGCCTTGAGGATGCAATCTCAGCAACCCGCGCAGCTGTTGAAGAAGGAATCGTTATCGGTGGAGGTGCAGCACTTGTGCATGCAGCCGATGCCCTTAATGACAACCTTGGATTCACAGGTGATAAGGCAGTCGGCGTTGCGCTTGTGCGCAAGGCATGTGACGAGCCACTTCGTTGGATTGCAGAGAATGCCGGACTTGAAGGCTACGTTGTAGTTGCAAAGGTTCGCGCACTTCCAGCAAATGAAGGATTCAATGCAGCGACCGATATCTATGGCGACCTCCGTAAGGATGGCGTAATCGATCCAGTGAAGGTGACTCGTTCAGCACTTGCTAACGCGGCTTCTATTGCAGCGATGTTTATTACAACTGAAGCAGTTGTCTTCGAACGTCCAGCAGATGAAGAACCAGCGGCGGCAGGTCATGGACATTCGCATGGACCTGGTGGTCACAGCCACTAATTAAGTAATTCTCAGAAATGAGTGAAGGCCCTCGACTTTGATTAGTCGGGGGCCTTTTCTCGCCTCAAATGAGTAACCCCAGAGCAGACCGCCGGTACAATTAGGGATTGCATCACCCCTCGGGATAACCCCATCTAGCAAAGGCGCTCGCATATGTCGGTCTTTTCAACTCTTCGTCGTCGCATCACCCCAATCGTGGCAATCTCGCTCACATTGGGGCTTCTCTCTGTTGTGGCCCCGCAGGGCGCGCAGGCAGCGACCACGGTCACCATTAACGACACTGACGCGCCACTGGCCTTCGTAAAGTCGACCTCCGTAAACATTGTGGGTTCCGGTGGAACTGCAGTTAACAACGTTGTGCTCTACAAGACAGTCGGAACTTATGGGGGAGTCGCTGTCGATGCTGTTGTTACAACGCTTTCAATTAGCGGATCGATCTCTGATTACGACAATCCAGGTAGCGCATCTACTGCAGCGGGTTATCTCAACAACTGGATGATTAACACTGTCGGCGGTGAAGCTCGATTCCGCTTTGAATTTTTCCGCTCTGGAACATATACCGGTGCAAATACTGGTATTCCAGTTGTTCTTCAAAATGTAAAAATCACCTCAATTGACTTGGATTGTTCATCAGCTGCAGGAAGTACTCAATATACAGATGCAACTGGTTTTCAGAAGTATTCCATGATGTCGCCAACCAACCTCGCTGTACAAACAGTGGCATCTACCAACCGAGTACGTTTTATTGCAAATAAGGCGGGGTCTCGTTCATCTGTGCCAGAAGATCAAGTGATGCTTAAGTACGATGCAGTTCAAACTATTGAGTTTAGTTTTGGAAATGTTGTTGCAGGCTCTACCAACTACTTTGGTCTCGTCTTCGGTGGTTGGCCAAATGGTGGTGCTCCAGTTGAGTACACAAACCAGTACAACGCACCTCCAACATCAAGTGATACATCGATGAATGCTTCTGGTGCAACAATTTTATCTCTTGCAAATTTTGGAAATTATGCGGATGCTGATAACAACCCATTTACATCGGTAAAACTTGGCGCCCCATCACCAAATGGAACACTCGAGTATTACAACGGTTCTGCCTGGGTATCAGTTGCTGCCGGCCAGATTGTTACAACTGCAGATATTGAGAAGGGCTACCTCCGATTTACTCCAGGTGCGGCGGCAACTTCCACTATCTCATTCACCGTCAATGACGGCCTTGATGACAGTACTAACTCATACACATTGACCGTAAATAAGGTGGCAAACTCTCAAGCAATAACCTTTAACAATCCAGGAACTAAGGGATCCGGTACGGGCGCATTCGCTTCAGGTGCCGTGACAGATGCATCTGGCCTTACTGTTACACTCACCTCGTTGACTCCGGGAGTCTGTACTGTTTCAGGAACAGATATCACCCCAGTTGCTGCGGGTACTTGTGTCATTGTCGCCTCTCAGCTTGGTAATGCAACTTATGGTGCCGCAACTCCAGTTACGCAGGAATTCCAGATTGTCTCTGGCGCAGTTCCTACAACTCCACAAACCATTACATTTAACCGTCCAGATTCAATGACGGTAGGTTCTTCTGCATACACAACCAATGCGGTTTCAACCTCTGGCCTTACAGTCACTCTCACTTCAATCACACCAACTCTTTGTACGGTCAGCGGATTGAATGTGACTCCGGTTGCGGCAGGAAATTGTAAAGTTGAAGCAACACAACCAGGAAACTCGACCTATCTACCCGCCACAAAAGTCACTCTTACGATTCCGGTATATGCGATTGCTGGTGGTGGAACTGCGCCAACTGTGCGAACAACTGGTCCAAAATTTACTGCAACTGATGCAGTCACCCTCACCGGTCGCGTCGATACCAATGGTGTGGATACAAATTGGCAGTTCTGTTACAAGAAAACAGATAACGCATCTGTCAGTAACGGCATCCTCGGCGGGTCACCTACATGTATATCGGCTGCCGTTTTGACAGATAACGGAAGTGCTAATCGCGAAGTGACATCTAATCTTTCGAGTCTTTCGGATGGTTGGTATTACTACCAGATCGTTGGCTGGCATACCGTGACCGGCAAGGTCTATGGCGGTATTTGGAAATTCAAGCCTAAGAACCGACCATATATCCGCACGACAGATGCTTCTTCAATTACAGAAAACACAGCCACACTTAATGGATCTGTATATACGGCGAGCGATAAGGAATACAACATCTCAATTTGCTACACCCGAGAATTTAAAGTTGCGACGGATTACTCAGGAAAGTTAACCACTTGCGATAAGACACTTTCAACAACTCCGGACAAGGTAAAGACAAGCTCGTTTACTTCGGTACTACTTAATGCGACTGGTCTCACTGGATCTACACATTATTACTATCAAGTCATTACGGAGCGAAGCGGTACAAAGAATTACGGAAACATCGTTCAATTCGATACCTCAAGTCCATCCCCAACAGCTATGACAGGTTCAGCCACAGGCTTTACCGCTAGCGGTGCAACCGTAAACGGTTCGATTTCTCCAAATGGCAATACGGTCACACCTAAATTCTGTATCACCGAGACTTACACAGCTGTAACACTTACTAGCTCAAACTGCCTCAGTGGCGCACTTGTTACAGCGTCACCTTCGAGTGTCACCGGAACCGGAAGCGTCAGCATTCAGTATTCGGCCACCGGTTTAACGCTTGGAAAGGTTTATTACTACCAAGCATTTGCAAATTCGACATCAATCAAGGGCGCTATTAAGAGCTTCACTTTTGGAGCTCCAGTGGCAACTACCCAAGCTGCTACCGCGGTTCAGATCACTAGCGGTTCGATTTGGCAGGCAGTTCTTAATGGGTATATCAATCCAAATGGATTTACCTCAGAGAACTTCTTCCGATACTCCGATACAAACACTGTTAATTCGCAAGGCCAACTTGATAGTTCAACTGCAGTTGCGGCTACTCCTGCCACCTTTGCTGCACGAGGATCAATCTCTTATAACCTTTCAGGACTAACAGCAGGCCGTACTTATTACTTCCAGGCAATCGGCAAAAACTCAACCGGTGCGCTCTATAGCTATGGCGATGTCTTTAGCTTTGTTACGGCTTATGCTCCTGGAGTCACTACTGAAGATGTTATTAATTTCGCAGTAGATACCGCAACGGTACGTGGAACCTTAAATGCCAATGGCGCACTCACCACTGGCTCATTCTGTATCTCAACCAGCAGCGCCAATACCGCCGTTACAGGGGTCCTAGATTCATGCCTCTTCCTGTTGCCGACATCACCAACAACGACTTCCGGTACTACCGATATCACCGGTGCCGCAGTGGGTCTCTCACAGGCGACCACCTATTACTACCAAGCTATTGGTGATAACTCTCAAGGCACTAGCTACGGAGTGATCAAGTCCTTCACGACCTTAGCGGGGGCACCAGTTGCGACCACGGTTGCAGCAACGAATGTATTGGCGACAACTGCAACTCTGAATGGACGTGTAAACCCAGGTGGAGCAAGCACGACAGTGAAATTCTGTTATCACACCAGCAACAGCGTGGATGGCAGTGGAAAGATCTCCGGTTGCACCCTCTCTCCAACAGTTTCAACAATTAACGCATCAGCCGGCCTGACTTCGCTTTTGCTTAATGTTGATTCCTTAACGGCAAACACCGTTTATTACTTCCAAGTTGTTGCATCTAATACAGTCGCAGGAAGTGCAAACACAATCTACGGCGCTGTCCTCACCTTAAAGACTGGCGCACCTTACGTACATACCCTTGCAGCAACAGATGTGGGTGTCTCCCAAGCGGTGCTCAACGGAACTGTAAAGGCAAATGGCTCAAACATTTCAAGCGTTAAATTCTGCCTTTCTACCGCAACAGCAATCGGAGCAAATGGAGATCTAACCTGTGATGTTGTAAATCAAAATGCAACGCCAGCATCATTCGCATCTACAATTACGATTGCCAATCCTGAGTCAACAACTGTAACTGGGCTTGCTGCCGGAACTACTTATTACTTCCAGATAGTGGCAATCAATGGACAAGGAACTTCTTATGGCGAAGTCTTGGCCTTTACCGCAGGAGCCCCGATTGGAGTAACGCTTGATGCAACACAAATTACTTCATCATCAGCTCGACTAAACGGATCTATAAATCGGGAAGGTGATGCCACCACTACTGCCAACTTCTGCCTTTCGGATTCCGAAGAACTCAATGTTGACGGATCGTTGGCCACCTGCATCTTTATCGGAGATGTAGATTTCACCGGACTCTCTGCATCGACTAGCGCTGACATTGCGGTATACGTTGATGCTGCAAATCTCATCTCTGGAAATACCTACTTCTTCCAAATCGAAGCAATTGGCGCCAACGGAATAAGTTACGGAGAAGTCCTTATCTTCAGCACGGGATATTCCGTAACCTTCCTTGCCAATGGCGGCTCAGGAACAATGGCTAGCCAGAGTGCGATTTCTGCAACGGCTTTGACCGCAAATGCGTTCACAAAGTCGAGTTCAACCTTTGCGGGATGGTCACTCACATCTGGTGGTTCACTCGCTTATGCAGATGGTGCAAGTTATGACTTCACTGCAAATATCACTCTGTACGCACTCTGGAACACAGTTTCAGCACCACCAGCACCACCAGCACCTCCAGCAACAAAGCTCAAGCCAAAACTCACTTGGGCAAATCCATCTGCAATTAAGCAAGGAGCTGCTTTAACTACAACCCAGTTAAATGCTGTAACAGATGTACCATCAGTCTGTGTCTACACACCTGCTTTAGGCACACTTCTCCCTGCCGGCACTTACACATTGTCTGTAACTTGTACTCCAACAGATCCAAGTTATGAGGCGATAACAGGAACTGTTACTTTGATTGTGAAAGGAAAAGTTAAGCCACAGATTCTCTGGTTTAACCCATCTACGATTACTAATCCAACACCTTTGAGCGGAACCCAGCTCAATGCGTTAGCAAATGTTCCGGGTACATATACATACAATCCACCTGCCGGCACAGTTCTGGCCCCTGGTATTCAGGCGCTGAAAGTCCACTTCACTCCTTCTAGTAAAGAAGATAACGAAGAGATGGATTCAAATGTCTCAATTGAAGTTCTAGATAAGAAAGATGCCAAGCCGGTGATCCCACCGAGCGCACCTGTCTCGAAGCCTGATACCAAAACAGCTACGACTCCAGCGCCTGCAGTCATTATGGAGACCGCAGGTAAGGCGGAGACAATTACAGTACGTGCAAATGAAGAGAAGACAGGAATCATCGTCTCTTCTGCTGATTGGACGCTTGCGATCAAGTCGACGACACAATTCGTGCAAGGTTCAGTTGCAGATACATCAGCACGCGTCGTAATTGAAAAGGGCAATACAGTCACTACGAGTGGTACTGGCTTCAAGCCATTTAGCCAAGTAGATGTCTGGGTTTACTCAACTCCTACCTGGCTTGGAGCTGTGGTGACAGACCAGTTCGGTAACTTCACAACTACCTTGCCAATGCCGAATGCGTTGCCAGAAGGCGATCACACATTCCAAGCTAAGGGTCAAACTCCTGAATCGACTGAACGTGTCGCTGCTATCCCAATTACATTGGTGCCAACAACGATTACTAACAAGCCAGGTTCAATGCGCTTTGAGGTCTACTTCTTGATGAATGGCGTCGCAATCACAAAGGCTGAAGCAGCCAACATTGCCCGGATGGTCAAGCTCGCTCAATCCAAGATTGCAAGCGGCGCAAAGGTAACAATCGATATCAGCGGCTGGGTTCAACCAAACCCACGCCCAGGTGCGATTACCTACCTCTCGACAAAGCGTGCGAAGAATGTACGTGACTTAGTTAAATCACTTGGTCTCAAGGGAAGCTATACGCTGAAGTTCCCGGGTCTTGCTAAGGACAACATTCCAACTGCTCGCCATGCTTCGGTAGAAATTAAGTGGAGCAAATCTAAGTAATTCCTTTAGTCCAAGTAATAAAAAACCCCGCCTCATTTCGAGACGGGGTTTTTTATTACTTCATTAATTATGAAGCTTCGTAAATTCGTGGAGTTCCGCGACGAGATAAAATTGCTTCGCGATCATCTTCAGAGAGACCGCCCCAAATTCCATATGGCTCGGCAACTGCAAGCGCCTGTTCGCGACACTTCAACAGCACTGGACATGATGCGCAGACTGCCTTTGCTGCATTCTCGCGATTGCGGCGACGTGGTCCACGCTCTCCATCTGGATGGAAGAACATCTCTGGATCCATCCCGCGGCATGAGCCCTCAAACTGCCACTCCCACTCATCTGCGATAGGGCGCGGTGCAAACGTGTTCATGGTCTTCTCCTTCGTGCTTGGCGGGCTGTATTTGCCCGACTATACAACCGTTTCAAAGGTTGTTCAAGCCTCAACGCTTCAAGGGTGGTTCATATTCCAGTGAGTGCACCAAATGTCCGAATTTCAATTGGTGAGTTAGCCCACCTTGCGTCATTCTTGGCTCATGACGATACGAGCAGTAAAAGGTGAGGCAGAGTTGCTCACCGTAGCTGCCGTCGCACGTCGCCTAGGAGTCGCTCCCGCAACGCTTCGTACCTGGGATCGTCGCTATGGCCTTGGGCCATCGACCCATGAGGCGGGCGAGCATCGCCGTTACTGCCCAGCAGATCTTTCAAAGTTAATGCTGATGCGCCGTCTTATCAGCGCCGGAGTCGCACCGGCAGATGCCGCCGAACAAGCGAAAGCCGCCAAGGGCGAAGTATCACTCGAGACAATTGTTCGCGAATTCGAAGTCCGCGAAGATGTTATTGCTGGAATTAAGAAAGCGCTGCAGGCATTTGATACCGACTTTATCGAAGAGACCCTTCGCAGCGAATTAGATTCCCACGGAGTCGAACTTGTCTGGCATGAAATTATTGTGCCAACTTTGATTGCCATCGGTGAGGATTGGGAATTATCTGGTGTGGGCATTGAAATTGAACATACCTTCTCTGAAACGTTGAAGAAAGTTTTTCGCGAACGTTCACTCTCATGTGATTTGCCGGTAAATCCACATCCAGTTGTCATTGCCGCAATTGGCGAAGAGATGCACTCTCTGCCATTGCACGCGCTAGAAGCGGCGCTCTGTGAAAGAGGTATCAAGAGCCACTTCTTAGGCGCTCGCACACCGCACGAAGCTGTCGCCTCAACCATTACACGACTTGCCCCACCGGCTGTCTTTCTCTGGGCGCTACTGCCTGCAAATGCCAATCCAGATTTCTATCGCCAACTTCCAAATGTTCGCCCGGCCCCTCGAATTCTCCTTGGTGGACCCGGCTGGGATGGCGATAAGTGCTCCGATGCGATCTTGGTGCATGGCTTAGGCAGCGCCTGTGAGGAGATTTCGCGGGCAGTTGGGCTCTAGGGCTCAGGCTAGAATTACCTACCGCACGACGTGAAGGAGAGTAGATGACCATCGATTCAGAGAAGGTCGCGCTCCTTGGGCTGACATATGACGATGTGCTTCTTCTGCCCGATGCATCCGAGGTAGTCCCATCTGAGGTCAATACATCGACCTGGTTGACCCGCAATATTTCACTTGCCGTCCCGCTTATCTCATCCGCGATGGATACCGTCACAGAGTCAGCGATGGCGATTGCAATGGCCAAAGCTGGTGGAGTTGGAATCATCCACCGCAATCTCCCTATTGAAGAGCAAGTTACCCATGTAAAGCTCGTTAAGAATGTTGGACTTGCGGGAGCTGCAGTCGGTGTTGGCGATGATGGATTTGCACGTGCCCAAGCGCTGATCGATGCCGGGGTAGATATCGTGGTTGTCGATACCGCCCATGGCCATCATCGCGCAGTGCTCGATGCAATTGCACGAATTAAAAAGTTCTCACCTACTACTGAAATCATCGGTGGAAATATTGCAACTCGTGCAGGTGCACAGGCGCTCATTAATGCTGGAGCAGATGCGGTAAAGGTTGGAGTAGGTCCTGGATCTATCTGCACCACACGTGTAGTTGCAGGTGTAGGTGTTCCACAAATTACGGCAATCATGGAGGCGGCAAAGGCATGTAACAAAGCCGGCATCCCACTTATTGCAGATGGTGGACTTCAATATTCAGGCGACATCGTAAAAGCAATTGTTGCTGGCGCACATTCTGTAATGCTCGGTTCAATTTTGGCCGGATGCGAAGAATCACCTGGCGAACTATTTGAAATTGATGGCCGCAAATATAAGGGCTATCGCGGAATGGGCTCACTCGGTGCGATGCAATCTCGCGGTGAGAAGAAGTCATATTCAAAAGATCGTTATATGCAAGACGATGTTCTCTCGGAAGATAAGTTGGTTCCAGAAGGAATCGAAGGCAAAGTCTCTTACCGTGGAACAGTTGCGGAAGTTGTCCACCAACTCGTCGGCGGACTTCGCAGCGGTATGGGTTATGCCGGGGCGCCAGATATCGAAACACTTCGTCGCGAAGGTCGACTCATTCAAATTACATCTGCGGGGCTAAAAGAGAGCCACCCACACGATGTGCTCGATGTTGCTGATGCACCTAATTATGGAAAGAAGGCGTAAGTGGAGATCGAAATCGCACCAGGCAAGCGCGCACGCCAAGCCTTCTCATTTGACGATATTGCAATAGTTCCAAGCCGTCGCACTCGTACACCAGAAGAGGTAAGTCTTGCCTGGCAGATTGATGCTTATAAGTTTGATCTTCCGCTGCTGGCAGCTCCAATGGATTCAGTGGTTTCACCAGATACCGCGATTGCAATTGGAAAGCTTGGCGGACTTGGTGTGCTTAACCTAGAAGGACTGTGGACTCGCTATGACGATCCGCGCATTCCAC
>CANGJV010000010.1 GCA_947454425.1 Candidatus Nanopelagicaceae bacterium
ACAGATGTCGGAACGGTCTGGAAGGTTTCGCAACCAACCGGACGTGTGATTTTTAAAGATTCCAACGGCAAAGTATCAGTTCTTGAAATGGCGCTCGGTACCGTAAAAGTGCCAAGCGAAGGAAAAATTACTCTGACTGAGAATTACAGTAAATCGTGGCGCGCCCTTTCCGATGGCGTCCGCTTAGAAAGATCTGAAAATGAATTTGGCTTACCTGAATTTCAAGTCACTCAAGCAGGAGAAGTTGTATTCCTACATGATGGAACGATTCGTAGGGCTTGGCTATCACTCTTTCTAATCGCGTTAATCACATCGATTGTGATGGCGCTACCTGCTGGAAGACGACGTCGCGAGATGACAGATAGCGAGGTTTCATAGTGAAGCACCGGGCCCTGATTCTTTTCGCAGCAACTATGGCAACTCTGCTCGTCAGTAATTTGATCGATTTCACTGCAAAGAACAATCGTTACTCAGAAAGCTTTCCAGCGGTTGTCTGCCCACCGAATCTAAGTGGGCAGAAATCTGTAATTGCACTTTCATCGCCGAAGACGCCGATTAGAAGAACTGGATCTTCGGCAATGGCATTTGCCAACTCAAGATTTCGAGTTCTTGCTGGCTCTTCCCAAGCCACCGTTATCGATAGTCAAGGCGTGACACCAATCTCTTGGCAGGTTCGAACTGGTTCTTGGGCGGGAGGGATTACTTGTCTTGCTCCGACTCTTTCTCAATGGTTCGTTGGAGGAACTGCAGATATCACATCAAAGGGGACGTTGACTTTAGTAAATAGCGGTTTAGGAAAAGCTTTAATCAAAGTTACGGTCTACACCGAAAATGGAGTTCAAGCAGATCAGGCGCTCTCCGTTAAAGCTAACTCATACCTCACTCTTCAATTAGCTTCTCTCGCACCTGGTTCGAGTGCGCTGGCAATACATATCACTCCGCAAACTGGACGAGTAAGTGCATTTCTCACAGATGAGCGAGGGCGCGGATTAAGGGCGCTAGGTGGCGATACCGTCAACTCGGTTAATGATCCTTTGAAGAATGTAGTCATTCCTGCGATTCCACAACAGACAGGGAAGAAAACTTCGCTTCCGCATACGTTACGAATTCTCATTCCAGGTGAAGTCGGATCAGCGATTAATGTTGTTATAACTTCAACTGATGGAACATTTGCTCCAGCCGGCATCGATGGGAAGATGATTCCAGCTGGAAAAGTTGTTGATATTCCGCTCAATGTGATTATGCCATCTGGAAAATTTGCGCTCCATATTTCATCGGAACGGCCTTTCGTGGCATCTGTCTTAACGAAAACTAATTCACTTGGGGTTTCAGATTTCCTATGGAGCACCTCGGTACCAGAGCTGGTAAAAGGAAGCTATTCCGTCACAGGACTTGCGCCGCTCTTGGTATTTACTGGCGATCAAGTGGATGTAAAGCTTGAGATCACCTCGATTGATGGCAAGAGCAAGAGCATTGAGATTCGCGGAACAGATATCGCGACCTACCAAATATCCCCTCGGACTCGTAGCTTTGCAATCACGAAAACCTCTGAGGCAACATTTGCTGCCGCCTTACTTACCTCAAAGAGCGGATTTGGATATGCGCCGCTAGTGACGGGAAGCTCCCTTACTCGCACTTCGATTCCTCGATCAAACATCCGAGTGTTGATTCCCTAACTTTTACGACCCACACCACTAATCTTCACTCTATGGGTCTCATCGCAGGACGAACTTGCTCACGTGTGAGCTGCAAATCTCATGCAACGATGACGCTTACCTATTTTTATTCAGAGTCGCGCGCAGTCTTAGGTCCAATTGCAACTTTCTCCGAACCACATGCCTACGACTTATGTGAGCGACATGCTGCAAGACTTACCGTTCCAAATGGTTGGAGCGTTGAACGCGAATCACTTCCGGATGAAGGAATTGGCCCGAGCGAAGATGATTTGATGGCGATTGCCGATGCAGTGCGTGAGGTCGCTCGGAATACAGATGAACCGCTTTCGCCAAGCGTAAATCCCAATCTCAGTAACGTCGGACGTCGTGGTCACTTACGCGCAGTTCCTTCTTAAGAAAAATGCTCATACTATTAATTCATGAGCGCATCAATCTTTAAGGCATATGACATCCGTGGTTTAGTCGATGTCGAAATCTCACCTGATTTCACATTCGCCACCGGCGCTGCATTTGCCCGCTTTCTCAAGGCAGAGCGCGAACCAGGGACAGTTGTCATCGGCGAAGATATGCGCCCATCATCACCGGCATTTGCTGATGCATTTAGCGCGGGTATTACTTCACAAGGACTAGATGTAATCCGAATCGGTTTAGCTTCGACCGATATGTTGTACTTCGCCGCAGGCAAATTAAACCTGCCAGGTGCAATGTTTACCGCCAGCCATAATCCCGCTGCCTACAACGGAATAAAAATGTGTTTAAGTGGAGCGCGCCCGATTGGAAAAGAATCAGGCTTACTGACAATCGAAAAATTTGTTAATGAAGGATCACCTATCTCACTTAATCAAGTGGGAGTCGAACGCCACGAAGAGATGCTTGATCAATATGTTGCTCACTTGCTCAACTTGGTAGATCAATCAGGTAGCCGAAAGCTAAAGATTGTCATTGATGCCGGTAACGGTATGGCTGGATATACAGCGCCAGCGGTATTTAAGGAACTCAACGCCGAAGTAATTGAAATGTATTACGAACTTGATGGAACATTTCCAAATCATGAGGCAAACCCAATTGACCCAGAAAATCTCAAAGATCTACAGAAGGCGGTAAAGAAGCACAAGGCCGATATTGGTTTGGCATTTGATGGCGATGCAGATCGTTGCTTCTTGGTGGATGAGAAAGGCGAGTTGGTAAATCCATCATCGCTTACCTCGCTTATCGCAACCCGCGAACTTGCAAAATACCCTGGTTCGACGATTATTTATAACCTCATCTCATCCAAGGCTGTTCGAGAAATTGTGGAAGAGTCTGGTGGAGTCTCTGTTCGTTCCCGTGTGGGACATTCTTATATAAAGAAATTAATGGCTGAGACCGGTGCTGTCTTCGGTGGCGAACATTCTGGCCACTTCTATTTCCGCGATTTCTGGCGGGCAGACTCTGGAATGCTCGCTGCCCTTCATGCCATTGCTGCACTTGGAGAAAGTACGGTTCCACTCTCTGAGTTGTTGGCTCCATTTAATCGCTACTTCTCAAGCGGTGAAATTAATTCGACGGTAAAAGATGCTGTTGCTGCTAGCAGTCAGATTGAAGAAATCTACGGCGCTCAAGAAGGAGTCGAGCTCGACCATCTTGACGGACTTACCGTAAGCGGCCAAACCTGGTGGTTTAACCTTCGCGCCTCCAATACTGAGCCACTACTTCGACTCAATGTTGAGGCCACCTCCGCCAAGGAAATGGCGAAAATTCGTGATTCTGTTCTCAACACAATCCGCGCCTAACCTTTAATTCTGCCAATCGCTCTAGTCGCTAGTAACCTATTCCCATAGCCGATCAGCACAGTAGAGCCCTACGCCGAAGGTCAAGCGAAAAATAGAAGCGCCCATCAATATTTGAGGGCATCGATGAAGTCTATTGAGGGAGATATATAAATGTCAGTCACAACTATTCCAAAGCACGATATTGCTGATGCTTCATTAGCTGCTGCTGGTCGCAAGCGCATTGAATGGGCTGAGCGCAACATGCCTGTGCTCGCACAGATCCGTGAACGTTTTGAAAAGACACAACCATTTACCGGTGTAAGAATTTCCGCATGCATGCACGTCACAACAGAGACAGCGAACTTGATGCGCGTGCTCAAGGCCGGCGGCGCTGAGATTG
The DNA here is from genome assembly GCA_947454425.1 of Candidatus Nanopelagicaceae bacterium. Classification (GTDB taxonomy): domain Bacteria; phylum Actinomycetota; class Actinomycetes; order Nanopelagicales; family Nanopelagicaceae; genus Planktophila. The sequence continues at coordinate 3,828 of CANGJV010000010.1, forward strand.
CACTCTGTGCATCAAACCCACTTTCAACTCAGGATGACACAGCGGCAGCGCTTGTGCACGAGTACGGCATTTCAGTGTTCGCAAGAAATGCAGTTGATCGAGATGGTTATTACGCACATATCAACGCATCACTTGATATCGAGCCACACCAAGTATTTGACGATGGTTGCGACCTAGTCAACACACTTCACACGACTCGTCGTGAATTGCTTCCAAATATCTCAGGTGGCTGCGAAGAGACAACAACAGGAGTCATCCGCCTCAACCAGATGGCAAAAGATGGCGCGCTTACATTCCCAATGATTGCTGTGAACGATACCGATACAAAGCATATGTTTGACAACCGTTTCGGAACAGGTCAATCAACTCTCGATGCAGTTTTCCGTGCAACAAACTTCTTACTTGCTGGTCGCATCTTGGTCGTCGCAGGATTTGGTTACTGCGGTAAAGGTGTCGCCGAGCGCGCAAAGGGTATGGGCGCTGACGTTATTGTTACTGAAATCGATCCAACTAAGGCTCTCGATGCAATGATGCAGGGCTATCGCGTAATGCCTATGACTGAAGCTGCGAAGGTTGGCGATGTCTTTATTACTGTGACAGGTAACCGTGACGTTCTTCGTGACGAGCACTTCGCCGTAATGAAGGATGGCGCAATCATGGCGAACTCAGGTCACTTTGATATCGAAATCGATGTTGCATGGCTCGAACAGAATGCAAAGTCAAAGAACGCAAAGATGCGCCACCAAACTGATGAGTATGTACTCGCAGATGGTCGTCGTTTACTTCTTATTGCTGAAGGCCGTCTTGTAAACCTAGGCGCCGCGGAAGGCCACCCAGCATCTGTAATGGATATGTCATTCTCTGATCAAGCACTCACAGCTGAGTACCTTGTGAAGGAAGCGAAGAACTTGGCAGCTGGAGTCCATGATGTTCCGTCTTACATTGATAAGGAAGTTGCATCGCTCAAACTCCTTTCAATGGGTGGACATATCGACACACTTACACCGGCGCAAGAGCTCTACCTCAACTCTTGGGAGCACGGTTCATAAATGGCACGAATCCTGGTCGTCGATGACGATCTTGATCTTGCAGAGATGCTTGGAATTGTTCTTACAAGTTCAGGTTTCGATGTAGATCTCGTCAATCGTGGGGACGAGGCGCTGGAAGCGTTTAGAAATAATCCGCCAGACCTCGTTCTCCTCGATGTGATGTTGCCAGGCCTTGATGGAATTGAAGTATGTACTTTGATTCGCAAGGAGTCAGTTGTTCCAATCGTCATGCTCAGCGCTAAAGGCGAGACCCTCGACATTGTTCGCGGGCTCGAAGCAGGCGCCGATGATTACATGCAAAAGCCTTTCCGCGATGAAGCTGAGTTAATCGCTCGTATTCGAACTCGTCTGCGCCGTACAAATGCAGATGTCACTGGGATTCTAAAAATCGGTGATCTCGCTATTGATGTCACCGCACATGAGGTTCATCGCGGCTCACAGCTCATCACTTTAACTCGCCTTGAATTCGATCTTCTTGTTGCATTGGCAAAAGATCCAGGCCGCGTCTTTTCCCGTGATGCGCTCCTCAGCGAAGTGTGGGGATATCGTCATTCAACAGATACTCGCTTAGTAAATGTTCATGTGCAGCGACTTCGTTCCAAGATTGAACATGATCCAGAGCATCCAGAGATCGTGATGACTGTTCGAGGCGTTGGATATAAGGCGGGCGGCACTTCTTAAGATGAGAAGACTCCGTCTCGCCTTTGCGCGATCCCTCGGCGCAAAAGTTGTGAGCTCAACAATTCTGCTTTCACTCTGTGTCGTTTGGTTGACGGGATCTGCGCTCAACACAAGACTCTCTGACGGAATTCGTTCGGTAAATCTAAATTCCTCGATTGCAGAAGCTCGACTCGCATTCTTTAATGCGCAATACCAATTAATTATTTCACAGAACCTCAGCGTAGAAGAGCGCAAAAAGACCCTTGCAGAAATCGTTGTCGATGCAACCACGCAAGGAGTCAAAGAACAACCACGCGAAGTCATAATTATCAAGACACCCACTTCAAAGAAGTCAACTGTCTCCTATGAAATGTCATCTAACGGAGCACGCGGGGATTCAATTCCAAATAACATTAGAAAAGAAATATTTAAGAAATCTGATTTGCGGTATGAGTACGGTCTCCTCAAATTTGCATCTAGCCAAAGTGTAGATTCGTTGTTTGTTGGAAATCGCATTGATATACCAGGTGCTGGCCGATATGAAATGTATGTGGTCTTCTCACTTGCGCAACAAGCTTCGACCATCCAATTGATTCAAAACTCACTTTTGTTGACAGGCTTTGCACTCATCTTCCTCATCGCATTAATTACCTGGCTTGTGGTGCGCCAGGTTGTACGTCCGGTTCGGGAAGCAGCATCGGTGGCAAAGCAATTTACACAAGGGCAATTCAACTTACGCCTACCCATTACTTCAAAAGATGAGCTTGCGACATTAGCCATCTCTTTCAATGACATGGCTGCTTCCTTGGAAGAGCAAATTACTCGACTTGAAAATCTCTCTCGTGTACAACAGCGTTTTGTATCTGATGTAACTCACGAACTTCGCACTCCACTGACAACGCTGAGAATGGCATCAGAGGTTATCTATAACCATCGGACTGGCTTTGATGCTCCAGTCTCCCGGAGCGCAGAGCTCCTGGTGGCTCAGCTCGACCGCTTTGAAAGATTGCTAGAAGATTTGCTAGAGGTAAGCCGCTTCGATGCCGAAGTGGCAATTCTTGATCCAGTGGACTTCGACTTGCTTCCACTTATTAAGCGTTGTGTCGCCGATTTGGGATTTGATAGTGATGAGAAGACTTCGGGAGTCACAATCAAATCTGAGGCATCAGAGGTAACCCTGAAAGCAGATTTGCGAAGAGTCGAGCGGATTATGCGAAATCTATTGTCGAATGCGCTCGATCATTGCGATGGGACTCCGATAGAAATCACCATTAAAGCTACTGAGACCGAAGTTGGCATTGCAGTAAGAGATTTCGGCGCTGGCTTAGATGAAGCTTCACTGATTCGAGTCTTCGATAGATTTTGGCGGGCAGATCCATCTCGTGCGCGCGTGCGAGGCGGAACGGGTCTTGGCCTCTCAATCGCACTTGAAGATGCTCGACTTCATAATGGCGAACTTGATGCATGGGGACGCCCGGGTAAAGGTGCAAATTTTGTTCTCACCCTTCCACGAATTGCTGGTAAGGAAATTCAAAGTAGACCGCTCAAGCCAGTTCCACAAGATTTCCACGAAGAAAATTTCTATCTCTAAAAGCTGACGTTTTCTTAGCAGAATTGCTGCTATGAATATTTTCAAGTCGCTCAATGAAATCATTTTTCCAGAGCGATGTATTGGATGTGGAATTCTTGGAGTCGCTCTCTGTATGCAATGTCGAAAGAGCTGGAGCCACAGTAGATATTTAACTCAGATTGCACATAGCAATACTCCGGTTTTGACAGTGATTTCTAGTGTTCCTTATTCCGACATTTCCCAGAAAATTTTACTTGCAGCAAAAGAGTCACACATTAAATCGGCTGACCAATTCGTCAGCCAAGCTATAACCAATTCAATCCAGAGTGCACTTAATTTTGCGCCGTGTGATTATCTAGTGCCAATTCCGTCGCGTAAAAGCGCCGCAAGAAAACGAGGGAGGCAATTTATAGAAGAGATGACTGCAGCGGCTTCAGAACTATTTTCTATCCCCATTCTCAATCCACTTACACATGTGAGGCAGGTTCGAGATCAGAGTGGGCTCGACTCAAAAGCGCGATGGAATAATCTCGAAGGATCACTTGTTGCAGATACCAAGCTGGTGTTTTCAGGTAAGGCCCTGCTGGTAGATGACCTTGTTACTACCGGTGCGACCCTTCATGAGGCGGCGAGGGCCTTGAGATACGCGGGGATTGAGGTCTCAGGGGCGGTAACAGCTGCAGTGGCTTTAACCAGTAAGATTCCCCAGGTACTTCGAAGAGATGTATCGAATAGATGGACCAAGTAGGGCAGCACGAGCGCCCTGATTTTTGAAAGGTTGCTCAATGCCAAAGCTTCTAGATCGAATCATGCGCGCTGGCGAAGGAAAGATTCTTCGCGACCTCAGCAAGGTGGTTGAAAAGGTCAATAGCTTTGAGGCATCTATCTCTCCTCTCAGTGATGAAGCACTTCGCGCAAAGACAGAAGAATTTAAGGGCCGCCTGCAATCCGGCGAGACGCTCGATGATCTTCTTCCAGAAGCATTTGCAGTTGTTCGCGAGGCAGCCAAGCGCACCTTAGGTCAGCGCCATTACGATGTTCAGTTGATGGGTGGAGCTGCGCTTCACCTTGGAAATATTGCAGAGATGCGTACTGGTGAAGGTAAGACGCTGGTGGCAACTTTGCCTTCTTACCTTAATGCGCTGGCAGGTAAAGGCGTTCACGTCGTAACAGTCAACGACTATCTAGCAGAGCGCGATAGCGAGTGGATGGGTCGTATCCATCGCTTCCTCGGTCTATCAGTGGGAGTAATTCTCAACAGCATGACTCCAGCCGAGCGTCGCGCTGCCTATGCATCAGATATTACATATGGCACAAATAATGAATTTGGTTTCGATTATCTCCGTGACAACATGGCATGGTCGCTTGAAGATTGTGTTCAACGCGAACACTTCTTCGCAGTTGTCGATGAAGTTGACTCAATTTTGATTGATGAGGCACGTACTCCACTGATCATCAGCGGACCTGCCGATAAGGCAACTAAGTGGTATCTCGAATTTGCAACAATTGCTACAAAGTTGGTCCGCGATTCACATTATGAGGTAGATGAGAAGAAGAAGACCATCGGAATCCTTGAAGATGGCGTGACAAAGGTAGAAGAACTACTCGGGATTGAGAATCTTTATGAGGCAACCAATACGACGTTAATTGGATATCTCAATAATGCCGTCCGCGCAAAAGAACTCTTCAAGCGCGATAAAGATTATGTAGTAATGAACGGCGAGCTTCTGATTGTGGATGAGCACACTGGGCGAATGCTTTCAGGTCGCCGCTATAGCGAAGGACTCCATCAAGCTCTAGAAGCAAAAGAGCGCATTGAGATTCAAGATGAGAACCAAACGCTGGCAACAATCACTCTGCAGAACTACTTCCGTCTCTACCAGAAAATCTCAGGTATGACCGGAACAGCCATGACTGAGGCTGCTGAATTCCATCAAATTTACAAACTTGGCGTTGTACCAATTCCTACAAATCGCAATATGCAGCGCATCGATCAACCTGATTTGGTTTACAAATCAGAGGGGGGCAAATTTAGCGCTGTCGTTCAAGATATCGTTGAGCGTCACCGTAAGGGACAGCCTGTTCTCGTTGGAACAGTCTCAGTTGAAAAATCTGAAGAGCTGTCAGCGCTTTTAAAGAAAGCTGGCGTTCCACACGAGGTTCTCAACGCGAAGCATCACGAACGCGAAGCATCAATCGTTGCCCGCGCAGGTGTTAAGGGTGCAGTCACCGTCGCCACAAATATGGCTGGTCGCGGAACTGACATCATGCTCGGTGGTAATCCAGAATTTATGGCTGACTTCGAACTTCAGCGTCGCGGAATCTCTCCGGTAGATAATGCTTCAGAGTACGAAGTCGCATGGCCTGCTGAAATTGCAAAGCAGAAGGCTGCAATCGCAACCGAGCATGCAGAGGTAATCAGTCTCGGCGGACTCTATGTTCTCGGCACCGAGCGCCACGAATCAAGACGTATTGATAATCAGTTGCGTGGTCGTTCTGGTCGCCAAGGCGATCCAGGTGAGTCTCGTTTCTACCTTTCACTACAAGATGAGTTAATGCGTCGCTTCAACTCAGCATTAGTAGAACGTTTCCTCTTGGCAGCAGGTTTGCCAGAGGATGAGCCAATCGAATCAAAGATGGTCTCCAACGCGATTCGTTCAGCTCAGACTCAAGTTGAAGCTCAAAACTTTGAAATTCGTAAGAATGTCCTCAAGTATGACGATGTAATGAATCGTCAGCGTCTTGTGATCTATAGCGAACGTCGCTTAGTTCTTGAAGGTAAAGATATTGGCTCACAGGTTCAAGATTTCGTTGCAGAGACTCTCTCAGCATACGTTCGTGCTGCAACAGCTGAGGGTTATGCCGAAGATTGGAATCTCGCAGATCTTTGGACTGCTCTGAAATTGATTTACCCCGTTTCATTTACATCAGAAGATTTGATCCGTGAATTAGGTGATGCATCAGCCCTTGATGCCGAATTCCTCGAAAGCCGAATTCTTGACGATGCTCGCAGCGCATATTCAAAGCGTGAGGAGCAACTAGGTTCTGAGGTTCTGCGCGAGCTTGAACGTAAGGTTTTATTATCTGTGCTCGACCGTAGATGGCGGGAACACCTTTACGAGATGGATTATCTACAAGAGGGAATCGGACTACGTGCAATGGCACAGCGCGACCCACTAGTTGAGTACCAACGTGAAGGTTACGAACTCTTCTCAGCAATGATGGATGCAATTAAGGAAGAGCTTGGAAGTCTTGTCTTTAATGTTGAGGTAACTGTAGAAAGCGATGGCGGAGCAGTTCAAGCAAAGGGTCTTGAAGCAAAGCCGGCACAAGTAGCACCGCTGCAATACTCATCACCCGATGAGAACGGCGTTGTTTCCACTGGTGAGGTAACTCGCAATAGCCCTTGCCCATGTGGCTCTGGTAAGAAGTACAAGCGTTGCCACGGCGCCGCTTAAATTCGCTAACTCATTAAATTTAGCGCGGTGCAGAGCCATTGACCATTGATGCCTTCTGTACGAATGACCATCGGCCGAACGCGCTCTCCAAACCTGACGGTCAGAACCGATTCACAGATTCCATCGAGCGGTTGATCCTGGTGGATCTTTCGTATCCGACCAATCTCTTTCTCGCGACCGACTCGAAGTAAAAATTCGCGATAAATAATCGGATGACATCGCATCGCAAGTTGCGCCGGCTGCCTACGTCCAGCCAAAATTTCGAGGGCGCTGATTGCAAAACTCATAGTCCAGATACGAATATCAGGCAATGTTGCAGCTGAGGTTGGAATTGGTCGGTCATCTTCGTCGAAGCTCTCACCAAAAGTCGAAGGCGTAGAGAAAAGGAGCGCTTCCTGGGGGCGCTGAATTGGAATAGGTGAGAGGAACAAGTCGAGGGTGGGATGGCTCCAGAGATCGGATGGAGTGGTGCTAGAGATGATTTTTACTGATGGAAATGTGTAGGCGGTAGTCATTGGCAAAGAGTTCCGAGAAGGAGTTCTCCTTCCATCAGCCGAAAGTATGAACTTATTTAGCCAATACCCCCGCTGTGGAAAAGTTTGCTGAAGGATTCTGCCTAAGAAGTAACTTCACCGCTATGTATATTAAAAATGAGAAAAAATCCCAGAATAGACTCGTAATTTCTACCGCATTATTTGCTCTTTCGATACTCGCCTCATTCCTCTTCGCCTTCATGGCGAATTCAGGAAGTGGGTATTGGGTTGCCAAACATCCATTAGCGAAAGGGGTAAGAATTTCTGCCAATGATGTGAAGTTAGCAAAGTCTGATTTAGGCCAGGAAATCACAAGTTATTTAGCTGAGTCAGAGAATCCAATTGGATTAATTACAACCCACAATATTTATCCTGGAAGATTTATTGCCAGAGATGACCTCAGCCGAGATAGTCAATATCTCCAAACCGTAACTCTTTCATTGGCGATAAAAGCTTCAGATATTCCATTCTCACTTTCCACGGGCGAGATCGTCGCTTTATATCAAGTTCAGGATGCCCAAGGCAATGAAGTTGTTCTTCCTCCCAAACTTCTTATTGCAGATGCCTTCATTAAAGAAGTATTGCGCAGTAGTTCGAATTTCTCTGGCGATGTCTCAATTACAATCTCAATCAAAAGTTCTGATGTTCCTGAAATCCTCGCCGCATCGTCTAGTGGAAGAATTGTTGTGGTCGAATCCCATGGGTGAGCTCAAATATCGAGCGGTTACTGGAATAAGTAATACCGAGCAAGAAGGATTCATTGCAGCTTCGTTGAAGAGAATTGGTTGGGAGGTAGTTTTTCGTGCCACCTCGATTGAGGCGCTTCGAAGATATCTAGATGCAAATCCAGATGTTCAGCTCCTGCTCTCCGATGACTTTAAAGGGATAGGCGATTTTCTCGATCTCAATCCGATCATCTTCCGCGGGCATTCTCATTCTTCACTTGGGGTTGGAATCGATCTACCCAACAGTGATCATGAGTTGGTACAAATCTTGCAGGATTCAATCCTTCAACGGCAGGGGCAGCCGGTGCGTCTTCCACCGTATGCTGGAAATTTATTTGCCTTCTCCTCAATCGGCCGTGGAATTGGAACGACAACCATCGCATTCAATGTGGCGCAGGAGATTGCACTCTCGGGCAGTTCAGTACTTTTAATCGATGGCAATTTCTTCCATCCGCAGGTTGCACACTTATATAGCCTCAATGGATTAACAAAAGCTATTAAAGTAACTGAATTCGGATTCTCCGCGACAGAGATTGCATCGCTCGAACGGCTCCATGCAATCATCGCTGACCTTGGAAGATTCGACTACGTAATAGTTGATCTAGGTGAGTTTTTAATCTCAGAGCAAACTCTTGGCGGCCGGAGAATTGGCGACATATTCCTCACCTGGACTCTCCAATCGTGTACTCAACTCAATCTCATCCTCCCATCCGATGATCTCCAGCTTGATCAGATTCCAAATAAACTTGCCTTTGCACGTTCCATTGCGCCTTCACCTCACATTGATCTCATCGTTGCCGCCTCTGAAGCAATAGGAAAGCGCGATAGAGAGAAGATCCAGCACGAAGTGCGGGAGGCGACTGGCCTTGATTCATTTATCTACCCTCGAGATATGCGCTCACTTGATCTGGTGAAGAAAGCGAGTGGAACTCTTGCAACATCTGCGCCTAAGAGCCTCTTACGGCTTGAACTCATTACTCATTTAGCGGGTTATCAGAGGAGGATTAATAGGCTGAGTAATTAGTCAGTTATTCTCTCCCTATGCGCGTTTACCTAGCTTCCACAGCGGATGAGTTGCAAGAGTTTCTCACTGAGCAATCTCTCGAAATCAACGAGGTATATGCACCAACTCCAATCTACTCAAGCACTCATCCAGAGATGGATGAGGAAGAAATTGAGTACTCACTCTCACTTCTTGCGGCAGAGGATGCACTTGAACTCGTTGATGAGCAATCAGGCGCAGCGCTAGTGATCGCATTCGAGGTTCCGGTCGAATTACTCGCAGATTTTGATGAAGTTTCAGCGGCCGTGACAGACCCACTCCACTGGAAGATGGTTGAAGCAATATTCTTAGTCGGCGAAGATGCAGATGATCTAACCTGGTTCGCACCACAAGAGGCAGAGAGCTCACTCAACGAGTGGTTGAATGCGTAGTCACTAATGGCTTCAATAGAAGAATATCTCGAAGGGCGTACACCAACTTCAGCAGAAGAGATCCACAAACTCCGCGAACTTGTTGCCGATTGGCAATTGCTCTCTGATCTCTCATTTGCCGATCTAATTCTCTGGATTCCACTTCGTAAAGATGAGAAAAGCTGGCCTACTGGATATATCGCTGTTGCTCATATCCGCCCCACTACGGCCGCCACTGTCTTTGCTAATGATGTTATCGGCGATGAAATCAATTGGGGTGATCGTTTCTATATCGATCAAGCCCTCTCGCACGGTGAAATCGTTCGTAATACAGAACCCGAACTCATTGGCGATGTAATGATTAAGGAAGAGACAATCCCAGTGTTGATGGGGGAGAAGGTAATCGCAGTTATTTCGCGCCACCGTAACTCTGATTTGATGCGTCAGCCTTCTAGGCTTGAGTTAAATTACCGAGAAATTGCACATGAGCTATACCGAATGGTTGCCGAAGGAAATTTCCCATATCAAAATGCTGGATCACTTTTTGACCCAACTCCGCGCGTAGGTGATGGTCTAGTTCGCATCGATATCAACGGCACAATCAGTTATGCCAGCCCTAATGCTCGTTCAGCATTTAGCAGAATGGGTTGGGCAAATGAACTCGATGGATATTCACTCGGTGAAATTGCAGAACAACTTTCTCGAGAGACAAGTGATGCGCGGGAGGAGGCTTATGTAACGAGTTTGAGCGGCCGAGCCCTTCGTCGCGTAGAGGTGGAAAATCTCGGTGGCGTAATCGATTTGATCGTACTTCCAATCATCGCCGGACAAGATCGCATTGGAGCAATCGTCCTACTCAACAATGTCACCGAACTTCGCCGAAGAGAACGCCAGCTCGTGACAAAAGATGCGACCATTCGAGAGATTCACCACCGAGTCAAGAACAATCTTCAAACAGTATCTGCCCTGCTGCGACTGCAGGCTAGACGAATCGAAGACCCGGGAGCAAGCCAAGCGCTCAATGAAGCGGTTCGTCGCATTGCATCAATTGCCTTGGTTCACGAAACTCTCTCCAGTAGCGCAGAGTCCTCGGTCGCCTTCGATGATGTATTGGATCGCCTAGTCAGTCATGCCCTTGAATTAACACCTCGAATGGGTTCGCTAAAAATTACCCGCACCGGTTCCCTTGGACTTCTTGAATCACGAATTGCGACTCCGCTGGCACTTGTGATTACCGAACTTATTTACAATGCGCTCGAACATGGACTTGAGAGTGAGGGAAGCAAGCTCGATATTAATCTCGAGCGCAAGGATAAAACTGCAATTGTGACTATCGCCGATGATGGAGTTGGATTGCCGGCTGGATTTTCCTTGCAGGAATCTTCAAACTTAGGATTACAGATTGTCCGCACACTGACCGAGAATGAACTTCGAGGTACGTTAAATCTGATTTCAGATGAAAGTGAAACTAGAGCAGAGCTCGAATTTCCAATTAGTTAGCGAGACCGTTATCAATCAAACGTGCGCGATTACGAGCTGCACGACGCTTGAGAGCGCGACGCTCGTCTTCAGATAAACCGCCCCATACGCCAGCATCTTGGCCGGATTCAAGCGCCCACGCTAGGCAGGCATCTTTGACGATACAGCGATTGCAGACCTTCTTGGCCTCTTCGATTTGAGTGATAGCAGGGCCGGTATTTCCAACTGGAAAGAAGAGCTCAGGATCTTCATCACGACAGGCGGACTCGTGTCTCCAATCCATGGGGAAGCTCCTATTCTGCTTATCGATATTTCTCACTGGGGGTGAGCGAGCAATTCTCCCTGCAATAGAGTCGATGCACAAGGATGAATGAGGAAAAAGATTGCAATATGAAGTGATTTACCTCGCCTCTGATTGCAATTGATCAGTTGTGCCCCCGACAGGATTCGAACCTGTGCTCCTGCCTCCGGAGGGCAGTGCTCTATCCCCTGAGCTACGGGGGCCGATGATGGCCCAATAATTTCACTTTGATGCTCTTGCGTTACGGAGGATAGATTAACCGACTATGAGCACCTCTGATTTTGCTACCGCGTACTTCGCAACCGGATGCTTCTGGGGCGCCGAGCGCAGATTCTGGAACCTTTCAGGTGTTATGTCAACCAGTGTTGGATATATGGGTGGCATTAAGGCCAATCCGACCTACGAAGAAGTCTGCACTGGAAGGACACTCCATACCGAAATGGTTGAGGTGAACTTTGATCCGAGCCTTATTTCATATCCGAGACTCCTTCAGGAGTTCTGGGTAATGCATGATCCAACTTCGCTCAATCAGCAAGGTGGAGATATCGGTACTCAATATAGAAGCTCTATTTTCTACACAACTGCCGAGCAAGGTGCGCAGGCGCAAGAATCACGTTCGCAATATCAATCTGCTCTCAGCGCCGCCGGTATGGATGAGATTGTCACTGAGATTCTCGATGCAACCGGAGTAGTTTTCTACCCGGCTGAGGAATATCACCAACGATATCTTGAGAAGAATCCAAATGGTTATGACTGTCACTCAAGCACTGGCGTAGCTTTTCCTGCTTAGTGGTCAGTTGATTTAAGAGAGCGCTCTCCAGCAATACCAAGCTACAACGCTTCGATAGGGGCGAAACTTTTCTCCTTTGAGTTCTAAATCTTTTGGGGAAATCTCTTCCGGTAATTTATAGATTTTCTCCCAACCCCGGCGCACTCCAAGATCTCCAGTTGGCCAGATATCAAGTCGTCCAAGTTGATGCATCATAAACATATCGACCGTCCAGGGACCGATTCCCCACAGGTTTGTCAATTGGGTGAAAATTTCTTCATCGCTTTCAACTTCATGAAGTTTATTAAAGTTGATCTCTTTATTTAGCGCTGCTGCAGCTAATCCTTGGATGGTCTTATGCTTCGCGCCAGAAACTCCAGCACTTCGCATCTCTGACTCTGAAAGTTGCGCAATACGAGCCGGAATAATTCGTCCACCGGCTGCGCTTTTAACTCTCCCAAATATAGTGTCGGCAGCTTTCACCGCTAACTGTTGTGAAATAACGGACTCCACTAAGGATTCAAAGTGTGGAACCGGATTTGAATTTCTACCTATTGTGCAGAGGGGGTGAGCATCAATTACCTTGGCAAATTTCTTATCTTTGGCCGAGATTTCCGCCGTGATTTTCTTCATCTGGCGTTCAGTTATAAGAGGTGCACCCACAAGGACAATCATGGTCTTTCAATCTGAGCAGTGCAATACTTGACCTCATGAGCGATTTCTATCTACTTCCACTAGATGAACTTCGGAGACATAAGAGTGAAAAGTGGCGCGCTTTTCCCGCTGATGTACTTCCACTTCCAGTTGCTGAAATGGATTTCCCAGTCGCCGAACCAATCCGTCGAACATTGCTTGAAATGGTCAACAACTCTGATCTCGGATATTTAGGTTCGATCCCTGAAATGGGTGAGGCCTTCTCTACCTTTGCCACTCGACGATTTGGTTGGACCCCCGACCCAGCACAGATTCGGATTGCCGCTGATGTTGGAGTTGGAATAGTCGAAACTCTTCGCGTCATCACCAAGGCGGGCGACAAAATCATGATTAACTCACCGGTCTATCCAAACTTTTGGACTTGGGCAACTGAGACCCGACTAGAGATAGTTGATGTTCCACTGACATTCGATGAAGTAGAAATCAATGGTTCGCCGTGGATTCTCGATTGGGATGGAATAGAGAGCGCATATAAATCTGGAATTAAAGTCCACCTCATCTGCAACCCACACAATCCACTTGGACGGGTATACACAAAGGCAGAGTTAGAGCGATTGGTAGAACTTGCAACCGCACATGGCGTAATCATTATTAGCGATGAGATTCACGCACCATTAACATTTTCTGAGCAGAGATTTACGCCATTCCTCTCACTTGGGCCGGCAGCATGCGCAGTCGGAATCACGGTGACTGCAGCTAGCAAGGGCTGGAACATTGCAGGGCTAAAGTGCGCGATCATCATCACGCAAGATGCCACGATGCATGCACGATTAGATGCGATTGCACCAGCAACGCACTATCGAGCTTCACTTCTAGGAGCCTTTGCCACGGTTGCAGCATTTAAAGAAGGTGAGCCTTGGCTCGATGCTTTGATGGTGCAGTTGGATTCGAACCGGCGACTTGTGGAAGAGCTTCTCGCTACCCATCTACCTCTAGCCAAGAGCCATCTGCCGCACTGCTCCTATCTCTCTTGGATAGATTTTGGGGGATACGAAATTGGCGCAGAGCCCCACTCTCATCTCGTTGAAAATGCCAAGGTGGCTTTTGTCCCTGGTGCACGCTTCGGTGAAAAGTTCGCCAACTTCGTTCGCCTTAATTTTGCGACATCACCGGCAATTCTGGAAGAAGCTATTACGCGAGTAGCGCGAACGCTCCACTAAGCCGTTACCCTTGCGGCATGGATCAGATGCACCCCGAGACAGTTGCGATTACTGCTGGCCGCCCAGAGTCAGCCCCTGGCGCGCCGCTAAACCCAAGCATCTCGATTAACTCAACCTATACCGCCGGCGGTGCAATCGGTTATGGACGTTTTGGAAATGAAACGTGGGTTGCGCTGGAAGATGCCATCACACGCCTCGAACATGGCGATTCAACACTTGCATTCTCTTCCGGAATGGCAGCAATTACCGCAGTCTTTTCACTCTTGCCTCACGGTGCACCGGTTGTTGCATCCAATCAAGGTTATAGCGGAACGATGGCGTTGCTTAAGAAATATCACGAACAAGGTCGTCTCGAAGTCCGATTTGTAGATATCGCAAATACCAAAGATGTTTTTGAAGCGCTGATGGGTGCTGCTTTTCTATGGATTGAATCTCCCACAAATCCAGGCTTAGAAATTGCCGAGATGTCCCTCATCATTGGTGAGGCTAAGAAGCGAAATATGGGAGTCGCAGTAGATAACACATTTGCGACTCCACTCTCTCAACTGCCGCTCGAACTTGGCGCCGATATTTCAATGCACTCTGTGACTAAATACCTTGCTGGCCATAGTGATGTCATTCTTGGTTCACTTACCGTTAAAGATCCAGCGCTCTATAGTCGATTACTTGAGGCACGCACTTTAATCGGCTCTATCCCTGGCCCATTTGAAGCATGGCTTGCCTTACGTGGAATCCGTACATTCCCATTACGATTTAACGCAGCGCAGAGCAATGCAAAGGCGTTAGTGGAAAAGCTCAAGAGCCACGCAAAAATAACAAAGGTTCGCTACCCAGGCTTTGGCGCGATTATCTCCTTTGAAATCGATGGCTCGGCCGACCAGACTGATCAAGTCTGCGCCGCCTCAAAACTCATTACCAATGCGACCAGTCTTGGGGGAGTCGAGAGTACTTGGGAGCGCCGTAGACGTTGGCCGCTGGAAAGCGAGACGGTGCCGGTAAACCTTATTCGTCTCTCTGTAGGTTGCGAGCATCATGATGATATGTGGGCCGATATCAACTCTGCATTGGCGGCGTTTTAAGAGTGCAAATACTGCATGCGCCTAAAAAAGAGAGTATTTTTAGGGTATGAAAGCTTTTCGTCGAATCGCAGCAGCAGTAACAATGCTGCTGCTCGCATTTAAAGCGGTAGCTACATTTATGAGTTGGATTGAAAAGCAGGAATCCTCTGAAGTTGATGCGTGGATTGATGAAGACGAGTTTGAGGACGCTTAATTAGCGAGATTTAGGCTTAGCGCTCTTCATTGGTTTTTGCGGTTCAATCGGTGCAACTGGTTCTAAACCCAGTGCTTTAATTGCAAAATCTCGAGCAGCAATTGCAGCGCTAATAGCATTTTTTCTATTAGAGACTGCAAGATTTTTCTGATCAGGTGTTCTTGCTAGCGAAATCTCTCGGAGGAAGTTGTTGGTTGCCAAATCACATGCCATTTTAAAATTATTATTTATCACGCGAATCTGTTGGCTACGTACTTTCATTGCAAGCAGATAATTATCGCGATCTATCCGGAACTGATCCAGCGAAGATTTATAAGGATTGGGCAATGAACTTGTCGGCGGTGTTGAGTCTGCGACCGCAATGGTGATTGTGGAGATAGGTGAGAGGGCAAGCGATATCGCAAAGAGATAGCTCGCTTGACTCATCTTTCTCATGGCTTAAGTGTGGCGCAATATTTTGTGAAGTGTCTGTGAAAGTTAGTTTTCTCAATTCATGTCGCGTAAGAGACTCTTGCCTTACTAGCGCTTGAAGCCATCCTCATGGGAAGGTTGCACCATGGCCGAACTGATTATGGTGATTGATGATGAGGCAGGAGTTCGTGACCTCTTAGCCGATGCGCTAAAGCTCGCTGGCTTTGAGACCGTCGTTGCCGCAGATGCGATGATTGCCCAGACGTTGCTTCGGAGTATTAAACCCAATCTTTTGATTGTTGATATCAATATGCCATTGATGGATGGATTTGAATTCATAGAACGCATCCGTAGCAATGGCGATAACACACCTGCTTTGATGCTCAGCGCACGCGGCGATCGCGCCGATATCACTCGCGGACTTACTTTAGGCGCAGATGATTATGTGACAAAACCATTTGGCCTAGAAGAACTCGTCTTGCGTGTGCGTGCAATTCTTCGCAGATCACAATTTGTTGAGGCCGCTCCTACTGTAATTTCATTAGGTCCTATCGAGCTAGATGAGGCTTCACATAAAGTTACATTCAATGGTGAAGCGGTTGAGTTATCTCCAACCGAATTCCGTTTGCTAGCGGTCTTGCTCGAATCTAAGGGCAGAGTCCTCAGCAAGAGCTTCCTGCTCAATGAAGTATGGGGAATCAACTTCGAGACAGAAACTACAGTCGTCGACACTTATATCTCCTACCTTCGTAAGAAGTTACATCGGGATGGCTTCGAAGGTATTCGTACCGTGAGAGGCGTTGGATTCCAACTGCAGTTAGAGAAGAAGTGAAACTTACATCCACCGCTCGATTACGTATCGTCACCTTACTCATCTCAATTCTATTGACGATGGGCATTGGTACCTTTCTCGTTGAGTCCACCTTCCGCAGTGAAATATCAACGATTGATTCAGCTGTTAATGCAACCGTCAATGAAGCGCGCAAGGCGCCAGCTCAAGCATTGAGCGCTGCACTATTTAATATCGATCAAAAATCGCTTGACCTATCTCTCTATCTATTGTCGCGAGATGGTTCGTTGACGACTGTTAATAATTCGACACAAGAAATCTCAGAAGCAATTACTATCTCCGAGGCAAGGGCGGCGACAAAGTCTACGCAATCAGGTAAAGGTGGCACCCACTTTAGGTTTAGGGCGTTAAAAATATCCGGTGGGGATTATTTGATTGTTGCCGCATCTTCCGAGAGCGCTTTAAAGAATCTTCGTGCCAATCTTAGAACTGTTTTATTCATAACATTGATAACTTCGTTGCTCACCTTCTCTCTGCTCTCGCTTTACATCGGCAGACTTAAACGAAGAGATGATGTGGAAGCACTTTCCCGCATGCAATCTTTCTTAGGCGATGCCTCCCACGAACTCCGGACGCCTTTGACCGTAATCAAGGGATATGTAGAGTTATTGAGTTCAGGAAAGATGAGTGCACCAGCCGAGCAGGAGCGCGCCCTAAGCAGAGTGACAAGTGAAATTTCTCGAATGGAATCACTTATCCATGATCTGCTCTTGCTCGCAGAGATCGGGGAGAGTGCACAACGCATTCAAGAGACACTCGATTTATCTGAGATTGCTCGAGCTCATGCTCAGGATTTTGCACTTTTAAATCCCAACCGAAATGTTCGCATCGAAATCGTCGGTGAGATTAAAGTGGAAGCGGTACACGACTATCTTTCAAGATTTATTCAAAACGCTTTAAACAATATCTCCCGCCATACTCCAGAAAATGTACCCGTCACAATTTCCCTTACTCAGAGCGGAAAGGTGGTGACTCTTACGATAGAAGATGGAGGCCCTGGATTACCAGAGGGCGCTTATCGCGAGAAGGTAAAGAGCCTCAATCGTTTTGATCCATCTCGTTCAAGAGATACCGGTGGATCCGGACTCGGAATGAGCATCATGGCAGCGGTGGTAACAAAATCAGGTGGTGAGATGCGATTGCGTAAGAGCGGACTTGGCGGTCTCGCTGTAGTTGCGGAGCTGCCTACTTATCGCGGGTAGAAAATAGGCTGGTAGCTGTTGCAATTGCAAGGCAAGAGATGATTACAGTAAGTGATTGTGTAATCGTGATCTCTGGAATATGCACTCCGGCGATTTCATGAATATTGATTCCGTGGAATGCGTGAAAAATAAGTTTTACCCCGATAAAGCCAAGTACGACTGAGAGCCCTTTTCCAATATGGACCAAGCGCTGCATCAACCCACCTATTAAGAAGTAGAGCTGGCGGAGCCCCATGAGGGCAAAGATATTTGCTGTGATAACGATGTAAACATTTTGGGTAAGTCCAAAAATCGCTGGGATTGAATCGAGCGCGAAAACTAAGTCCGTAGCGCCGAGGGTAACAAGAGCGATTGAGAAAGGTTTGATTCCTTTACTGCTGAGATAGGTGATGACTTTGCTCTCTTCATCATGTGTCTCGTCCTTGCCGCTCTCGAGAAAGAGCTTTACCGCTGTGTAAATTAAGAAGGCTCCGAAGAGGAAGAAGACCTGCTGGAATTCAGCAATAACCTTGGCACCGACCGAGATGGCAATTACGCGAAGCACTAAGGCAAAAAGAATTCCGATGAGAAGCGCTAATTGTTGGCGCTCACGTGAAATCTTAAGTTTGGTAAGGATAATGACAAAGACAAAGAGATTATCGAATGAAAGTGAGTACTCGGTGAGCCAACCTGCGAAGAACTCCTTCTGGCTTTGCGGATCAAGCCAATGACCCATGTAAATGCCAAAGGCGATTGAAAGTGAGACATAGAAGATTGACCAGAGGGTTACTTCGCGCATCGAAGTTTCTTTTTTACGATTTGAGATTGCCCAAATGAAGTCGATGATGACCACGGCCGTAAGGACAGCGATAGTTATAACCCAATTGGTAGTTGAAATCACCGTGAAAGACTAGCATTACAACTGTGAGCGAAATTGATTTAGAGAGCGTTCTCGGCCAATTACAGGTCGCCATCTCTCAATCCGATACTTTTGTGCGCGCTGTGCTCTCTGGTCGCCGACGCAATATGCAGCCCGAACATGAGCGAATCGATATTCGTCCAGTCCAGCTTAAGGATGGACTCGCGCTTCAAATTAGTTATAGCGATGGCCGACAGATGACTTCAAAGAATTTTCCGCTCGCCGAACTTCCCTTCATGGATTTGGCGCTCTCTGGCTACGCCAATATTCTCGTTGAAAACGAAGGCGAGACGCTCTCACTGAGAATTTCTAAAAAAGGTTCGCCACTCTTTACGCGAAGTAAAAATACTTTACTTCGAAATCTAGATCACGATCGAAGTAAGAAGCGCTTGCTTGATGCATCCGACCCTTTTCTTAGAGAAGTAGGAATTGCAGATGCAAAGGGGTCAATAAAGCCATCAAAGATGGATAAGTACAAACAAGTTGAGGAATTCTTGCGTTTACTTGTACCAACTCTTAACGAAGCAATTAGCGCCGGCCATCTCCACCACCCGACCGATCAGCATCCGCTTCGGATTGTCGACCTCGGCTGCGGTCACGCATATCTCACCTTTGCGGTGCATCAATATCTTAAGGCGGAAGGAATTCCGGCAAAGGTAGTCGGAATCGATATTCGTCCAGCATCTCGTGATCGCAATAACGCAATCGCACAATCTCTTGGAATTGATTCCACAATAACTTTCTTAGCAGAAGAGATTTCAGCTACCTCTGTAGAAGAGGCAGATATTGCAATTGCGCTCCATGCTTGTGATACCGCAACCGATGATGCAATTGCCTGGGCCGTTAATAGAGATGTCCCATTAACGCTCTTTGCGCCATGTTGCCACCATGATATTCAGGTACAGATGAAGGTCTCGCCAGAACCATGGTCGCTTATTACTCGCCATGGAATCATGCGTGAACGGCTTGGAGATCTCATTACCGACTCACTCCGAATCCAATTGATGAAGTTGCATGGCTACCGAGTCGAGGCAATTGAATTTATTGGGGGAGAGCACACGCCGCGCAATCTCATGATTCGGGCGGTCAAAGTAGGTACTGAGGCAGAAATCGAAGAAGTTGAGCGTTATCAATCGATGATTTCACTCTGGGGAGTCACGCCCGTACTTGCGGCGAAGTTGAACCATTAGACTTAAGGCATGTCTAAGGTACTTGCATCCCTTCCTGTCGGTGAAAAAGTTGGAATCGCCTTCTCTGGTGGTCTCGACACATCTGTTGCAGTTGCATGGATGCGTGAAAAAGGTGCTGTGCCTTGCACCTACACCGCCGATCTTGGTCAATACGATGAGACAAATATCGAGACTGTTCCAGATCGTGCGAAAGAATATGGCGCAGAGATTTCACGACTTGTTGATTGCAAAACCCCACTTGTTGAAGAGGGTCTAGCTGCAATTGCCTGCGGCGCATTCCATATCCGTTCTGGCGGAAAACAATATTTCAATACGACGCCGCTAGGTCGAGCAGTCACCGGCACATTACTTGTTCGGGCAATGCTCTCCGATAACGTTGAGATCTGGGGCGATGGCTCTACCTACAAAGGCAACGACATCGAACGCTTTTACCGTTATGGACTTCTCGCCAATCCAAACCTTCGAATCTATAAGCCATGGCTCGATGAAGATTTTGTGCGCGAGCTCGGTGGTCGCAAAGAGATGTCTGAATGGTTAGTTGCTCACAAGTTCCCTTATCGCGATAGCGTCGAGAAGGCGTACTCAACTGATGCAAATATTCTCGGTGCAACTCATGAAGCCAAGAATCTAGAGCAGTTAGATGCTTCGATTGAAATTGTTACTCCGATTATGGGTGTGAAATTCTGGGATTCAACTGTCAACATCCCATCAGAAGATGTGAAGATTCAATTTGTGCAGGGTCGCCCTGTCGCAATCAATGGTAAAGATTTCACTGATGTCGTAGCACTCATGCAAGAAGCAAATGCAATTGGTGGCCGCCACGGTTTGGGAATGGCCGATCAGATTGAAAATCGTATTATCGAGGCGAAGTCACGCGGCATCTACGAAGCTCCAGGCATGGCGCTTTTATTTATTGCTTACGAACGTCTTATCAGCGCAATTCATAATGAGGACACGATTGCTAACTATCATGCAGAAGGTCGACGTCTTGGTCGCCTGCTCTATGAAGGTCGCTGGTTAGATCCGCAGAGTCTGATGCTTCGCGAATCACTATCTCGTTGGGTTGCATCTGCTGTCACTGGTGAAGTCACTTTGCGTCTGCGCCGCGGCGATGATTATTCAGTTATCAATACAACTGGACCAGCGCTGAGCTATCACCCAGATAAGTTATCGATGGAACGCACAGAGGATGCTGCATTTGGTCCCACAGATCGAATCGGTCAATTGACTATGCGCAACCTCGATATTGCAGACACTCGCGCCAAACTCGAGATGTACCGCGATCAAGGGCAACTCGGCGGAGGAGAATTTAAGCTCATACGTCAGCTTGAGGATTAGATTGTGAATCAACTGTCGAAGCAGAAGGCGGTCGCAGTAGCAGGTTTTACATATATAGCGATGGCTATTTTCCACATTCCTGATCGCGTCTTTCGCCATACCTTTGATAAAAATTCGCCGGCACAGTTATTTTCATTATTAGTTATTGCGGCAATCTTCTCCATCTTTATCGCCGTAAAGTCAGAGCGTTTTAGATTTCAACGGATAGCTATTTATGGCGCTAGCGCTCTACTTTTTACTCAATTCGCATCACTGTTGATGAGCAGAAATCTGATTGGATCTTTAATCGGAGATGCCGGAAGATTTGTAGGCACAGCAAGCACTATTGCCTTGCTTGTGGTCTCTATTTTCCATTCTCAATTCGACTACAGCGCTTTTATACGGCTGATTGGTTTTTACATCATTGCAGTAGAGGCTGTTTCGCTGTTAGGTATTGCTCAGCACTTTAAATTGGTTCAGCTTCCCGGCGATCAAGGAGTATCTTCAACACTTGGCAATGCAGATTTCTTCGCTGCATTTATTGGTACTGCCTTTCCTCTCATTCTCTTCCTGGCCCTCAACAGCAGCCGCCGGGTAAAGATTGTTCTGCTTCTTGCAACCGCGCTGAATCTCTATGCACTTCGATTGGCAGGGCCATTACAAGCCTATGTCGATATCGCATTTACTCTGCTTGGAGTTCTCCTTCTGCTGCTGCGTCGCTTCATTCCTCGACGTAGCTGGACTCTTAATGCAAGAACATTTATTGGAACCTTTGCTGTAATTATTTGGGCAGAGTTTATTTTCTTGATGCCATTTCTTGGCAAGATGATTCCAGTCTTAGGAAATGATATTCAGGTAAAAATTCGCGGAAATTTCTGGCTCGCTGGAATGCGCCAATTTTTTGCCCATCCGTTTCTTGGAGTAGGACCAGATCAATATGGAAATTATTACGAGCAGTACCGCACTATCGAAGATATAAAGCAGTACTCAAATATTCTCAGCAATGATGCACATTCGGCATCAGTTCAGACTCTTGCGACCACTGGAATCTTTGGCACGCTTGCATTTCTTTTTCTACTTTCACTTGTGATTCGATCATTCTTAATACTCTGGGATTCGCAGGCAATCAACCGTAAATCTCTCTTTGCACTTGGGCTTTATATATTTGTCTATCTGACGAATTCATTTGTAAGTCCAATCACTCTTACAAATAAGTATCTTTTCTGGGCAGTCTGCGGATTCCTTGTGGGAGGCGTTTACCGCCTGCCATCTCGCAAAAGTGCACCGCGCCGCTTAATTCGCAATCTTTCACTTTTACTAGCTGCGGTTCTATTCACAATTGCAGGGCTCTTCGCAAGCGCCCAACTCAAGTTCCTCAATCATGTAGAGACATATGCAACTAAGAAGACAATCACCAGCGATTACAAGCACTCGCCATTAATTCCATGTTTTAT
>CANGJV010000011.1 GCA_947454425.1 Candidatus Nanopelagicaceae bacterium
AACTTCGCAAGTTGCCCGGAATCGGTGAGTACACAGCCGCGGCGATGGTTGCCTTTGCATTTGAAGGTCGTTCACTTGTTCTAGATATCAATATTCGCAGACTCTTCTCGCGACTGATCAAGGGTGAAGAGTCACCAACCACAGCGCCTACTAAGGCAGAGCGAATTGAATATGCAGAGTACCTACCGCAGAAAAATGCTCATATCTGGGCTGCTGCAACGATGGAACTCGGAGCTCTTATTTGCACGGCAAAGAATCCGCTATGCGGCCGCTGCCCCGTCGCCAATCAATGCGAATGGCGCAGCCTTGATTACCCTGCCTCTACTCGGGTAAAACGAACCCAAACTTGGCATGGAACTGATCGGCAATGCCGAGGAACAATAATTCAAGCGCTGCGAGAGAACTCGACTCTTAATAAGAAGCAGATTCACCTGCTCTGGGATGTTCCAGCGCAAGTCGAGAAGGCGATACTGACCTTGCTCGATGATGGCCTGATTCAAGAGCGAAAGAAGAATACTTTCTCTCTCCCGCAATAGGATGCATGGGTGGAGATTTATTTAATTGCAATCGCAGCAATTGTTCTGATGAATGCACTTCCTGCATTTGCTCCACCAACGTGGATGGCGCTCGTCTTCTCAGCTGCAGATTCTGATGATTGCAGCTTTGGTGGTGCTTGGCTCTATCGATTGGAAATCAAAGTTACACGCGCATCATGCTAAGCGCGGAACTCATATCTAAACGGTAGGTGCTTCAGCGAGATCTTCTGGTGAGTCAGGAGATGAGACCTTAGGTGCGCCGGTAAATGTAAATTTAGCCTCTGCATCAACGCCTTCAACATCGACAACGATGATTTCTCCTGCCTTGAGCTCACCAAAGAGGATGCGCTCTGACAATGAATCTTCGATCTCGCGTTGAATAACGCGACGCAATGGACGCGCGCCAAGAAGTGGGTCGTAACCGCGGGCTGCAAGTAGATCCTTGGCAGCTTGGGTGAGTTCGATACCCATATCTTTCGCCTTGAGGCGATCATCAAGCCCAGCAATCATGAGATCGACAATCTGAATGATCTGATCCTTGGTTAGCTGGTGGAAGACGATGACATCATCGATACGGTTGAGGAACTCTGGGCGGAAGTGATTCTTAAGCTCATCCGCAACCTTGCCCTTCATGCGCTCGTAGTTTCCAAGATCATCATCTGCAGCAGAGAAGCCGAGTCCGAGTGATTTAGAGATATCGCGAGTACCAAGGTTGGTAGTCATGATGATGACAGTGTTCTTGAAGTCAACAGTGCGACCTTGTGAATCTGTAAGGCGACCATCTTCTAGAACCTGAAGAAGTGAGTTGAAGATATCTGGGTGTGCCTTCTCGATCTCATCGAAGAGAACAACTGAGAATGGGCGGCGGCGAACCTTCTCGGTCAACTGACCACCTTCGTCATAACCGACATATCCCGGAGGTGCACCGAAGAGACGTGACGCTGTATGGCGCTCTGAGTACTCAGACATATCCAGTTGGATAAGCGCGGTCTCGTCACCAAATAGGAATGAAGCAAGAGTGCGTGAAAGTTCTGTCTTACCTACACCTGATGGGCCAGCAAAGATAAATGAACCACCAGGGCGCTTTGGATCCTTAAGGCCAGCACGGGTACGACGAATCGCCTGTGATAGCGCCTTAATTGCTTGATCTTGTCCGATAACGCGACGGTGGAGTTCATCCTCCATGCGAAGAAGACGTGCAGTCTCTTCTTCAGTAAGTTTAAATACCGGAATACCAGTTGACGCGGAAAGCACCTGTGCGATGAGTTCTTCATCAACCTCAGTTACCTTATCGAGATCAGTGGCCTTCCAAAGTTTCTCTGCCTCGTTCTTCTCACCGA
This sequence comes from Candidatus Nanopelagicaceae bacterium, assembly GCA_947454425.1. Taxonomy (GTDB): domain Bacteria; phylum Actinomycetota; class Actinomycetes; order Nanopelagicales; family Nanopelagicaceae; genus Planktophila. The sequence continues at coordinate 1,877 of CANGJV010000011.1, forward strand.
TAAGAGTCTTCTCTTTATCGCGAAGTGCAGCAGCACCTTCGAAGTCCTGACCATCGATGGCAGATTCTTTCGCCTTGCGAGCTTCTGCAATCTTCTCGTCGAATTCGCGTAGCTCTGCCGGTGCAGTCATACGCTTGATGCGAAGTCGTGAACCAGCTTCATCAATCAGGTCAATCGCCTTATCTGGCAAGAAGCGATCAGAGACATAGCGATCTGCGAGGTTTGCCGCAGCTGCAAGTGCACCATCGGTAATAGATACGCGGTGGTGAGTTTCGTAGCGATCGCGAAGACCCTTCAAAATTTCAATGGTGTGAGCAACTGAAGGCTCTTTCACCTGAATTGGTTGGAAGCGACGCTCGAGAGCTGCATCCTTCTCAATGTGCTTGCGGTATTCGTCAAGCGTTGTTGCTCCGATTGTCTGGAGTTCGCCACGAGCGAGCATTGGCTTCAAGATGCTAGCTGCATCGATTGCGCCTTCTGCGGCTCCTGCGCCAACGAGTGTGTGAATTTCATCGATAAAGATAATGATGTCGCCGCGAGTCTTAATCTCTTTTAGAACTTTCTTAAGGCGCTCTTCAAAATCTCCACGGTAACGTGAACCGGCAACGAGTGCACCGAGATCGAGTGAATAGAGCTGCTTATCCTTCAAAGTCTCTGGGACGTCGTTCTTTGCAATTGCTTGTGCAAGACCTTCTACAACTGCAGTCTTACCAACGCCTGGCTCACCAATGAGAACTGGGTTGTTCTTGGTGCGACGTGAGAGAACCTGCATGACGCGTTCGATTTCTGTATCGCGACCAATAACTGGATCAAGCTTTCCTTCGCGCGCTGCAACGGTGAGGTTGCGACCGAATTGATCAAGGACCAATGATGTTGAAGGAGTGCCCTCTGCCGGACCGCCTTGGGTAACTGCCTCTTTACCTTGATAGCCAGAGAGAAGTTGAATGACAGTTGAACGCACGCGATTGAGATCTGCGCCAAGCTTTACAAGTACTTGAGCTGCAACGCCTTCGCCTTCGCGAATCAAACCGAGAAGAATGTGCTCTGTACCGATGTAGTTGTGGCCAAGTTGAAGCGCTTCACGGAGAGAGAGCTCAAGAACTTTCTTTGCACGAGGTGTAAATGGAATATGGCCGCTTGGTGCCTGCTGGCCTTGTCCGATGATTTCTTCGACTTGAGCGCGAACAGCATCAAGTGAGATTCCCATCGATTCGAGCGCCTTAGCTGCAACGCCTTCACCCTCATGGATGAGGCCGAGGAGGATGTGCTCGGTGCCGATGTAGTTATGGTTGAGCATGCGTGCTTCTTCTTGAGCCAGGACAACAACTCGTCGGGCTCGGTCTGTAAAGCGCTCAAACATCGAAATCTCCTCTTCGTAAGGATGGCAAGCCTATCGCCGACCATGGGGGCGGCGCGAGGTAAGAATAATTACGCTGATTGAACCCCAGATATGGGGTCAATATTCCCTGCTATGGCTATATATCTAGCCCAGTCTTAATTGGAGGTCTAGAGATTGAGCAGCATTCGGGTATTGCCGAGGGTATTTGGCTTTACCGATTCAAGATCCAAGAATTCGGCAACACCGGCATCGTAAGAACGTAGAAGTTGCGAGTAAACATCTGGCTCGACTGGAGTTCCGTGAATCTCAGTAAATCCCAGACTTCCAAAGAATTGAGTTTGAAAAGTAAGGCAGAAAATTCGCTTCACACCGACTTCTCGTGCACGTTCAATTATTTTATTGAGAATGAGGTGGCCGATTCCTTGTTTATGAAAATTTTGCGCAACCGCAACAGTGCGAACTTCTGCAAGGTCTTCCCATAAGACGTGGAGCGCACCACAACCAATAATTACTCCATCGTATTCTGCGACGATAAATTCTTGTACAGACTCGTAGAGGGTAACTGTCTCTTTCGAGAGCATCTGTCCTGGCGCAGCATACGAGTCAACGAGTTCGCGAATTGACTTCACATCGCTGGTGCGAGCTGGGCGTATCTGAATCATCTCTACTCTACTTCTGGCTTTACTAAAGGAAAGAGAATTGTTTCGCGAATTCCAAGACCAGTAAGCGCCATGAGCAGTCGATCTACGCCCATTCCCATTCCGCCCATAGGTGGCATTCCAAATTCCATCGCACGTAAGAAGTCTTCATCGACCTGCATCGCTTCTAAGTCGCCCTTAGCGCCAAGTTGCGCCTGCTCAACCAAACGGTCACGCTGAATTACTGGGTCGATAAGTTCTGAGTAGCCAGTTGCAAGTTCGAAGCCATCAACATAGAGATCCCATTTTTCTACAACTCCAGGTATTTCGCGGTGAGCGCGAACTAGCGGAGATGTATCGACTGGATAACCCATTACAAAGGTTGGTTCAATCAATTGATCAGAGGCAACATGTTCGAAGATTTCTTCAGCGAGCTTGCCGGTTACCCACTTTGGATCAATCTTCATCCCAAGCTTCTCTGCATATTTTTTCAAATCTGCATGCGGCGTTAGCGCTGTAACAGTTTCACCAACACCTTCAGAGATAGCGTCGTATAAGGAGATTTCCTTCCAACTTCCACTCAAATCCTTCTGTGACCCATCGGCATGCGTAACAACATGTGAACCGGCAACTGCCATTGCCGCGTTTTGAATCAGAGTCCGAGTGACGTCAGCGATTGAGCGCCAGTCGCCATAAGACATATATGACTCGACCATTGCAAATTCAGGTGAGTGCGATGAATCAGCTCCTTCGTTTCGGAAGTTGCGATTGATTTCAAAAACTCTCTCAATTCCGCCGACAACGCAGCGCTTTAAGAAAAGCTCTGGCGCAATGCGCATATAGAGATCCATGTCGTATGCATTTGAGAATGTTTTAAATGGACGAGCTGCTGCTCCTCCATGCATCACCTGAAGCATTGGTGTCTCGACTTCAATAAAGTCGAAATTGTTGAAAGTATCGCGCAAAGAACGCATCACCTGAGGGCGCATTCGAGCCGCCACGCGAGCTTCTGGTCGCACAATCAAATCAACGTAACGCATACGTACGCGAGTCTCTTCCGACATCGGCTTATGATCATTTGGAAGTGGACGAAGTGATTTCGACGCTAGCTTCCATGAGTGCGCAAGGATGGAAAGTTCGCCACGCTTTGAGGTGATGATTTCACCAGTAACGCTGACGATATCTCCAAGATCAATATCGCTCTTCCATGCATCAAGGGCTTCTTGCCCAACTTTGTCGAGCGATAGCATCGCCTGAAGTTCGGTGCCATCTCCTTCTCGGAGAGTTGCAAAACAGAGCTTGCCAGTGTCGCGCTTAAAAATGATTCGGCCAGTAAGAGATTCGATATCACCTGTTGTGACATCAACTTCAAGCCCGGTGTACTTCTCGCGAATATCTTTCAGGGACTTTGTACGCTCAACCGCGACTGGGTATGGCTCTACACCTCGCTCAATCATGCCAGCGCGCTTCTCGCGACGAATGCGGAGCTGTTCTGGCAGATCGTCTTCTACTGCAGGTGTATTTTCAGTCGTCATAGTGGGTGCAGTCTACCTTTTGATAAGAGCTACTTAGATGTTCTTCTCGTGAATCAAACGAAGGCCGATGAGAGTTAAATCTGGCTCAAATTCATCGATAGTTTCAGCCACCCCGATAATTAATGGAGCGAGACCGCCGGTGGCAATCACTGTTGGCGCTTCATCATAATCAAGCGCCAATTCTGCAGTTATTCGATCAACCAGGCCATCGACCTGACCAGCGAAGCCAAAGATGGTTCCGGATTGAAGTGCTTCAACGGTGTTCTTCCCAATCACGTTCTTTGGACGAATTAATTCAACTTTTCGCAACTGCGCAGCACGCGAAGCGAGTGCATCAACAGAAATCTCAATGCCAGGCGCAAGTGCTCCACCTAAGAATTCACCATTAGGTGAGACCACGTCTAGGTTGGTAGAAGTTCCAAAGTCAACAACGATTGCTGGACCGCCATAAAGAGTATGCGCAGCCAGTGTATTTACGATCCGATCTGCGCCAATTTCTTTTGGATTGTCAACAAGTAACTGAACACCTGTCTTTGTTCCGGGCTCAACAATTGTTGTTGGAATCTCTGCGTAATAGGTGCCAATCATGGTGCGAAGTTCGCGAAGCGTTGCCGGAACGGTAGAACAAATTGCAAGCCCAGTTAATTTATATCCAGTTACAAGTGCGTTAAATTGCAGCCATAACTCATCAGCAGTTGTTCGTGGATCAGTCTTGACTCGCCATGATTTAACAAGGCTTTCACCATCAAAAATTCCTAGTACGGTATTTGTATTTCCGACATCGACAGTTAATAGCATTTCTACTCCGCTCTCATATCTAATCCAATATCAAGTACCGCTGCGCTATGGGTAAGGGCACCAATTGCAATGTAATCGACGCCTGAATCTGCATAAGCTTTCGCGCTTTCTAGCGAGATTCCACCTGATGCTTCAAGTTTGGTTTTGCCCCCCGTGATTGCGACTGCTTCAGCGCATAACGCTGGTGTCATGTTGTCGAGGAGCACCAAGTCTGGATTGAGCGGAAGTACTTCGCGCAATTGATCAAGTGTGTCTACCTCAATCTCTATCGGCGAAGTTGGAAATGCACTACGTACTGCGGTAAATGCTTGCGATACTCCCCCAGCGGCAGCAATGTGATTATCTTTAATAAGTGCTGCATCTGAGAGTGACATTCGATGGTTAGTGCCACCGCCCATTCGTACTGCGTACTTTTCTAGTACTCGATATCCAGGTGTGGTCTTTCGAGTATCACGAACCTTGCAAGAGGTGCCCTTTACCGCGGCAACCCACTTTGAAGTCTCGGTTGCAATTCCACTGAGGTGGCCTAGAAAATTAAGTGCGGTGCGTTCTGCCAGCAATATTGCTCGGGTGCTGCCTGAGACCGTCATAAGAACCTCGCCGGGTTTAATCACTTCGCCATCATGTTTGAGAATCACAATGTCAGTCAGGCCGACCTCAACTAAAACTGCCTTAGCCATTTCAATTCCAGCAAGCACTCCGCTCTTACGAACTGTGAAATCAGCAGCGCTTACAGATTCAAGAGAGATGGTTGATACCGAGGTGACATCTTCTCCACCTTGAAGATCTTCACTTAGGGCTCTCTTAATTAAATCTAGATCAATCATTTGTCATTGACCTCCTGATAGCCGGTAGTCCAGGCTCCGCTTTGGTCTACCTGTTGGATAATTCGTTTGCGCCATAAATCACTAGCCACTGGGAAATCTTCTCGCCAATGTGATCCGCGAGTCTCTTGCCGGATAAGTGCAGCTTTTAAGATTGCTTGTGCGAGTTGGAAGAGATTTGTCGCCTCCCACGCTTCTACACAAGGTTCGGTGCTACTTCGATCTTCGATACGAGTCAGATCGGCGCTAGTCTTAAGTAAAGAATCGGATGAACGCAGTACTCCTGCGCCACGACTCATACTTGCCTGAATATTTCCGCGCACACTTGGATCGAGCAATATCTCTCGCGATGCATTTTCTACCGGCGCTCCCGGTTCTGGCATATGCGCTGCGATATCGGCTGCAATTCTGGCGCTAAATACCAGACCCTCTAAAAGAGAATTGGAGGCGAGACGGTTAGCTCCGTGCACACCAGAACAAGCAGTTTCACCACATGCATAGAGCCCAGCGACGCTGGTTCGTCCGTTGAGATCCACGCGCACTCCACCTGATGCGTAATGTGATGCAGGGGCAACCGGAATTAAATCTTTCATTGGATCAATTCCGTGCTCGCGGCATGATGCATAAATAGTTGGGAATCGCTTTTCGAATCCTTCAATATGGCGCACATCAAGCCATACATGCTGAGCTCCGCTTTCATTCATGACTCTCATACTCGCAATCGCAACGACATCGCGCGGAGCAAGTTCTGCCATTGGGTGTACGTCTTGCATAAAACGATTTCCATCATTGTCTAATAAATAAGCACCTTCACCGCGAACTGCTTCTGAAATAAGGGGTTGCTGTCCCTGTGAATTATCACCAAGCCAGAGAACCGTTGGGTGAAATTGAATGAACTCGACATCTGCCACCTTTGCACCGGCACGTAACGCGAGTGCAACACCATCACCGGTAGATACAGATGGGTTTGTAGTTTGTGCAAATACCTGACCGAGACCACCGGTTGCTAATACAACAGCTTTTGCAAGTGCTCGACCTACTCCATCTCGACTACCTTCGCCGATAACGTGAAGGGTCACACCACATACTTCACCATCTTGATCTTTAAGTGCATCAAGAACAAGGGCATGCTCAACGACTTCAATTTCTGAATCGTTATGAACTGCTGCTAAGAGAGCTCGTGAAACTTCTGCCCCAGTTGCATCTCCACCAGCGTGAATAATTCGATTACGATGATGTCCACCTTCGCGAGTGAGAGAAATTTCTCCTGATGCCTCGGTATCGAACTTTGCACCACGTTCAATTAATTTACGGACGGCTTCCGGACCCTCGGTGACAAGTACTCGAACTGCTGAAACATCGCAAAGACCTGCGCCAGCTTCTAAAGTATCTACCAGATGTTCCTCTGGTGAATCACCTTCACCAAGGGCTGCCGCAATTCCACCTTGAGCCCATTTAGTTGAACCTTCGTCGACGCGTGCTTTTGTTACGAGAAGAACAGATAAACCATATGTTCGACATTGAAGCGCAGTAGTCAATCCAGCAATTCCGGATCCGACCACGATGACATCGGCGGAAGCGGTCCATCCCGGGGCAGGGGCGAGTAGCTTCATTACTTCGTCTCGCTCTTCACAGAGATATTGTCGAGCAAACGCACACCATTTATCCAACCGGCGACAATTGCACGCGTAAATTGAGTTGATTTAGTTGGAGGCAAGAAGGTTTCTTCATCAATGTAATCGGCATAGTCGAGGGTAAAGAGCGGCTCTGTCGCCAAGATTTCTCGAAGTTCTTGCTCGCTATTCGATTGAGTAAGAGCTTTGAAAATTACCCGAGCTGCATCTCGCCCCGCATCATCGAGTCGAATATTCCGAGATGACATTGCTAGCCCATCTGATTCTCGAATAATTGGAGCTGCAATAATTTCGACCTCACCTGCAATCTCGCGAATGAGTGCGAGTTGTTGAAAATCCTTCTCGCCAAATATCGCAACCGTTGGCTTGACCAAATCGAAGAGTCTGCGCACGACTGTTACCACACCATCAAAATGTCCAGGGCGTGATGCACCTTCATAGAGTTGAGAGATTGGGCCGGCAGTGATGTGAGTAAATCCTGCTGGATATATCTCTTCATCAGTTGGAAACCACAGGTGAGTGACTCCAAATGATTGAGCTAATTCAATATCGCAATCAGGAGTTCGCGGATACTTTTTTAGGTCATCTTCATTTTCAAATTGTCGTGGGTTTACGTAGATACTCGCGACAATGTTTTCTGAATGATTCTTGGCAATTGAAAAAAGTGAACCATGACCTGCATGAAGTGCGCCCATCGTTGGTACAAAAGCGCATGACAAAGGAAGCTCTTGTGCACTTGTAACTACCTTCATGGCTCCAGTCCTTTCAGGTACCGGGCTAGCAGATGTTGTAAGTCTAAAGCGTTATTGCGATTGCTCCAAAAGGTCGGAGATCTTCCCGTGTGTAAGCAGAATTGCATCAGGCTCTATTTCAGCCCATGGTTCAAGTACAAACCGTCGTTCATGAGCGCGCGGATGTGGAAGCAATAACTCATCGGCGTAGCTCAGAAGTCCGCCATATTGAATGAGGTCTAGATCAATAGTGCGAGGACCCCAATGTTCAATTCGCTCACGCCCGAGAACTTTCTCGATGCCATGGAGCAACGCCAAAAGGTCTGACGCAGGAAGATCGCTCTCAGCAATGCAAACCGCATTGAGGTAATCAGGTTGTGCTGGACCACCAACGGGAGCGGTAGTGAAATAGCTAGATACGGCACTTACATCCAGTGATTGCTTTAGAAGCGCTACTGCGAGATCCATCTGTTCTTGTGGATTGCCAATATTTGCACCGAGTGCAATCACTGCCTTCATGGTCGACGGATTGTGACGGCGATGTCGGTGACGCTCTCTTGTACGGGAGCAGAAGGTTTATGAATAGTTACGGCTATTGATTGAATTGCAGGAAAATTCTCTTTTATAGTATCTGCGATAAAACCAGCTAGTCGCTCGATGAGATCGAATTGCAATTTCTCAACTGCCTCTTTTGCAATTGCGGTTAGTAAGCTGTAATCAACTGAGTCAGCTAGCAAATCGCTATTACTCGCATTTGTTAAATCAATATCGATATCCAAGTCCACGAAAAAATTCTGACCATCACGCTTTTCGAAATCGAATACCCCGTGATAACCAAATCCCTTTATTCCCTTAATTGATATCTTGTCGCTCATCACTTCACCAACTCTACGTGAGGTGCAACGCTATGGACGCGAACCGCCCAAATACCCTTACCGACTAAAGATTTTGAGATATCCAACGTGCCCGCTTCGCGATCATCCGGAGTATCGCCACCAATGAATCGCTTCCGTGAATGACCAATAAGGACTGGATATCCAAGCGCCGTGAATTCTTCAATTCGCTCTAGAATTTCCCAATTGTGCTCAGCATCTTTTGCAAAACCCAAGCCTGGATCTAGCACGATATTTTCGTTTTTAATTCCGGCAGCCAGAGCTTTATCGAGTTGAAATCTGACTTCCTTTATTATATCGACTACAACGTCATCGTAACGCGCTTTCTCATTCATATCTTTCGAGTGCCCTCGCCAGTGCATCAAGGTGTACTTGCATCCAAGTTCTGCCACAGTCGAAAACATTGCGGGGTCTGCCGCCCCGCCACTTACGTCATTAACAATTGATGCACCAGCTTCAATTGCGAGCCTTGCTGTTGAAGCTCGCATTGTGTCCACGCTTATATCTGCCCCTTTGCCCGCAAGTGCGCGTATTACAGGGATTATGCGAGCTTGCTCTTCATCTTCTGATACTCGCTCGGCTCCAGGGCGGGTTGATTCACCACCAATATCAATGATGTCAACGCCTTCCTCGATCATCTGCAAGCCTCTTTGCACCGCATGTTCGAATGTAAAGTGTTTTCCACCATCTGCAAATGAATCTGGTGTGACGTTGAGAATTCCCATTACCAACATAATGAACTCTTTATTAGTTGTGACGATTGGTAATGAGTGAAATTGCCTCAGCGCGAGTTGCCGGATCACGCAAGACTCCACGGACAGCGGATGTGGTTGTGCGTGCTTGTGATTTACGTACTCCTCGCATAGACATGCAGAGATGTTCGCAATCAATCACGACGATTACGCCCATAGGATTAAGAATCTCCATCATCGCATCTGCAATCTGAGTTGTAAGTCGCTCTTGTACTTGTGGACGTCGCGCATAGAGATCTACCAAACGCGCGACCTTTGATAAACCAGTGATTTTTCCACTTGGGATATATCCGACGTGGGCTACGCCATGAAACGGTGTCAGGTGATGCTCGCAATGTGAGAAGACTTCAATATCGCGAATGATCACTAACTCTTCATGGCCAATATCAAAGGTAGTTGTTAAAACATCTTCTGGGCGCTTCCACAGTCCTTCGAAATTCTCTTTAAAGGCACGTGCTACTCGGGCGGGAGTCTCTTGCAATCCTTCGCGATTTGGATTCTCTCCTAAAGCAAGGAGTAATTCGCGGACAGCTCGCTCTGCGCGCTCTTGATCAAATGGAGCACTTGCGCGACCATCATCAGGAGTCATTGAGATAGAGCTGATCTCGCTCACGGCTGAGTTGCCTTCTTTACTCGACGTGCTCGCTTTGGTTTTTCGTTTTCGAGCTCATCAGCAGCCGGTGCAACCTTTTCGGTAAGTGCAACGGGAGGAATATCTGAAGGAACGCGCGTTAAAGAGCCGGTCCACTTCGGACGTTCTGGCCACATCTTTACATTGCTAAAGATTTCGGCAATCTCGTCTTTGTTGATCGTCTCTTTCTCAAGCAGAACTACCACCATCGCATCAAGGGATTCGCGATTTGCTACAAGGACATCAAACGCTTCTTGATGTGCATTCTCAATCATCTTGCGAATTTCATTATCGATAGTCGCTGCAACAGACTCTGAATAGTCGCGTTGATGACCGTATTCACGCCCAACGAATGGCTGAGAAGAGTCAGCGCCAAGCTTGATTGCACCAATCGCTTCCGTCATTCCATATTGAGTAACCATCGCACGGGCAAGCGCAGTTGCCTTTTCAATGTCATTGGAAGCGCCAGTTGATGGATCATGGAAAATCAACTCTTCGGCAGCGCGACCACCGAGTGAGTAAGCCAATTGATCCAGTAACTGATTGCGAGTAGTTGAGTACTTATCTTCTTCTGGGAGAACCATTGTGTAGCCAAGCGCGCGACCGCGAGGCATGATTGTAACTTTGTGGACCGGATCAGTATGCGGAAGTGCACGAGCAACAAGTGCATGGCCAGCTTCGTGATAAGCAGTGACTCGACGTTCTTCCTCTGACATCAGTCGAGTCTTTCGCTGTGGTCCTGCCATTACGCGATCAATTGCTTCATCGAGCTGAGGATTATTAATTACCTTCTTGCCTTCGCGTGCAGCAAGTAGCGCAGCCTCGTTCAATACATTTGCAAGATCTGCACCGGTAAATCCTGGGGTGCGCCGCGCATAATTTATAAGGTCGACCTCATCTGAGATTGGTTTATTTTTTGCATGTACTTTGAGGATATCTCCGCGACCTTTGAGATCTGGACGATCTACTGGAATCTGACGATCAAAGCGACCGGGGCGCAGTAGAGCTGGATCGAGAACATCAGGACGGTTTGTTGCAGCAATCAAAATGACTTGTCCATTTGCCTCAAAACCATCCATCTCAACGAGAAGTTGGTTAAGGGTTTGTTCGCGTTCATCGTGACCGCCGCCCATGCCAGTTCCACGTTGGCGACCAACTGCATCAATTTCATCGATAAAGATAATCGCAGGTGCATTTGCTTTTGCTTGCGCAAAGAGATCGCGCACTCGAGCAGCTCCTACGCCAACAAACATTTCTACAAAGTCAGAGCCAGAGATTGAGTAGAAAGGAACCTTGGCTTCGCCAGCAACTGCGCGCGCAAGGAGAGTCTTTCCGGTACCCGGAGGACCAAAGAGCAGAACGCCCTTTGGAATCTTTGCGCCTATGAGTTGGTACTTAGTTGGATCTGCAAGAAAATCTTTGATTTCTTCCAGCTCGCCAATTGCCTCATCTGCTCCAGCTACATCAGCGAATGTATTTTGAGGTACATCAGGATTCTGAAGCTTTGCCCGTGATTTTCCAAAGCTAAAGACTCTATTTCCGCCTTGTGCATTGCTCATCATAAAGAAGAGCAAGAAGCCGATTACGAGAATTGGACCAAATGAGAAGAGGAGCGAGGTCCAGATTGATTGTGTCGGAACATCAACATTCCAACCCTTTGCGGGTGGATTTGCAGTGAGCGCATCAATAATTGTTGGCTCTTGGCGAATTACATAAGATGCTTCAACTTTTGTTGCGCCCTTAATTGTTTTTCCAGCTTTAAGAATCAATTGAATCTTCTGGGCTTTATCGATTACGAGTGCGGACTCCACATTTGACTGTGAAATGGCATCGAGCGCCTGCGAGGTTTCAATTACTGTGTATCGGTTTGCAGCGCTTGTGATCTGACCAAAGATTGATACGGCGAAAATTGCGACAATAATCCAGAACAAGGGACCGCGCAGAATTTTCTGGGAACGAGTCTTTGGCTCGCTCTTTCCTGCGGGATTTGTAGATTTCTTCGGAGAAATCTTCTTTAAGGGATTGTTGCTCTTCTTCTCGTTGCTCATATCAGTCCTATACGTATCGCTTATTCATACATGTGCTTGGCAAGCACACCAATAAATGAGAGGTTGCGGTACTTCTCATCGAAATCTAAACCATAACCAACTACAAAATCTTTTGGAATATCAAAGCCGACATACTTCACATCAACTTCTACCTTTGCTGCTTCTGGCTTACGTAATATTGTTAAAATCTGAACGTCTGCAGCTCCACGTGATTCGAGATTTGCCTTAAGCCAAGAAAGTGTGAGACCTGTATCGACGATATCTTCAACAATTAAAACATTTCGGCCGGTGATATCGCGATCAAGATCCTTGAGAATGCGTACGACTCCGGAAGACTTTGTTCCAGAACCGTAGGAAGAGACTGCCATCCAATCCATTTCAATATGTGTTTGCATTGCACGAGTCAGATCTGCCATCGCCATGATTGCGCCTTTGAGTACGCCAACGAGAAGAAGTTCTTTACCTTGATAATCCTTATCAACTTGAGCGGCTAACTCTGCAACGCGTGTTGCTAGTTGTTCTTCGGTCGCTATAACGCGTTCTACATCGGTTCCGACTGCTGCAAGATCCACCGGCTACGCTCCTAAGGTTCGAGGTCGGTAGGCACTTGCCCTACCGCGAGAGGGACAGTCTGCCCGAAATACGCTCAACCTTCACACCGCCAGCGAGGCTAATAGCCCCCTGCCCTTTCCACGCACAAATAAGGGCATCTATCGCCCCAATCTGCTCAAAGGTCACCTGCCCTGGGGTCGCTCCGGCATCGTAGGCAGCCTTGCGGATAATTCGGGTTCGGATTGCTCGCGGCAGTTGCGCCAAGCGTTGGCACTCGAGGTCAGTTGCTTCGCGATCTGCCCATGCATCTAGCGCATCTGCATCATCGCGCAACATCGATGCGGTTCGGACCAACGCCCGAGAAATACCAGGATCGAGATTGGCTTCGAGGTAAGGAATGACTTCTCGTCGAACACGAACTCGCGTAAATTCTGGATTGAGGTTATGCGGGTCATTCCAGAATTCAAGTCCGAACTCTTGTGAAGCTGCTTCAGTCTGAGTGCGAGTGATACCAAGTAATGGGCGAATATAGATTCCATTTACATCCGCCATCGCAGATAGTGATCGCGCGCCAGACCCGCGAGCTAGGCCAAGTAGTACCGTCTCAGCTTGATCATCGCGAGTATGTCCAAGAAAAACTCTTACCGCTTTATATTGATCGACACACTCTTTAAGCCCTTGATACCGAGCATCTCTGGCCCCGCTCTCAATTCCAGATTCAGTTGTGACGGTAACTTGCTTGACCACTACTTGGTGATAGCCAAAGCCTTTTAATTGTTCGACCACTCGAAGCGCTTGTTGATCTGAATTATTTTGCAGTTGATGATCAATTGTTACTGCAACTGCATTGAGCACAAGCGGTTCGGACTCAAGCAGTAAGGCAGCTGCAAGTGCAAGTGAATCTGCTCCACCTGATACCGCAACTAGAAAAGTATCGCCCGGTTCTAGCTCTTCCAGAAATGGTTTGACGGCATTGCGGATTGCTACCGATGCATCTACCATTTTTTAAACTCGACCACCGAAAGGCATTAAGCCCTTTACCGAATAAATACTTGAATAAAGTAAGCCTGTGCTCTTTGAATTTGCTTCCCACATCATTCCGTTACCTGCATAAATAGTGATGTGGTGGATAGTTGAGATGGTGCCTTTATAGGAATAGAAAAGTAAATCACCTGGCTGCAGCGCTGTAAGTGGAACGTGGTATGTATAACCAGCGTAGAGCGCTGAGTTGAGGCGATCCCAATTTGGCCAATTTAATCCAGCTGCGCGATATGAAGCGAAGACGAGCCCAGAGCAATCAAAGGTATTGGGTCCCTGAGTTCCCCAAACGTATGGCTTGCGCGCCTGAACTTGCTTCTTTGCAAATGCAACAGCTGCTAACCGTTGTGATTCAGTGGTGCGAACTGTTGAACGGCCCTTAAATCCTAAATCTGGCCAGACCTTTGCCTGATTGATTGTATTTGCGGCAGTATTCGCTTGGCTCTCTTCTAAAAGCGCCAACTGACGTTGCTGCTCTAAAGTGACGCGGACATTCTTAGCGTTAGCAAGTTCTTTCATCAACTTATTCTGAACAGCTTGAAGTTTATTTACCTCTTTTTGCTGAAGCGCTTGCGCGTCATCTGCAACTTTCTTTGCTGCAGCAACTTTCTCTGTCGCAGCAGCTTGCGCAGCTCTTGCTGCATCTGCTGCTCGCTTTGCTGCGCGCGCGACGACTTCAGCGGCTTTAAATCGAGCAAGGGCGGTTGAGTTTCTTGCACCAAGTGTGTTGAGAGTTGAAAGCTGATCAACAATTTCTTGTGGGCCATTGGCACTGAGAAGGGGCTGAATATCGCTGAGGCTTCCGCCCATGATGTAGGCATTCGCAGCCATCTTGCCAATTGTTTTATGCGCTTCTTGCACCGCCTGCGCAGTCTCTGCTGCATGTTTTGCAGCGGCATTTGCTTGGGCGGTGGCTACCTTCAATTCTTGCTGCGCCTTGAGGTAAAGCGCACGGGCCGCATTTGCCTTTGCAGTTAATTGACGCAACGTCTGGTTTGCCGCTGCTAATTTTTTAGCCGCGGCATCTGCTGCGGCTTTCTTCGCAGCTTCAGCCGCCTTGGCCGCTTCAATTTCTGCAAGAGTAGGTTTTGGTTTTGCGATAGCTGGCGTTGTGGCAAGGGTGAGTGCGCCCATCAGGGCAATAGCAATCACAATCTTGCGGCGCATTATTCAAGAATAATTGAGATGCGCCTCGATGGCAGTGCCAACTCGCCAAAGTGCCTTAGTTAGCCACATCTCTCTTCACGAAGATGAATGACGAGAGTGCAAGAGCCACCACGACAAAGACACTTCCCAGAGTAAGTGCGTGTGAGTAAGAGATATCAAGCGACCCACCTTGAGCGATGGTCGAGAATTGATTGCCTGGCATCCATTTCAACGTCACCGGCTTGACTGCACCGATGAGATTCTCGAGAATTAAAATCCAGACAAGTGCAATAGAGATTGATGAGATAGGCGACTTCAGAAGTATGCCGAGTGTGATGCCTATGACGGCATAGAAAACCACAGAGATATAGACATTAAGGATGGTGTGGCCAATCGCTGACCACCCAGCAGATGTAAACCAGAGGTCAGTTGAGACTTTGGCTCGATCTGAGAGGTAGTAGGAGATTGCAATACTGATTACGGCATTGATGAGAATTAAGAGAAGTGCAAAGGTCTTCATTGCTGCATATTTGCCAGCTAGTAAGAGAAGACGTCGTGGCTGACGAAGAAGTAAATTGCGGAGCGTTCCGTAGGTGTACTCCTGCGCTGTCTGTGCCGCAAAGACGCAGAGAATGATGATTCCTAGCAAGCCACCGATGGATGAGAAGCCATAGACCGAACCACCTGCAAGGTTGAGAACTTCGCGGCCAACGCTTCTTCCTCGATCAGAATTTCCATCTGGTGAATCAATCATGATGTAGACAAAAGAGGTAATAAGTCCGTTAAAGAAGAGGGCTGCCGCAAATGTTCCAAAGAACAATGTTGGACGGCGGAGTTTGCGCCACTCGGCGAAGAAGACTTTAAACATTACTTTCCTCCTGTCATCTCGAAGAATGTCTCTTCGAGGTTAGGTAGCGTTGGAGTCAGCTGGGCGAGAGTTATTCCAGCCGCAAATGCCTTTTTATTGAGAGTTGCAGCCCATTCGTGTGGACCTTCGATATGTGCTTCACCGCTGCGAATCGAAGCGCGGTGTCCATCAGCGATTGCAAGTTCTGTCACCTTCTGGAGATCTTCTTCTCTCTCAGTGCGCACGATAATCATCGGCTTCTGATTTAAAAGTAGTTCTTCGATTGGTCCCGCAAATACAACTTCACCTTTGCGCAACATCACCAAATGTTCCGAAATAATTTCTATCTCCGAAAGTAAGTGAGAGGATACAAAGACAGTGGTGCCTTCACTCGCCAACTTCTTGAGCAAATCACGAACTTCTTGAATTCCTTCTGGATCAAGACCATTAGTTGGTTCGTCGAGAATCAGTAGCGCAGGATTTGGAAGAAGTGCGGCCGCGATTCCTAAACGTTGCTTCATGCCTAGTGAATAAGTTTTGTATTTGTCACCACCGCGGCCACCAAGTCCGACTAAGGTGATGAGTTCTTCAACTCGGTTGATTGGAAATCCACCCATGGTCGCAAGTACGCGAAGATTTTCAGAGCCGGAGAGCGCTGGATAGAAAGCAGGACCCTCGATAAGCGCACCGACATAAGCGAGATATTTCTCGGGATCACTGACTGATTCACCAAGGACTCGTGCGCTACCTGAAGTCGGAGAGATCAAACCCAAGAGCATGCGAATAGTTGTTGTCTTGCCTGCTCCATTTGGGCCTACAAAACCACAGATAATTCCGCGCGGCACTGAAAAGGTTGCTCCCTTTACCGCTGTGAGATTGTCATACTGCTTGGTGAGGCCAGATACTTCAATTGCCAATGTCGTCATGATTGAGACAATAACATCTCAACCTTAAGAGTGCCTTAGGATTGGTCTATGAGTAAAGATGTCTGGGGTTATCAACCACGTAATAACCGCCCTGCGCCAGAGTGGAAAGTAGAACCACAGACCGATGCTGTTCGCGCTGGGCTAGCCCGTTCTGGATTTGGTGAAACTTCAGAGGCGCTCTTTCTCAATAGCGGATATACATATACATCTGCGCAGGAAGCTCTCGATGCTTTTACCGATGAGACAGATCATTTTCTCTACAGCCGATTCCATAATCCAACGGTTGCAATGTTTGAAAAGCGTCTGGCAGCAATTGAAGGTGCCGAGTTTTGTCATGCATTTGGTTCTGGCATGGCTGCGGTATTCGCATCACTTGCTTGTTTAGTTGAGGCTGGCGACCACATTGTTGCAACAGCTTCAATGTTCTCGTCCTGTCACGTAATCATCACTGAAATCTTGCCGAAGTGGGGCGTCACTTACGAACTAGTGAAGGCAAATGATCTCGATGCATGGGCGAAGGCGCTATCGAAGCCAACAAAGGCGGTCTTCATTGAAACGCCAAGTAACCCAATGATGGAGATTACCGATATTCGCGCAGTAAGCGATCTTGCACATAAAGTCGGTGCCACTGTCATTGTCGATAACGTAATGGCCTCACCTCTGTATCAACGCCCACTCGAACTCGGCGCAGATGTAGTTATGTATTCAGCAACAAAACATATTGATGGACAGGGGCGCGTTCTTGCTGGTGCGTTGCTTGGATCTTTCTCATATATCCAAGAGAAGCTCATTCCATTTACTCGTCACACTGGGCCATCACTCAGCGCGTTTAATGCCTGGATCCTTCTCAAATCACTAGAAACGATGGAGCTTCGGGTCGAGCGCATGAATTCAAATGCCCAAGCAATTGCAGAATTTCTAGAAGGCCATAAATCTATTAAGAGCGTGCGATACCCAGGCCTTGCATCACATCCGGATGCTGCCGTAATCGCAAAGCAGATGAGCGGTGGTGGAACCACAATAGGTATTGAGTTTGCGGGCTCCCAGAAGGATGCATTTAAGTTTATGGATTCGCTTCGAGTCATTGATATCTCAAATAATCTCGGTGATAGCAAGTCACTTATCACTCACCCTGCATCAACAACTCACCGCCGCCTTACCACCGAAGTTCAAGCTGGAATGGGAATTACGCCATCTGTTCTAAGGCTTTCGGTCGGCCTCGAGCACGTTAATGATTTGATTAAGGATCTTGATCAAGCGCTTAAAAGCTGAGCTACAACGAGCAAGATTGAAAGCGAAGTCAGATAAGTAATTGACCAGTGGAATATTCCACCGGCTACCTTATTGTAATTATCTGAATTCTCTTTGAGGGCAAAGAGTTGAAATGTAAACACTGCCCCGAGCGCAACGGTTGCCAATAAGACCCATACCGGCAGATGTGCCAATTGAATAAGCGCGGTGGAAGAGAGCACCATTGCGATTGTATGAAACCACATCTGCCCAATCACATTTGATTGCGAAGCAACAGATGGAAGCATGGGAATTCCGGCGGCTGAATAATCATCTTTATATTTGATTGCTAGCGCCCAAAAATGTGGTGGCGTCCAGAAGAAGATCACCATAAAGAATGCCACTGGAACCCAAGTGAGAGTATTAGTTACAGCGGCCCAACCAATCAACACTGGCATACATCCGGCTGCGCCACCCCAAACAATATTCTGCGATGTATTTGGCTTAAGCGCGATTGTATAAATCAATACGTAGTACGCAATTGCGATTGCAGTAAGAAGTGTGGCCAGTGGAGTTGTGAAGCAGTAAAAAATTATTAACGAGATGAGACCGATTGCTAACGCAAAGATGGTTGCCTGCAAACGTGTTACTGCGCCAGTCACTAGCGGACGCTTGGCAGTGCGCTTCATTAACTTATCGCGCTCAGATTCAATGACCATATTGAATGCGTTGGCGGAACCTGCTGCCAAGGTGCCACCAATTAAGGTCCAGGCGAGCAAGGGCAGGGATGGAAATCCACCAGTCGCCAGGACTACCGCCGGGACAGTTGTGATGATCAGGAGTTCGACAACCCGGAGCTTCATTAGCTCTATATAGGCGCGGATGGTCGACATACGCTTAGCCTATCGGCGATTGGCAGGCTACTTAACGCCACTTCCCAGCGCTTTCTCAGCAAGATAACTTAACTTTAAGCCAAGGCAAGGTTGACTCGAGAGGAACGAAAATGACACCAACAGAAAATTCAGGCAAGCCAGCATGGTTTGAGTTGGCGGATAAAGATGCACTCTCAGCAGATGTTCGCAAGGTAAATAGAAAACTCTCTGCCGTCGCAGTTCTTATCTCTGGCGCCGTTATTGCAACTGGAGCGTTCTTTGCAGCTGGATCAGAAAATGATGCAAGCGCAGCTCAGGTAAGTAACACAGCTTCAACTACGACCGCTCCTTCTACAACCGTGCCAGCTCCAACAACTTCGAACCCTTCACAGGCAGCAACCGATGCGCCTTCAATAATGGATCCGTCAGTCGGTGGGATTCCAGCTCCACATTCTCGTGGTGATGATGGCGATTTTGAAGAGCGCGATGGTTTTGAGCACCATGGTGGTTTCGATAACCGCCATGAGAACGATGACGACTAACTAGTAGAGACAGTATTCGTTTCACTTGCCAGAATAATTGGAATAAGTTGCGGCAAGAGCGGAGCGGCAACCTTTCCTAAAATGCGATCTACCGTGGCTCTTACTTTCTCGGTAACTGAATAACTCTTGTTATGCCGATCGGCAATAATTACAAATATATATTGATGTTCGCCAGAATCAACAATGCCGGCAAGATTTGTGGTTCCATTTAGGGTTCCAGTTTTTGCTCGTACCAGGCCCACCGCGGTTGGCGCAGTTTCAATAAATCTATGTTGCAGTGTGCCAGAGACACCACCAACTGGTAGCCCATTTAAAATCGGCGCATACTTTAAATCGTGATTGAGAACGAACAACAACTTAGCAATCTGTTCTGCCGTTACTCGATTCTCTTTCGATAGACCACTCGCATCTTTGATAACAAGATGAGTTGTAGGAATACCAAGGCCAGTCAGCATTGATTTAAATGTAATTTCGACACCTGCGTCATCGAGCGTATTTCCTGCAGCAACTGAGGCAAGGCGCGCAATGCGCTCTGCCAGAAGATTGTCACTCCATGTGAGCGTCCAATCGAGAATTTTCTCGAGCGTAGGCGAGGTTGAGACGATTAATTTTTCACCTGATTTTTCTTCCGCCACTTGGTTCGTTACCCGCTTGAGCGCAATTGAAAGGTGGCGTTTTCTTAAGAAATTACTAATGTGAGCAACATCTTGAGAGTAGAGATTACTGAAGTAAATCGTGGAATTCTTAGTAGAGCCTTGATTGAGATTCTTAATGGTGCTGAGCGCATTAAATTCGATCCGTTCGAGCGAGGTGCGCTTCATTTTTAGGGCGACTTTATTTTCGTAGCTCACCCAGGGATCGAGCGAGCCTTGAATGACAACTGATTTCCCATCAAGCCCCGCCGCCAACGTGGTCGTGTAACTATCAGATGGGTTGAGATATGTGTAGGCGGCAGTTGCCGAGAGCAGTTTGATTACAGATGCGGGTTTACGGGGTGAGCTGGCATTTGATTGAAAGACCACTTCGCCTGACATCTCATCAATCACGATTACCGATGGGTCGGCCAAACTTGGAGTAGCGACCAATTGCGAGAATGCGCTATTTATAGCAATCGAATCTGCTGCGCTGGCAAGAGTTGGCGAAATCGAAAGTAAAGATCCAACCAGGTAGGCGAGAGCAGAAATTCGAGCGCGGCGCATTTGAATTTAGAGTGAGACAGCGATGATTACGTTGAGCACTGTCAGACCTAGCATCGCTGCATAAACCCAATTCTTCAAGACATCTTTCTTTACATTTGTATAAGCGAGGAAGAGGATGACAGTGAGAACAATTGCCTTCACACCAATCTTTGTGTGATTGATTGCTTCATCAGGGTTTACTTGCTTCCAGATGCTTGTCATGACGATGCCGGCAACGAAAGCAGTCAATCCTGCATGAATTACCGCTGGATTTAATTTGCGAGGTGCCTTTTGGACTTGAGATAGGAGCAGCCCAAGAATTCCGAGAATGCTGATGATATGGATACCGAGCGCGATATAAAATACAGTCTTCATGTTCACTAGTTTAGAGTGTGCCTATGGAAATTAAGACCCCCGCAGTCATTGGCCCCGGAGAATTCTTTCCGGTCGTAGGCGTAGGTCCACATCCACTTCCATGGCCGACCGGTGATCAATACGATCCAGAGCTCCTTGAAAATGGCGACCGCAGAAATGTGCTCGATCATTATCGATATTGGAGCGTCCCAGCTATTGTCGCTGATCTCGATAGTAAGCGTCATAAATTGCAGATTGCAATTGAGAATTGGCAGCACGACCTCAATATTGGTTCGGTTGTGCGCACCGCAAATGCATTTAATGTCAGTGCGGTACACATCATTGGAAAACGTGATTGGAATAAGCGTGGAGCGATGGTGACCGATCGCTATTTGACGGTGATCCATCATCCGACAATTGCTGACTTTGCCACTTGGTGTTCAAATAACTCTCTGCCAATTATCGGCATCGATAATGTGCCAACCTCACGTAATCTCGAAGGTTCAGCGCTTCCCGAGAGTTGCGTCCTTCTCTTCGGACAAGAAGGCGCCGGTATGTCCGATGAAGGAATTGAGATCTGTGAAGTTCTCTACGCAATCGAACAATACGGTTCGACGCGTTCTATGAATGCCTCTGCCGCGGGAGCAATTGCGATGTATCACTGGGCGCTACAACATCTGCCACGAAAGAGCTAAGTAGAAAGTATTAGCTTAACGACTCTTTCACAGAAGCAAGTCGACGTTCTACTTCATCGGCATCTTCAATGCGACCTAATTGGCGCATGACGGTAGCCATGAGGCTCTCGATTTCAATAATGAATTCGAAGTCTTTTACATCTTCTTCCGCAGTAACTTGCAAGACATTATCAAGCGTGGCAAGGCCATCATCGAGCTTTCCAAGGAGAATCTCAGCGCGGCCAATCTCGTAGAGTGCAAAAGTTTCACGGCGGTGATCGTGTCCAGTCTCAAAGACATCCATCGCTTTGCGCGCTGCTTCTAACGCTGATTCACCTTCACCAAGTTCGTTGTAGCACGATGCAATCTTTTGATCGCAGCGCGCGATATGTAGAACTTCCTTCTCTGCCTTAAATGTTGCGCGAGCTTCTTGGAAGCAGATAATTGCCTCGCGATAATTTTTCAATTCGCGCTGAGCACAACCAATCAGATGCATATCATTTGCCGCACCGATGTTATTTCCATCGACTAAATGCTCTTGCGCGCACTCATACATGGTCTCAATTACTTTTTCGTAATTCTTTGATGAGTACCACCACTCGCCAAGTGTGCAAGCTAGCTCTAGCGCAATTGGAGATTTGTTTTCACGAAGGAGTTCAACTGCCTTTGACATCGCAGTTGCTGCTTCATCCATTCGCTTGAGTTGATTGAGGTTGTAGCCAATTGCAGAGTAAGCCTGTGCGAGTCCTTCACTTGAAGCACCTGCACCGAGCTCTGAATAAATATCACGAGCGGTCTCAGCGAGCGCAAGCGCCTCGTCATATTGACCACGCGCAAAGATTCGAGCGCTGAGTTCGTAGTAAGTATCGGCGCGCTCTTCACCAGAGACTTCCGGGATTCGATCCCAGAGCATCTCTTCCGTCAGAATCTCGTCGCTATTGCTACGGTCATCATCGCTCACGCGCGCACTCCTATCTTTGAGTATTTCGACGCACTCTAGCCCCCTCGCCCACCTCGATGCGGTCATTTCAACTGTCCAAATTGTTAAAACTCCCCTACTCTTCTACCTGCAAATGATTTGCATCTAGGCCGGGAGGGCTGATGAAAGAGAAGACCAAGCTTCGCGAGCACCTGAAATTTACGCGAGAGGAGCTTCCCGCCCTCTTCGGTGTCCTTGGAACGGTCGTATTTCTCCACATCCTCGGCTGGGGTCTCTTTATCCATTACAACTCAGACCCTAAGTACCACTCATTGGTCGATGGCAAGGGCGCGCTGATCTATGCCGGCGCTGGTGCCTTGGCTTACTCATTCGGTCTCCGCCACGCCTTTGATGCCGACCATATCTCTGCTATCGATGACTCAACTCGCATCATGTTGGCAAAGGGCAAGAAACCACTTGGGGTCGGACTCTTCTTCTCTTTAGGTCACTCCACCATCGTGCTTGGTCTTTCGATCCTCATTGCCTTCGCTGCTAAGACAGCAATCAAATTTCAGAAGAACTATGCCGAGACTGGCGCGATTATTGGCGCATCCGTATCAGGCTTCTTCCTCTATCTCGTTGGAATTCTCAACCTTGTTATCTTGGTTGGAGTATTGAAGGTATGGAAGCAGGCAAAGAGCGGCCAGTTCTCACACGAGCACCTCAACGAACTTCTCAACGAGCGCGGAATCATGAAGCGAGTCTTCCGTGGATTCTTTAAAAAGGGATTTGATAATTCTTGGCAGCTCTATCCAGTTGGCGTTCTCTTTGGTCTCGGATTTGATACGGCAACTGAAGTTGCGCTCCTTGCGCTCTCAGCAACGACGGCTGTTGGCGCCGTAGGTGGAACCTTGCCACCGCTTGCAATCATTGCGCTACCAATTATTTTTGCAGCGGGCATGTCATTGATGGATGCACTCGATGGAATCTTTATGACAAAGGCATACTCGTGGGCATTTACATCCCCGCTGCGTAAAATTTATTACAACATAACAACGACCGGTCTTTCAATCTTTGTTGCTCTCGTAATCGGCACAATTCAATTAGTAGGCGTACTCGCTGATAAAACTTCAATTGCGAAATACCAGCCCTTTACTGCGATAGCTAATATCAATTTAGGCGGCATTGGTTACTGGATTGTTGCCTCATTTGTACTTGCCTGGATCGGTTCTGTACTGGTCTGGAAACTTGGACGCTACGAAGAGCGCTTTTCATCAGGAATTGTTGAGACCGAGCATGTGCACCAGGAAATCAGGATCGACTAAATCGAATCCGTTCTTGCGCAATACCTGCTCCAATGAGAACTATCACCGCACCAACCGGCTCGTTCCAGGTAATTTTCTCGCCTAGGAAGAGGATGCCTACAATCACCGCGACCACCGGGGTCAAGTAAGTAACGCTGCTAGCAATAGCACTGCCAGCTATCTTTAAGACTCTGAAGTTCCAGAGGTAGGCAAAGCCGCTTCCAAATACACCAAGGGCAATCATCGAAAAGACTGGCCCGATCCGATATTGATCCTTAGCTATTCCGTCATAGAGATAGAACGGCAATAACGTGAAGCTTGCCAAGATTAATTGTTGCGCCACGATTGCCTCAGATTGCAGAGCCAATGGCATCACAAAACGGCGTGTGTAAGAGAATGAAAATCCGTAACATGTCACTGCAAGCAAAAGAATTGCAACGGCCCACCATGGATTATCTCCTAGTCCCTTCCATACACCGAGCACTACTAAGACG
>CANGJV010000012.1 GCA_947454425.1 Candidatus Nanopelagicaceae bacterium
ACCGCTTCGGGATTCGATAATCTTGTCGAGGCCAGCAAATGCGCCACCAACAATAAAGAGAACATTGGTTGTATCAATCTGAATAAATTCTTGGTGTGGGTGCTTGCGACCACCTTGAGGTGGAACGGATGCAACAGTTCCTTCAAGAATCTTCAAGAGCGCTTGCTGCACGCCTTCACCGGAGACATCGCGAGTAATGGATGGGTTCTCAGATTTACGTGCAACCTTATCGATTTCGTCGATATAGATGATTCCGGTTTCAGCTTTTTTAACATCGTAATCTGCCGCTTGCAAAAGCTTGAGCAAAATGTTTTCGACATCTTCGCCGACATAGCCAGCTTCTGTCAGTGCTGTTGCATCTGCGATTGCAAATGGAACATTGAGCATACGAGCCAGTGTCTGAGCCATCAACGTCTTTCCGCAACCGGTTGGGCCGAGGAGGAGAATGTTTGACTTCGCGAGTTCGATTCCATCTTCACCACGTGACTCACCAGATTGCACTCGCTTGTAATGGTTATAGACAGCAACTGAGAGTGACTTCTTTGCGCGGTCTTGTCCGATTACATATTGATCAAGGAATTCAAAAATTGATTGTGGCTTTGGAAGTTCAGAGAGCCCAAGTGAATTGGCTTCAGAAAGTTCTTCAACAATGATTTCATTACAGAGATCGATGCACTCGTCACAGATGTAAACACCTGGGCCAGCGATGAGTTTCTTAACCTGCTTCTGGGTCTTGCCGCAGAAGGAACACTTCAAGAGGTCGTTGGCCTCGCCGATTTTCGTGGACATGGGCGTAAATATAGTTTTTATCGCGCCTGAATGAGTGGTGAATTAAGCCTAACTTTGTTCGCCCATAGATGAACTATCAGAGGCTGTGCGTCGTGGATCGCGCATCTCCTTAACGCCTGGCACCAACAAGACTAAATAACAGATGAGGATATGGAAGACAATTGCCGAGAGTAAGAAGGTGCGCTCTCCCATCAAGAGAACAATCGGTCCGACAAGTGCCATTCCAATCGGCATCAAACCGCCAGAACCGACCATATCGATACTAAATACACGGCCCTGCATATCTTGTGGCACTTCACGTTGAACCGCGGTAACCCAATATGCCTCCCAACCACCAATCGAAAGTCCGGCAATAAAGTAACCGACGACTACAAAGGTCTCGTTGATAGGAAATGCAAGAACGAGTGGCGCAACTGCGAAGACTCCCCATAGCGAAATTGCAACCAAGCCGGGTTTCTTCGTTTGGAATTTAATAGCTGCAATAGCACTGAGCGCACCGCCAAGGCTAAACATCGCAGCAGATAAGGCAAAGACGCTATCGGTATGGAATTCACGACGAGTGATAACTGGAAGGAGAACGGATTCAGCGGCGACAATTACCATCAACTGAAACGAAGCCATTGCAATTGAGGCTGCAATCCACTTGATCTCCCAGACTAATTTAAAGCCTTCGCGAAGTTCGAAGAGGAATGTTGGCTTATCTTCTAAAATCTCTTGGCGAGGAGGTTCTTGAATAGTGAAAATCAAAGAGGTTGCAATGAGGAATGAGACTCCGATAAATCCAAAGGTCCAATCAGCGCCAAGGACTGTGATTGCCAAACCGCCAAGCCCAGGTCCCACAATATTTCCAACCTTTGCCACGATTCCCTTTGCCACATTTCCGGCTGGCAATAATTCATTTGGCACCAAACTAGGCACGATGGCAGAGCCAGCTGGCGCACCAAATGAATCACCAAGGCCCATGAGAAATACCAGTAAGCCAATTGCCCAGAGCGGTAAGTTATTGGCAGAGATGAAGAGCAAGATTAAACAGATGACTGCCCGAAATGAATCTGCACCAATCATGATCCACTTGCGTGGCAAACGATCCGCCCAGACTCCGCCGACCAACATAAATAAAGTTCCGGCGGCAACGCGGGCGGCAAGGATTAATCCAAGTGCAGATGCATCTCCCCCGTTATCGAGAACGGTGACTGCGAGGGCGATTGGAAAAGCGGAAGCGCCTAATACAAAGATTGCGCCAGAGATAAAGAAGTTGCGGTAACCCTTATAGGAAAAGAGAGAACCGGGTGCGAAATATTTCTTGAGCAACGCACCCGGTCCTTTCTACTTAAAATAATTACGCCGAAGGCTTGGCCTTTCGGGAAGCCATAACCTTATCGATAATTCCGTATTCAACTGCCTCAACAGCTGTGAGAATCTTGTCGCGTTCGATATCTTTTTCAATCTCTTCGACAGATTTATTTGAATGCTTTGAGAGCATTGTTTCGAGAAGTCCGCGCATACGCATGATTTCACGTGCCTGAATCTCGATATCAGATGCTTGACCTCCACCCTCAGATGATGGCTGGTGGATAAGAATGCGTGAGTGCTCTAGGCCATAACGCTTTCCTTTAGTTCCACCGGCAAGGATGATTGCGGCAGCAGATGCTGCCTGACCTAAGCAAATGGTTTGAATATCTGGGCGAACAAATTGCATCGTGTCATAGATAGCAGTGAGCGCTGTAAATGATCCGCCAGGTGAGTTGATGTAAATCGAGATATCGCGATCTGGATCCATTGACTCGAGCGTTAGAAGCTGTGCCATTACATCGTTTGCAACTGTGTCATCGATTGCTTGACCTAAGAAGATGATGCGCTCTTCGAATAGCTTTGTATATGGATCAAGGCGCTTGAAGCCGTATGCGGTCTTCTCTTCGATGGTTGGTAATACATAACGAGCTTGGAAATCTGAGATGTGCTTCATTACTTCTTACCCCCTGCGATTTGGCCTTCATTTGTTGCGATGTGATCGATAAATCCGTACTCGAGCGCATCTTTTGCATTGAACCAGTTGTCGCGATCTGAATCAGCAATAATCTTTTCTAGCGGCTGACCAGTGTGCTTTGCATTGAGCTCTGACATTGTCTGCTTTGTAATCGCCATCTGCTCTGCCTGAATACGAATATCTGTTGCTGTTCCACCGATTCCACCAAGTGGCTGGTGCATCAAGATGCGTGCATGTGGAGTTGCGTAGCGCTTACCTGGCGCACCTGCTGTAAGTAGGAACTGACCCATTGATGCAGCCATTCCCATTGCAACTGTTGCAACGTCGTTCTTGATGTAATGCATGGTGTCGTAGATGGCCATTCCGGCTGTTACTGATCCACCTGGTGAGTTGATGTAAAGATAAATATCTTTCTCTGGATCTTCTGCAGAGAGAAGGAGCAACTGTGCGCAGATTGCATTTGCCATCTCGTCACGCACTTCTCCGGCGAGGAAGACGATACGTTCGCGAAGTAGGCGGCTATAAATCTGATCGCCAAGTCCTAAAGGCGAATCGCCTGCTGATCTGTTCTGTGGGTTGAAATAATCCACGTTTCTTCCTCCATCTGTAATTACCTATGTAAATACCTGTGGTGACCTTAACAATGGCAGGACGAAAATGCTTCCCTAATTGGAGCAAATGGCGCCGAAATCGGCGATGTTCGCTATCGGCTAAAGATTATTCAGCAGGAACTTCAGCTGCTGCAGCCTGAGGAGTGCGGAGATCCTCAAGTTCAATCTTTGTGCCAGCCTTATCAACGACTGAGATGCGACCAAGAACCGATGCAAGCGCCTTCGCGCGAGTGACCTCTGCGATTACCTGAGTGATCTGGCCAGCCTTCTGGAGTTCCTGCGCAAATTGCTCTGGACCCATTCCGTAACGCTGTGACATTCGAACCAGGTAATCAGTCAATTCAACTTCAGTGATCTGAACTTCTTCAGCCTTCACGATTGAATCAAGGAGGAACTCGGACTTAATTCCGTCGCGAACTTCCTTATCAACTTCTGCACGGTGCGCATCATCTTCAAGGCGACCTTCTCCTTCGAGATGGCTATTTACTTCTTCGAGCACCAAATCATCTGGAACCTCGATTGCAAGATCACCAAGCAACTTCTCAACGAGGAGATCGCGTGCCTGTGCACCTTGCTCGAGCTTCTTCAAACGTGTGAGGCGCTCTGTGAAATCTGCCTTCAGTTCTGCAACTGTGTCGAACTCTGATGCCAACTTTGCAAATGCATCATCGACCGGTGGGAGCTCGCGCTCTTTAACAACCTTGAGGCGGATCTCAACATCGCCCTTCTCGCCATCCTTCTGGCCAACGAGCTGCGACGTAAATGTCTTTGTATCTCCGGCTGACATGCCTACGAGTGCATCATCAAGGCCATCGATCATGCGATCTGAACCGACCTCGTATGAGATGTCATTTGCCTTACCGCCATCGACTTCTTCGCCATCAATGCGTGCAGTTAAATCAACAGTGACAAAGTCACCCTTAACTGCTGCACGTTCGACTGTATTGAGTGTTCCAAAGCGAGCGCGGAGTTCGTCAATCTGCTCGTTGAGATCTGCATCAGTAACTTCTGCGTTATCTACAGTGACTGTGATCTTTGAGAAATCAGGGAGCGTGACCTCTGGGCGAACGCTGACTTCTACTGTGAAATCAAGCTTCTCGTTATCTTTAAATTCTTTGATATCTACAACTGGGCGACCGATTACAAGCAAAGTATGTTCGCGAGCTGCCTGACCGTAGAACTCAGGAAGTGCCGCATTGATTGCCTCATCGAGCACAGCTGCACGACCAACGCGCTGTTCGATCATTGCTGCTGGAACTTTGCCCTTACGAAAACCTGGGACGTTTACTTGTGATGCGAGCGCCTTGTATGCATTTGCGATGTATGGGCTAAGTTCTTCGAAGGCAACTTCTACTGAAATCTTTACACGTGTTGGTGAAAGTGTCTCGACGCTGCTCTTCACAAGTGACTCCTGTTGTTTTGTTGAGTTGAATACTCGATGCATTTACTTTCGATAAACCATGTACTTCAAGTGATACTGGTCGGGGCGGGGAGATTCGAACTCCCGATCTCCTGCTCCCAAAGCAGGCGCGCTAGCCACTACGCTACGCCCCGAAGGCGCAGGGGGAAGTCTAAAGCAAATTTTCACCTTTCCTTACCGACCCTGTAGTCTTTAGCCCACACCCCGCGGGTGTAGCTCAATGGTAGAGTTCCAGCCTTCCAAGCTGGCTGTGCCGGTTCGATCCCGGTCACCCGCTCCAGTACTTATTTACGCGTGATTCTGCGTAATTCTTTCCAATTCTCAATCTTAATTATCTGATTGCACCTACGAGTGTGATGTACGCCTTACCCGAGAGAGTTAACGCCCCTCCCCCTGTTTCTCCTCGTCCATCCAAAATCCTGATGACAAGGTCAGAGTTAGTGTCACCAATCAAAATTGCTCCAGAAAAATAGAACCCGTATGAATTTTGTATCGATGAGTATGTGGAGTATCTGAAGTCCGATCTTTGGAAATTAAATTTTAATAAATTTCCAGAAGAGATTAAGTCTGCACCTAGAACTAGGTCTACAAGTCCCGAAGTCCCCCTTAAGAAAATTTCAAAAGTATAAGAATTATTCGCGTTGAAACCGCCAATCGGAGTTGAAATTGCGTAAGAAAAAGGAACTGAAGTTCCGAGAGTGAATGCCGGAATATCGATCACAGTTACCTCTGAAGGGCCTGCGGTTCCGGTCTCACCCTTATCTCCGGGAGATCCATTTGCTCCCGCCGGCCCTTGTGCACCTGTAGCGCCGGTTGCTCCATTTGCTCCCGGTGCGCCCGGCAATCCTGGAGCTCCCATTGAACCTGCAATACCCGGCAGACCTGATTCACCTTTCTCGCCCTTCTCCCCTCTCTCACCCTGCACACCTGCTGGACCGACCGCCCCTTGAGCTCCATTTATTGCACTGACATTTGATGTGGAAGATTTTCCATCACTTCCATTTTTGCCATCACTTCCTGATGGTCCGGTAGGTCCTTGCAAACTTCGAGGTGATGGCCACTTGCCACTCTTCTTTGGTCCATAAATGAGAAGGCTTCTTGTATCTATATAGAAATCTCCATTGACTCCCAACGAACTCTTCGGCGCACCCTTGCCATTTAATATTGTGTTGACGATTGCGCTCGCAGTTCTCCCTGCCGCATCGGCAACAGGTGAAAGTGGGTAAGTAAGTAGAAGGAGCACCGAAGTTAACGTTGCGTATCTTTTTAAGTTCAATTGAAGACCTGCCTCTCCCTTGTGGCTCGAGCGGCGGGCTCGAATAAAGAAAGTGTGAAAGAGGACAACTACTCTCAGTAATCAGGAATTCCCTCAGACGCTTCTCAGCCAGGGCGGGGCAGCCGCTGAATCCCCACAGAATCGGGGAATTATTCACAAGGTGCCCACAGGTTCTCTGGCTATATTTCTGAGCATCAAAGTGTTTATTACTACCAAGTCAGTAAATCAATCGCTGGCAGTTGTAAGAACTTCAAAGACCGCGGGTCTTATCGAAACTTACATCCTAGGGACAGGAGGCATGAAAATGTCAACAAAGAAGAAGAAAGTAATTGCAGTCGCAGTTACAACAATTGCACTAACGGCTGGATCATTCGGTCTTGCTGATGCAGCAACAAAATCAACGAAGGTCACAAAGACTTCATTCACTTCAGTTTCAAAGACTGGGATTGCAGGAAAGCCTGATCATGTTGCAGAGCTTTCAACGCTTCTCTCGACTCTTGTAACTAAGGGAACAATCACTCAGGCACAGGCCGATGCAATTATCGCTGCAGCAAAGACAGCTGAAGCGGCACGTCCTGCAAAGGGTCCAAAGGGTGGAGATATGGGCCCGCTCGGACAGAAGCTCACACTCATTGCTTCGACACTTGGCACCGATACCGCAACAGTTCTCACACGCCTCAAGGCTGGTGACACTCTTGCAACTATCGCAGGTGCAAAGAAAGATGCATTGATCGCAGCACTTGTTGCAGATGAGACAAAGCGAATTGATGCAGCTGTAACAGCCGGTCAATTAACTTCAGCAGATGCAACAACTTTGAAAGCTAACCTCACCGCTCATGTGACAGCAGAAGTAAATGCAACTGCTCCAATTGGCGGACCAGAGGGTGGTCCTAAGGGTCCAAAGATGGGCGGACGTGGCAATGGCCATGACGGTCCTCGCGGCCCAATGATGGGCGGAAACGCACCTGCATTTCCAGCACCATCTGCACCAGCTAACTAAGTAAAACTTCTTGTAGTTCTTCCATTGGGCGTAAACCCGTCAAGCAGCACAATCGCTTGGCGGGTTTACGTTTGCTATTTCGCTGCCCGTGATTTAATTGCACATGCGCATTCACATCGGTAGCGATCACGCTGGCCTTGAGTTTAAGAATGAACTAATCGAGCACTTGGTTGCCGGCGGTCACGATGTAACCGACCACGGCCCATATGAATTTGATGCACTCGATGATTACCCTGACTTCTGTATTCCAACCGCCGAAGCGGTCGCAAAAGATCCTTTATCGATGGGTATCGTTTTAGGCGGCTCTGGAAACGGCGAACAAATCGCTGCAAATAAAGTTAATGGCATTCGTGCCGCCCTGGTCTGGAGCATCGAGACCGCAAAGCTTGCCCGCGAACATAACAATGCCAATGTGATTTCAGTGGGTCAACGTCAGCATTCAAGTGCTGAAGTTAAAAGCTTCATCGATACTTTTATTGCAACTGCCTACCCAGGCGACGAACGTCATGCGCGCCGGATTGCAAAGATCTCTAACTACGAAAGCAATTAGCTCTTTACATATCGAAAGTCATTGACCTGATGGTCTTTGGTGATTCCTTGTCCTTCAAAGCGAGTTACTGGGCGCCACTCTGGCCGCTCAACTTTTCCGCCGGTAAATAGTGTGGAAGTAGCAAAGACTTCTTCAATCCATTCTGCATATGGAACCCAGTCAGTTGAGATATGAATAAACCCACCGTCTTTAATCTTTGGCGCAATCAACGCTAAGAAATCAGCATTGACGATTCGACGCTTGTTATGGCGTTTCTTCTGCCATGGATCAGGAAAGAATAAATGAATCCCATCAAGTGATTGGTCAGCAATCATGTCGTGCAAAATTAAGTGAGCATCACCCTGAATAACGCGAAGGTTTTTTAGCCCATGTTCATGGATAAGGGAAAAGAGTTTTCCAACACCTGGGCGATGTACATCCACTGCTAAGAATCCGGTCTCAGGAAATGCCTTTCCGATCAGCGCAGTCGCCTCCCCCATGCCAAAGCCAATCTCCATGATTACTGAAGTGGAATCTGGAAAGAGTTTTTTGAGGTCGAGAATCTGAGTGCTCTGCTCGATGCCATAAGAATCCCAGTGGGTATCGAGGGCTAATTGCTGAGGAGCGGTGATACGAGTGCCACGGATTCGATAACTTCTGACCGTTGGCTCTTCCATGGGCGTAATCCTAACTTCGCCCCAGCATTGCCGATGACGAAAGCGGACTCTCATGGTTGGATAAGCGTCTGAATTAACCTCATTGACCATATATAAGGAGTCATAAGTGCCTGGTGTAAATCTCACACGTGCAGAAGCCCAAGAACGTTCTTCACTCGTAAAGGTCCATTCTTACGATATTGATCTAGACCTCACCGTCGGATCAGAGAACTTCATCGTCAAAAACCGAATCAAGTTCGACTGCCTCAAGCCAGGTGCAACAACTTTTATCGATGCGGTCGGAAAATCTGTCATTAAGGCAGAGCTCAACGGCGAAGCATTCGATCCAAAGTTCGACGGCGAATCAATCTTCCTTCCAGCTCTTGCTGCAACGAACGAGTTGTATGTTGAATTCGAAGGTATCTACTCAAATTCTGGCGAAGGTCTTCACCGTTTCGAAGATCCAGCTGATGGAGAGGTCTACCTCTACACCCAGCACGAAGTGCCAGATGCTCGTCGCACATTCGTCTGTTTCGATCAGCCAGACCTCAAGGCAACTTTTGCAATCTCTGCCACAGTTCCTGGCCACTGGGAAGTTATCTCAAATAACCCGGTCGCTTCAAAGGTTGATGCAGGTAGCAATAAGAAGTGGACATTTACAACAACTCCACGCATCTCTACCTACCTCACTGCACTTGTCGCTGGTCCTTACTTCAAGGTCGAGAGCGAATACAAGGGCGCAAAGGTTGTTCCACTTGGTCTCTACTGCCGCAAGTCACTTGCTGAGCACATGGATGCTGAAGAGCTCTTCGATATCACTCGCCGCGGCTTTGCTGCATTCGAGAAGGATTTCGGTCTTGCATACCCATTCGATAAGTACGACCAGATTGCAGTCGCAGAATTCAATGCCGGCGCGATGGAGAACGCAGGTTGCGTAACATTTGCCGAGAACTACTTCGTATTCCGCTCAAAGGTAACCGATAAGGAATACAACTGGCGCGCAAATGTCATTCTCCACGAGATGGCACATATGTGGTTCGGTGACCTTGTCACAATGACTTGGTGGGATGACCTATGGCTCAACGAATCATTTGCTGAGTGGGCTTCGTATCACACACTTGCATACGCAACTCGCTTCACAAATTCATGGACAGTCTTTAATGCAGAGCGCAAGAACTGGGCATACCGCCAAGATCAGCTCTCATCTACTCACCCAATTGCAGTAGATATGCATGACCTTGAAGCAGTAAAGACAAACTTCGATGGAATCACATATGCAAAGGGAGCATCTGTCTTGCAGCAGCTCGTTGCATACGTTGGACTCGATGCATTTATTGCAGGCCTTAAGAAGTACTTCGAGAAGCATGCATGGGGCAATACAACACTTAATGATTTGATTGTCGAGCTTGAAGCAACTTCCGGTCGCGACCTCAAGCCTTGGATTGCTACCTGGCTACAAACTTCTGGTGTAAATACATGGCGCCCAGAGCTTGTTATCGATGGCGATAAGTACACATCGGTTGCAGTTAAGCAGGAAGCTCCACTTGTCCCTGCCGGATCAAAGGAACTTCGTCCGCACCGCATGGCAGTTGGTCTCTACGATATTGACGGCGACAAGATTGTCATCCGTAAGCGCGTAGAACTAGATGTTGCTGGTTCAACAACAAATGTTCCAGAACTTGCTGGCGAGAAGACAGCTGATCTCGTAGTTCTCAATGATGGCGACTTGTCATACGGCAAACTTCGCTTCGATGATCGCAGCATTGCAACACTCAAGAGCCACCTCGGCAATATCGAAGACTCTTTGACTCGCGCTCTAGCCTGGTCTGCCGTCTGGGATATGACTCGCGATGGCGAACTCGCTACAAGTGACTATGTTCCAATGGTTCTTAATGCGCTTGTGCACGAGAAAGATGTTGCCGTTGTTGCAACCCAGATGTTGCAGCTTGGTACTGCAGTCGAGCTCTATGCATCAGATAAGAACCGTGACGCTCTACGCACACAGTTGGCTGATGGCATTGAGGGACTTCTTAATGGCGCAGCAGCTGGCAGCGATCTACAGCTTCAATTCGTACGTAGCTTTGCCAACACTGCTAAGTCACCTGCACAGGTTGCAAAGGTGCGCGAGATTCTCGATGGCAAGCTCGCGGGAGTAACCGTCGATGCAAACCTTCGTTGGACATTGCTCAACTCACTCGTCGAACGTGGTGCAGCAACTGTGGCTGAAGTTGAAGCCGAGCTTGCAAACGATAAGAGCGCAGATGGCGAAAAGGCAGCTGCCTACGGTCGCGCAGTCGGTCCTGATGCAGCGACAAAGGCTGCAGCATGGGAGCTTGCAACAACTAAGGAGATCTCAAACCATATCCAGATTCAGACTATCCAAGGATTTAATCGCCCAGGTCAGCGTGAAATCACAGCGCCTTATGCGGATAAGTACTTTGATCTGATCATGGATTACTGGACATCTCATACATATGAGTTTGCAAGCAACATTGCACTTCTTGCATTCCCATCATTCCAAGTTTCAGCAGCCTCACTTGCAAAGGTTGAAGGTTGGTTAACTGGCGCTGGAAAAGATGCAGCACACGGTCTTCGCCGTATTGTCTCTGAACAGCGCGATGCACTTGCTCGCGCTTTGAAGGCACAGGCAAAAGACGCCTAATAGTTGGAAATAGAAAAGCCCCAGTCGATTCGACTGGGGCTTTTCTTATTAATAATTCTTATGCAATAAAGGTGATGAAATCATTATTATCTTCATCGCTCTTTGAGGCAATCTCTTTGCTCTTCTCCTTCTTTGGCGCTGATGCAATCCAAGAAAGACCACCAATGACAACGAAGAGAAGAATTGGCGTAGCGACAAAGTAAGTAAAGGTCTCAAGTGCAGTAAGGCCGGGACCTGGCATAGCGCCACCCTCTTGATTTACCATCGGTAAACGGTGTGCTGCTTGAATGAACGACGTAATCATGGGGATGAGTCTATCCTTAACCCTATGAGCGAACGTACCCAGGCAATTATCGATTGGTTTAGTGGCGCACCTCTTCGAGTATTTGTGATTGTTCTCATCGCACTCGTAAGCCACTTTCTCGGCAACCGCGCCATCGACCGCGCCGTTGCAAAGTTAGCTAGCGCTGATTTGAAGCCCGGCCCAGGAGTAGTCGTCCGTCAAGCCGAACGCGCCCGCACCATTGGCACAGTTCTTACCTCTATCTATAACGCCTTTGTCTGGGTAATAGCCGTAGGTATGGTTGCAGCAGAGTTTGGATTTGATCTCGGCCCAGTTATTGCATCTGCCGGAATCGTTGGGGTTGCACTCGGACTTGGTTCACAAACTTTGGTCAAAGATTTTCTCTCTGGAATCTTTATGTTGGCAGAAGATCAATATGGAGTTGGTGACACAGTCAAGGTTGGCGATATTGAAGGCGCTGTTGAAAAAGTTGGTCTGCGCATTACAACTGTGCGCGATGTTCATGGCACATTGTGGTTCCTACGTAATGGCGAGATTCTGGTTGTAGGAAATAAATCTAAGAAGTAACTCTGCTCTTAATCTTCGAAAGAATTGAGTAGATGCTCGGCTGCTCCCTCTAGGTATCGCCACAACTTCTCGCGCGCCTGATCATCCATCTCCATGCCATTTACCGCCTCGCGCATACAAGTAAGCCATGCATCACGAGCAGCTGGACCAATCTTAAAACCTGCATGGCGCATACGAAGACGAGGGTGGCCGCGCTCTGCTTGATAGGTAGTTGGCCCGCCCCAATATTGCTCTAGAAACATCTGAAGCCGACGGGCAGCACCTGCCATATCGCTTTCGGGATACATCGGACGAAGAATCTCATTGGTAGCAACGCGCGCATAGAACTGTGAGACGAGATCTGAGAAGAAAGCTTCTCCCCCGAATAACTCGTAATAATTAGTTGTATCGCGCTCTGCCACTTAGACCCTCAGTTCACTAATAGTTTTATCTTTCGCGATCTGCAATACAAGGAAGGCGGAGAATAAACACATCGCAGCCGAGATATAAAAAGCGATTGCGTAGTTACCGAAGTGAACTCGCAATAACGCTGCACCAAATGCTGCAACAGATGCGCCAATTTGATGGCCCACAAATACCCAGCCATAGACGATGGTTCCACGATTTGGTCCGAGCACTGTGCGCGCTAAAACAATAGTTGGTGGCACGGTTGCCACCCAATCTAGTCCGTAGAAAATTACAAAGACCAGAGTTGATGGGTGAAGTGAAGAAAATAAGATTGACGGCAAGAGGAAAAGCGACAAACCTCGAAAGCCGTAGTAGAAGAAGAGCAATTTACGGGGATCATATTTATCCGTCAGGTATCCAGAGGCTAGTGTGCCAATCACATCAAAGACGCCGACAAGTGCCAGAAGTGAGGCTGCTACTGGTTCAGACATTCCATGATCATGTGCAGCCGGGATGAAGTGAGTGCCAATCAACCCATTTGTTGATAATCCGCAGACGAAGAATGTAAAGAAGAGAACTTTAAAGTTGTAATCAGATTTGGCTTGCTTAAAAGTGTCGATTGCAAGCGCGAATGCGCTCAACTCGCTCTTAGGTGCTGGCTGCCAATCTGCTGGCGCTCCATAAGGAGTTGTTCCAATTGCTTGTGGACTCTCTTTAAGAAAGAGATAAATCAGAGGTACAACGGCAAGAGCTGCAATCGCGATTGTTATCGATACTGACTTCCAGCCGTATGCAATTGCAAAGTGAGATAACAACGGCAAGAAAACTAACTGCCCCGATGCACCAGCTGCCGTTAATGCGCCGACCACAATTCCCTTATTCTTAATAAACCAACGGTTAGCAATGGTTGCTGCAAAGACGAGCGCCATAGAACCGGTGCCGATTCCTACGCAAACTCCCCAGAGCGCCCAGAGATGCCATGGCTGAGTAATAAAGACGGTAGAGGCGGCGCTGATAGAGACAAAGGTCAGCGCTGACATCACAACTTTGCGGACGGTAAAGCGCTCCATTAAGGCGGCGGCAAATGGTGCGACCAAACCAAAGATAAGTACGTTGAGTGCAACCGCAAAAGAAATCTGTGAGCGAGACCAACCAAAGGCATCTTCCAGCGGAACGATTAAGACAGAGGGTGCTGATCTAAAACCAGCTGTTGCCATCAGAGTTAAGAATGTAACTACTAGCGCAATCCACGCTGGATGAATCTTCTTCATATCCGACATTTACCTAGTCGCGAAGGTACTTACCGAGAAAGCTCTTCTCAACATCTGTTAGCGGACGCGACTTCTTCGTCTCCATTGAGACTGCTACTTGAACGCTCTTCACCTTTGCATGCATTACGCCATCTTCACCGACAACTTCATAACCTAAGACAAATGAGCTATTGCCGATTGATTCAACCCATAAGTTGATGTCATAGAAGAGTCCACCATTATAAATCGGGACCAAATAATCAATCTCGTTGCGAGCAACCACCATCTCAAGCAAGGTCGGCTTTTGGCCATCTGCTTGCACCTCATAGAAAGACCATTGAAAGCGGGCTTCCTGAATGTAGGTCAGATATTTTGCATTATTGACATGACCAAAGGCATCAATGTCATCCCAGCGAACAAATTGCTTGTTGGTGTAAATCATTAGCGAGTGAGCTTCCGATAAGTCGCACGGTGTGGACGCGCTGCATCTGCACCTAAGCGAGAGATCTTGTTCTCTTCATATGACTCGAAGTTTCCTTCAAACCAGAACCACTTTGAATCACCTTCATAAGCCAAAATGTGTGTTGCAACGCGGTCGAGGAACCAACGATCGTGAGAGATCACAACGGCGCAGCCAGGAAATTCCAGCAACGCATTTTCAAGTGATCCCAAAGTTTCAACATCGAGGTCGTTTGTTGGCTCATCCAGGAGGAGCAAGTTTCCGCCTTGCTTCAAGGTAAGTGCGAGGTTGAGACGGTTGCGCTCTCCACCAGAGAGGACTCCGGCTGGCTTCTGCTGATCTGGACCCTTAAATCCAAATGCTGCAACGTATGCGCGCGATGGCATTTCAACTTGTCCAACCTTAATAAAGTCCAAACCATCTGAGACAACTTCCCAGAGTGATTTCTTAGGATCGATTCCGCCACGAGACTGATCGACATAGGAAATCTTTACCGTCTCACCAATCTTGACGTTTCCTGAATCTGCTGGCTCGAGTCCAAGAATGGTCTTAAAGAGTGTTGTCTTACCAGCACCGTTAGGTCCAATGACTCCCACAATTCCGTTACGTGGCAGCGTGAATGAGAGATCATCAATCAGAACACGATCCCCGAATCCCTTAACTAGGTGTTCGACTTCAACAACAACATTTCCAAGACGTGGTCCAGGTGGAATTTGAATCTCTTCAAAGTCCAACTTACGCATCTTGTCTGCTTCAGCTGCCATCTCTTCATAACGTGCAAGACGCGCCTTTGACTTTGCTTGGCGCCCCTTTGCATTCTGGCGAACCCATTCGAGTTCTTCCGTTAAACGCTTTGCGCGCTTTGCATCCTTCTGACCTTCAACTTTAAGACGGGCTGACTTTGTCTCGAGATAGGTTGAGTAATTTCCTTCATATGGATATGCGCGACCACGATCGAGTTCGAGAATCCACTGTGCAACGTTGTCGAGGAAGTACCTATCGTGGGTAATCGCAACAACGGTGCCTGGGTACTTAGCTAAATGTTGTTCGAGCCATAGAACTGACTCGGCATCAAGGTGGTTAGTAGGCTCATCAAGGAGCAGAAGATCTGGCGCTTCTAACAATAATTTACAGAGCGCAACGCGACGCTTTTCACCGCCAGAGAGAACCTTTACATCGGCATCTCCTGGTGGGCAGCGAAGTGCATCCATCGCTTGCTCGAGTTGTGAATCGAGCTCCCACGCATTGCGGTGATCGAGCTGCTCTTGGAGTTCGCCCATCTCAGATAACAACTTGTCATAATCTGCATCTGGATTGGCCATCTCTTCTGAGATCTCGTTGAAGCGGCGAACCATCTCCATCGTCTCTGAAACGCCTTCTTGCACGTTTTCCAGAACGGTCTTATCTTCATTGAGCTTTGGCTCCTGCATCAGGATTCCGACTGTGTAGCCAGGTGCTAGATATGCCTCACCATTAGATGGTTGCTGAAGTCCGGCCATGATCTGTAGAACCGTTGATTTACCGGCTCCGTTAGGTCCTACAACGCCGATCTTTGCTCCGGGTAGGAACATCAAGGTTACGTCGTCGAGAATTACCTTCTCACCATGCGCTTTACGCGCCTTCTTCATCGTGTAAATGAACTCAGCCATAGTTGCAAACCTTACTGGGTACTATTGCCCCTTA
The DNA here is from genome assembly GCA_947454425.1 of Candidatus Nanopelagicaceae bacterium. Classification (GTDB taxonomy): domain Bacteria; phylum Actinomycetota; class Actinomycetes; order Nanopelagicales; family Nanopelagicaceae; genus Planktophila. The sequence goes on from CANGJV010000012.1 coordinate 15,582, forward strand.
CGAATCACAGGCAAGCGTTTGCACTGTGAAATGCGCCTGTAGCTCAGTCGGATAGAGCACCTGCCTTCTAAGCAGGTTGTCGCTGGTTCGATTCCAGCCAGGCGCACAAAGGCCTTATTGGCCCATTGATTAACTGCTTAAGAATAAGAACTGGCCGGACCCCTTAAGGGATCCGGCCAGTTTTATTCTTTGGAGGTTTGTATTACTTGAGCTTTGCAAGCTGTGTCTGGAATGCCTTAGCAAAAGCGTTGGTTGATGTATATGCACCAAAGCCCTGCTCAGGATTGTCCTTTGCACAGTTGTTTGAGAGGTAGTTAAGAGTCTTAGCAATATCTGCTGAGTTTGACTTACCTGAAAGCGCTAGTGCATATGTTGTTGCTGTGAATGGGTAAGCATCTGCATCCTTTGTATCGTATGCAAATGTCACCTTTCCATCAGCTGCGACAGTTGCCTGAGCAGCTGCAGCCATTGCTGAATCTGATGAAGGTGTAATTGCGTTACCTGCAGCATTAAGAACCTTTGTGATTGCAAGGTTGTATGGAGCAGCAGCAAAACCAACTTCAGCGTATGTGATTGAGTATGTAGTTGCCTTCACACCATTTGCTACATCGCCTGAACCTGTTGCGCCACGGAAGTACTGTGGGTTCGCAGTGATATCGCCAGGGAATGCTGAAGCAAATGCATCTGCAGCAGGCTTTGTCCAGATTGATGGATAGAGCTTGTTAAATGCGTTTGTGAGGTTGTTAGATGTTCCTGAGTTCGCTGAACGGTAGAACACTGTGATTGGCTTTGCAGGAAGAATACGCTTCTGGTTAATAACCTGTGTGCGAAGAACGATTGGTGCACCAGTCTTATCCTTCTTTACATTGCCGTTTGAATCCTTAGAGTAAATGATTGTGGTGATTGGACGGTTGTTCTCAGCAACAATTGCTGGATCATCCCAACGTGTGATCTTGCCAGCGAAAATCTTTGCGATTGTCTCTGTTGAAAGTGTGAGTGGCTTATTTGTTCCACCTGTGTTTGTAAGGATAGCTACTGGCCAAACGAATGCTGGAGCCTGAACTTCGTTAGCAAGTGGTGCTGTCTCGAATGAATCTGAGAATGCGAAATCCATTGTGCCGTTCTTTACGCCAGTCTTGCCTGTACCTGAACCGGTACCGTTATAAGGGAAGTCATCACCAGTTGCTGCCTGGTACTTTGCTTTACATGCAGCCATAAGGCCGTTAACAGATGAAGCTCCACCAGACTTCCATGTTGCAGCATGTGCAACTGGAGTGAAAGCTAGTGTGATCGCTGTAGCAACTGCTGCGATCTTGAGTGAACGTGACTTGTTCATTAAGAACCCTTCGATAAATGGACGTGGTGTCGAGGGCAAAATTAACGAGTTAAAGAAACTATTGGCCGATTTAGCGCTAACTGTTCTGAAACGTTAAGTGAACAACTCGTGAATGAGTTTTAGCCGAAACGCCCGGAAACGTAGTTCTCGGTGCGCTTATCTCGAGGTCGAGAGAAAATTTCGCTAGTCGGCGCAACTTCAATCATCTGACCCGGGCCACCCTCAGAGAGGAAGAAGGCGGTGTAATCAGAGACGCGAGCTGCCTGCTGCATGTTGTGCGTAACAATGATGATTGTCATCGATGATGAGAGTTCGTTGATGGTGTCTTCGATGCGAAGAGTTGAACCTGGGTCGAGCGCAGAACATGGCTCGTCCATCAAGAGCACCTTTGGCTTAACTGCCAATGAGCGCGCGATACAGAGACGCTGCTGCTGACCACCTGAGAGGCCGCCTGCGTGTGCGCCAAGACGATCCTTTACTTCCTTCCAGAGACCGGCGCGAACCAGGCACTCTTCGAGTAAGTCATCTTTATTCTCAACCTTGAGCTGAGCTAACTTGATACCAGAGAGAACGTTCTCGCCGATTGTCATTGATGGGAATGGGTTTGGCTTCTGAAAGACCATACCGATTTGAAGACGGATCTTTGTAACATCTGTTCCTGCTGCATATACATCTTTACCATCGAGCAATACTTCACCGGCCATTGCGGCAGATGGGATGAACTCGTGCATCCGGTTGAGTGTGCGAATAAATGTTGACTTACCACAACCTGATGGACCGATAAGCGCTGTGACGGTACCGGCAGAGAAGTCGAGTGAGACATTTGCTAGTGCGTGATGCTTTCCAAACCATGCATGTACGCCTCGTGCCTCAAGACCTGCACCGAGTGGCTTCGTACCCGGAGCGCGCTTGCCTAAGTTTTCGCTAGAGATACTAGCTAACGACGATGAAGCTGCTGCCTGGGTTGTCATCTCTTCTCCTTCAGGATTTTGATTCTGGTTCTCTGACATTATTTAAATCTCCGTCCGCCGAGTGTTCGCGCCGCTATAAAGAGTGAAAGTACAAGAATCAAAAGAATCAAGATCGCAGTCCAAGAACGCTGAATTGATTCAGGAGTTCCAAGCGTCAGACCTTTCCAGACATAGAAAGGCATCGCTGATTGATAATCCTTAAAGGGATTGAGGTTTAACTTATCGGCGCCGCCGATAGTAAAGATCAAGGGCGCAGTCTCGCCAGCGATACGGGCAACGCCAAGGATTGTCGCTGTAATCAAACCATTTCGGGCAGCTGGCACCACGATTGTGGCAACGGTCTTCCACTGAGTTGCACCCATCGCAAGTCCTGCTTCACGAAGATCTGCTGGTACTAGCAAAAGAACTTCTTGCGCAGTACGAGTGACTGTTGGAATCATCAAAACAGTAAGTGCTAAAGCACCGGCAGTCGTTGATGCCTTCAGTGGTGTTAAGAGAATGACGGATGTGAAGATAAAGAGACCCGCAACAACTGATGGCACGCCAGACATTGCCTGCACTACGAATTGGATAAGAGTTGAACCCTTACCTCGAATTTCGGTGAGGTAGAGGGCAGTCATGATTCCCATCGGTACCGAGATAATCATTGCAATCACAATCAACATCACGGTTCCGACAAGTGCGTGAAGCAGACCACCGTTGCCGATTGGATCTAGGAATGATGCGTTAAACATATCTGTGGTGAAGAGGTTCCAACGCAGACCTGCAACGCCATTTTTGATGGTTATAAAGAGAATGCTTCCAACTGGCAAGAAGGTAAGAGTTGCACCGGTGTAGATCAGAGAAGTTGCAATCGAATCACCGAGCGCCTTACGTCCAAACTTTCGAACGCTCACAAAAATTTGAAGTACGGTTGAGAAGACTAAGAATGAGAGCGCGAAGCCGAGTTTGCCCGATAAGCCGGTGAGCTTTACTGCAGCCCCGGCAAGAGCCAATGCAAGAAGCAGGACGGAGAAGGTAATTGCACGATCTTTCGGTGTCGCCTTCCAAGGTTGGCGAGGCTTAATGTCGAGGAATGTAGTTTCGCTCATCTTACTTTCCTGACTTCAATGTATTGCGGACGATGAAGTTTGCACCGAGGTTTACCAACAAAGTAAGCAGGAAGAGGATAAAGCCAGCTGCAAGTAGCGCAGTTGTTTCATCGGCTGTTGATTCGCCCCACTTCTGGATAATCATTGAAGCAACGTTTCCGCCTGAGCCATAGAGCACGTGGAAATTAACTTTAAAGACGATATTAAGAACTGAGTAAACCGCAACTGTTTCACCGAACGCGCGACCAAGGCCAAGCATTGCGCCACCAATAAGACCACTGCTGCCAAAGGGAAATACCACAGTCTTGATTACGCCCCACTTTGTTGCACCGAGTGCGTATGCAGCTTGGATGCGATCTAGCGGAGTTTGCGCAAAGACTTCACGCGCAACCGATGTAACAATCGGAATAATCATGATGGCAAGAACAAGACCTGCAATAAATGGCGAGCGCTCAAAGAAGTACTGTGGCGCATCAAAGAGTGGAATCCAGTTGAGATATTTAAAGATGATCTTCGCCCAATACGTTGCAAGCGGCATAAGTACGAAGAATCCCCAAAGTCCAAAGAGCACTGATGGGAAGGCCGCCATCAAGTCGACGACTGAAACCAAAAATGTTTTTACGCGAGCAGGTGCATAGAAGGTAAGAAAGAGCGCGAGCGCAACCGATAGCGGCACGCCAATTACCAAAGCCACAATTGAAATCAGCACAGTTCCAAAGAGCATCGCGCCAACGCCGAGGTTATAAGTTGCACCGGAATCACCCTGAACAACATCCCAATTTGAACGCGTTAAAAATCCAAATCCCTGCGTATGCAAAGTTTGGATTCCGCGAAACGAAAGGAATAGTCCGATCAAGGTAAGAATAAGAAGTGCGGTCATTCCAAAGCCGGTGACAACGCCACGAAAGATGGTGTCGGATCTACGGTGCTTAGTGGTGAGCTCGCGAGGGGCAGGGATTTGACCTGCTTCCAGGGTGGTCGACATGAAGCGAATCCTGCCTTTAACCCGGGAAAATCAGAGTGTTAGTAGGTGAACGGAAGGTGAACGAGAGTTGAAAACTCATCGCACCCAGTACGCTCGGCCCCATGGCTACAGAACTCCCCCATCTCATCTGGATTGACTGCGAAATGACAGGTCTCTCCCTTGAGACCGATGCCCTGGTCGAGATTGCCGTCCTTGTGACTGATTCAGAGCTCAACGTCATTGGCGCAGGCGTAGACCTCGTCATCCACGCCACCGAAGGCCAGCTCGCCTCAATGAATGACTTTGTCCGCAATATGCATACCTCCTCTGGCCTGATTACAGAGATCCCCAATGGCATTTCAGTAGAAGAGGCACAAGAGCAGATTTTGAAATATCTCGAATCAGCCGGAGTCGTTGCCGGTAAATCACCGCTTGCTGGAAATTCAGTTTCGGTCGATCGTGGATTTATCGCACGAGATATGAAGGCGCTGGCTGAGTTCTTGCACTATCGCACCATCGATGTCTCAACTATTAAAGAGCTATCTCGTCGCTGGTATCCAAAGGCTTACTTCGCAGCGCCAGCAAAGATCGGCAACCATCGCGCACTTGGAGATATCAAAGACTCGATTGAAGAGTTGAAGTACTACCGCAGCGCTGTTTTCAGCGCAAAGCCTGCAGTAAAGAAGGCGCCGAAAATCCGGTTTCTTAATTTCGCTCCTTGGCGGGTAAAGTAGCCCCCTACACAGCACATGGTGGGCGTAGCTCAGCTGGTAGAGCACTCGGTTGTGGTCCGAGATGTCGCGGGTTCGAGCCCCGTCGCTCACCCCAAGATTTCCCTTCGCGCAAAGCTTTATGAAGGCCAATAGAAAGAAGTAGCAGATGATTTTCGATGTAGTCATTGAGATTCCAGCCGGCTCACGCAACAAGTACGAGATCAACCATGAGACCCATGAGATCCGTCTAGACCGCATGCTCTTTACCGCTACCCGCTTTCCCCATGACTATGGCTTCGTCAAGAACACCCTCTCTAACGATGGCGACCCACTTGATGCTTTGGTGATGTTGGATGAGCCAACTTTTCCTGGCTGCGTTGTCTCTGCTCGCGCAGTTGCGATGTTGCGCATGACCGATGAAAAGGGTGGCGATGACAAGTTGCTCTGTGTTGCAGCTGGCGATATCCGCAAATCTGCAATTAAAGATATTAAGGACCTACCGGTCTACGAACTCGAAGAAATCAAGCACTTCTTTGAGGTCTACAAAACGCTAGAGCCAGGCAAGGAAGTTATCGGTGGCGATTGGGTTGGCCATGATGAAGCCGAGCAGGAAATTCAAGCTTCATACGATCGCTATAAGGCTACAAAGTAAGAGCACAACAGAAACTTAATACTTTCTAAATAAGTTACGGAGAAACTTATGCACGCTATCAATGCCGGAGATACAGCTTGGGTATTAATGAGCGGAGCGCTCGTTCTCTTTATGACACCGGCGCTCGCCTTATTTTATGGCGGCATGGTCCGCGCAAAATCTGCCCTCAACATGATGATGATGTCATTTGCTGCAATGGGCATCACCACCATCATCTGGGTTCTCTATGGTTATTCATTGGCATTCGGAAAATCTAAGGGCGGCCTTATCGGCAGCTTCGATAATTTAGGTCTTGCCGGAACTCTGGACCAAGTTGTCGGCGCTCCAGGACATGAAATACCAACCCTTGCATTTGTCATGTTCCAGATGACCTTTGCCATTATTACGGTGGCACTTCTTTCTGGTGCGATTGCAGATCGTGCAAAGTTTGGCTCTTGGGTTCTCTTCGTTGCTCTCTGGGTCACTCTGGTTTACATCCCTATCTGTCATTGGGTCTTCGCTTCCCAAAATGGCAAAGGCGGCTGGATTGTAGACAAACTGCATGCACTCGATTTTGCCGGTGGCCTTGTGGTTGAAATTAACTCAGGAGCGGCAGCCCTAGCCTTGGCACTTGTTCTTGGTAAGCGCGATGGCTTTAAGAAAGATCCAATGCGCCCTCACAACATGCCGCTAGTACTTCTCGGCGCTGGTGCGCTCTGGTTTGGTTGGTTTGGATTTAATGCAGGCTCTGCTTTGTCAGCCGGTCATCTTGCAGCAACAGCAATGGTCAACACCCAGATTGCAACAGCTGCTGCAGCGATGACTTGGATGGCCTTTGAGAAGTTTCGCGATGGCAAGGCAACCACACTCGGCGTTGCATCAGGTGCAATCGCTGGCGCAGTTGCAATCACACCAGCTTGCGGATATCTCAATCCCCTAGGTGCGTTGATTCTCGGATTAATTGCAGGTGTCGCATCAGCTTGGGCTGTTACCCGCAAATACAAGTATGGCTATGACGATTCTCTCGATGTGGTTGGAGTACACGGCATCGGCGGCATCTTGGGCATGCTCGCAATTGGTTTGCTTGCAACACTGACTGCAAATGCAGCAGGTGCCAACGGCCTCTTCTTCAGCGGTGGCACAACCCAATTAAGCCACCAAGCAATTGCCGTTGTAGTCGTTGCCCTCTTCTCATTTAGCGCAACATGGCTGATTGCAACGATCATTTCAAAGACCATTGGATTCCGCGTATTTCGCGATGATGAGCTCAATGGCCTTGATGCAACATTCCACGCAGAAACTGCATATGACATCACCGGAAATTCCAATCGCTACTAGGCGAGCAACGAAGAGATTGAAGGCAAAGATATGAAGCTCATAACCGCAATTGTTAAGCCTGCAAAGGTTGATGACATCAAGGTCGCGCTGCAAGCAGCAGGCGTTGCCGGAATGACTGTCTCTGAGACCCGTGGCTTTGGTCGCCAGAAGGGCCACACCGAGATCTATCGTGGTGCCGAATACACCGTCGATTTCATCCCAAAGGTGCGCATTGAAGTATTGGCAGATGATGCCGATGCACAATCAATCGTTGACACAATTGTTACCGCTGCAAACACCGGATCAATTGGTGATGGCAAGTTGTGGGTAACAAATGTTGAGCAAGTCATCCGTATTCGCACCGGCGAGCGCGGCGGAGATGCGCTCTAATTCAAATCTTATTTAGCTTTTAGGCAGCAACTGCCCTGGGCACTTTGCTAGAATTGTTTTCATTGCAGCTTTCTCAGCTGTTGTAATCCAAATCGAATACTTTGCTTTCACTGCAATCTGCCTTGCCACATAAGCGCAGCGAAAACTCTTTAGCGGTGGCAACCACGTTGCTGCATCACCATCGCCTTTCTGCGAATTCAAACGACCTTGTACTGCAAGTAAATTCAATGGGTCGTTATAGAAAGAAACTTTGGTGCTATCTGCCCACCTAAAGGCGCCCTTCTGCCAAGCATCAGAGACAGCAACAACGTGATCGATTTGGATGAGACTGCTGGTCTTTACTCCCCGCAAGAAATCCATCGTTGTGCCTGAATATGGGTCAACCAAAATACCTGTCATTACAGTGCAGTTATCGTTGGAGTATTTGTAGGTAATCGATTTGAGGTCGCGATTGAGGATGTCATTTCGGGTATCGCATCCATTGCCATTGGGATCTGCCCAATCACCGAAGGAGCTGCGGTCATATCCAGTCTTAGGTGCTCGACCCTTCACTGCCAGGGTCTCAAGTACGACTGAAGCCTTCTGATCAGCAGCCTCTGCCGGTGTGAGGGGAAGCGCCATTGCACTTGCAATCAGCAAGGCGGTAATGCGGATTTCCCACTTGGATACGGCTCTTCTCATCTCTCAATCATGCCCATTTCTGTGGCAATCCCCCACTCTTTCAAGGAAAAGGAATGGTCAGAACTGCCTTGAGAAACTGGTATGTTCTGCTCTGCATTTAAGTGCTTCGGCGCTTAAATGGGTTGTTAGCTCAGTTGGTAGAGCAAGGCACTCTTAATGCCTGGGTCGGGGGTTCGAGTCCCTCACAACCCACTTGAAAGTCATTTTTAATCGACGCAATCACATTGGAATGGTTCCTGGCTAGATGTTTTCAGATGGGAGTAATAACAAAAAATCCGAAGCATCCTCCTTACCCGGTCACCCGTTACACTTTAGATGTGTCAGAATTTGTCAAGATAGGGATTTTAGTTGCATGTCACAACAGAGTGAATGTGACTTCTAAGTGGCTTCAATCGTTAGTCGAACAAGTTCCCGAAAATTGGGTTGTTACCTTAATTGCGGTTGATGACGGATCTTCGGATGGTACGAATGAATTATTGAAATCCTCACCAATTGTGACTCAAGTCGAGCGAGGCGATGGTTCATGGTATTGGGCTAAATCTATGTCGCGTGCCGAATATATACTGACAGAAAATTATGAATTCGACTACTTGGCATGGGTGAATGATGACACAACTTATTTTAACAACTCGTTCACTTATGTTGATCAAATTCGAGAAAAGAATCCACAAGCAATCTTAGTCGGCCAATTTGTAGATCGTGACACAGAGCAAATTAGTTATGGTGGCATGAAAAAAGTCGGTAGACATCCGTTTCGGTACAGGATGATTGAGACTATTGAAGAAGCTCAAGAATGCGATGTCTTCAATGGAAATTTTGTCCTAATTCCAAGGAACGCTCATAGGAAAATCGGAAGTATCGATGGAAAATATGCCCATGGATATGCTGACTTTGACTATTCCAGAAGAGCTGCGGCAAACCAAATAAAAATGTTGATTCTCAAACAGCCCATCGGGGAATGCTCTGAAAACTTAGTCGATCCAACAGATTTTTCAACGGTCAAAGAGAGAATTATGTTTCTTCGAGGAAGAAAAGGGATGCCATTAAAGTCCCATATTCGCTATTTAAGAAAATATGGGCCGATTGAATGGCCAATTTATATAGTTTTACCTTACTTGAGAGCAATTTTTAACATAAAACCGAATCGTTAGATTATAGACAAAATAGAAAAACCGGATTACGCGAGCTCAATTATTAGTTAAGATACTTATAATTTCAGAAATATCAGGTATTTTTTTTAATAATGGGCGCTTCTGTATTTCAAAGTATTCGGATTCAGACAAATTTCGTAAATATTCAATTAAGTCATGAAGTGAGCTAAAGTCCTTGAGGTTAATGAAGCTTTCTCTATTTAGATTCGTGTCACTTCCAAGATCTCCCCAATATATTGGGACGGCGCCGCATTTATACGCATCAACTAATTTTTCAGTGACGT
>CANGJV010000013.1 GCA_947454425.1 Candidatus Nanopelagicaceae bacterium
CTCTTCCGATCTGAACCTGTTTATAAATCTTGCAGGTAGAGCCCATTCCTTATTTACCGCCTTCTATGCCAAACTTTCCAACCTAGCGGGCGGTTATAGCCAAGTAGATGTAAAGATGATTGAGATGAGGGCTTCGGCATGAAATTCACAGTAGACCAACAAGCATTAACCGACGGGGTTAATTGGGTCTCCCGCTCACTCTCCACCCGTCCAATAAAGACCGAACTACTCGGAATTAAAATTGATGCCACAGGTGATCAAGTAATCCTCTCCGCTTCAGATTTAGAAACCTCATCTAAAGCCAACTTCACCGCCGATATTTTTGAAAAAGGCGCAGTGCTTGTGCCTGGAAAATTACTAGCTGAAATCTCTAGATCACTACCTAATAAACCAATCACAATCACACTCGATGGATCACGAGTTCTAGTTACTTCAGGATCTGCGAAATTTACTCTTCCTACACTTTCACTCTCTGAGTATCCAAATCTCCCAGAGCTACCCGAGCGCACTGGCGTAGTAGCAAGCGACACATTTGCTACAGCAGTTGCACAAGTTGCTATCGCTGCCGGCCGAGATGATTCACTTCCAACACTGACAGGTGTTCATGTTGAGATTGATGAAGATAAAGTCACACTGGCGGCGACAGACCGTTATCGTCTAGCAGTTCGTGAATTTACTTGGAACCCATCAACTCCAGGATTAGCAACAACAGCTTTAATGCGCGCTCGCACTTTGGCAGATGCCGCAAAATCTCTTACAGGTTCAAAAGAAGTATCACTCTCTTTCGCACCAACAACAAGCAATGATCGCCTTGCAGGTTTTGCTGGTGCGGGTAAATCAATGACATCACGTATGTTGGATGGAACATTTCCTCCATACCGCCACTTACTTCCAACCGAGGCGACAACAACAGCTGTCGTTGAAGTTGCACCATTTTTAGATTCAGTCCGCCGCGTAGCCCTCGTTGCGGATAAGACAATTCCACTCCGTCTTGAATTTGCAGATGGTGGTGTTTCACTTGAAGCGGGAACAGGTGAGGAAGCACAAGCAACCGAGACAATCGACGTCTTATTAAACGGCGAACCAATCTCTATCGCTTTTAACCCGACCTTCTTAGCTGATGGGCTACAAGCGGTCGGCACACCGTTTGTCCAAATTTCATTCACCGGATCAAATAAGCCAGCCATCCTTACAGGGCGCACCGAACCAAATAGCCCCTCTATCGATAGCTATAAATACTTATTGATGCCAATGCGTTACGCCTCATAAGAATCCTTTTAGGTAAGAATTCATTATGCGTGTCACACGCTTAGCTCTCACAAACTTTCGCTCATATAAAGAGCTTGAGTTGGAATTCAACCCTGGTCCCACCACCTTTATTGGCAACAATGGCTCAGGTAAAACAAATATTGCAGAGAGTTTGATCTACCTCGCCTACCTATCATCACACCGGGTTTCAACCAATCAACCTTTATTAGCTTTAGGTAGCGACCAAGCAATAATCCGCGCAGAAATCGAGCGCGACCACCGAACTTTAAAAGTAGATTTAGAGATCAACGCTAGTAAAGCAAATCGAGCGCGACTTAATAGCAACCCTGTTAAATCACAACGCGAAATTCTCGGCGCACTTCAAATTGTTTATTTCTCGCCAGAAGATCTTGATTTAGTTCGAGGCGAACCAACAGACCGAAGGAATTTTCTCGATAAATTATTGATTACACAATCACCACGATTAGCGGGAGTAATCTCAGATTATGATCGCGTTGTTCGCCAACGTAATACATTATTAAAAACTCGCGCCCCACAAAACGCGTTAGAACCATGGACTGAACAACTGATTCGATTCGGAGCAGAACTTTCAGCAGAGCGTGTGAAATTAGTAGATGATCTCAACCCGTTTGTGGCAGAACATTACCGAAACCTCAATGAAGTAAAACCGGCATCTATCTCATATAAATCTTCTACCGAAGGACTTACAGCCGATGTAGAAGAGAATGTAAAAATATTAAGTGAGCGCGCGGCAGAAGTGTTAAAACAAGAGATGGATCGGGGAGCGTCCCTGATTGGTCCACACCGCGATGATCTACATTTACAACTTGGTGATTTTCCAGCGAAAGGTTATGCCAGCCACGGAGAATCCTGGTCGATGGCAATTGCACTTCGAATCGGAAGCTACACCTTACTTAAATCTGAAGGTGCCGACCCAGTACTAATTCTCGATGACATCTTCGCCGAGTTAGACAATCAACGCCGTCAACAATTAACAGCTGTCACATTGCTAGCTGAGCAAACAATTATTACAACAGCAGTTGAAAGTGACCTCCCACCAGAGCTATTGTCTGCGAAGTTCTACGTCTCACCAGGAAGTGTGAGTCAGAAGAGGGGAAGTGATGAGTAAACGCGACCTCGCCCTTGACCTCTTCCGTAACTACAAAACCGGTTTTATTAAAAAATCTCGACCCCGCCCAGAGCGAGGTCAGTCCCCCGGCGACCCGACCTTAGTGAGCAATATTTTGGAGAACTTAGTTAAAGACCGCGAGTGGGATTCTGGATTGGCTGAAGGCAACCTATTTGCGACCTGGCCAAATATCGTCGGAGGCGAAGTTGCCCAACATGCCGAGCCCATCTCATTGATTGATGGCCAACTTTTGATCAAATGCTCATCGACTGCATGGGCCACCCAATTAAATCTGGCTCAAAACGACATTTTGGCGACAATCCGAGCTAGCGCACCCGGCGCCCTCGTTGAATCCTTACGTTTTATCGGCCCCCAAGCCCCAAGCTGGAAGAAAGGGATCCGCTCGGTCTCCAACGGCCGCGGCCCACGCGATACATACGGCTAAAAGCTGGGAATAAATCCTCACCGTCGCCTGTTCAACGTATCAAGAAACCTGAGTCGCATCGACTCAACTCTTTGGGTAAAATCAACTCAGGTCTCCCAGTAGGTAACCCTGACCCAAATTGGCTCGGGAGACGAGTAATCGTGAAAACGAAGGAGTTATATAAATGGCTAGAGCAGTCGGAATCGACCTAGGTACAACTAATAGCTGCGTTTCAGTTCTTGAAGGTGGAGAACCAACAGTTATTGCAAACGCAGAAGGCGCTCGCACAACCCCATCGATCGTTGCATTCGCAAAGAATGGCGAAGTCCTCGTCGGTGAAGTTGCTAAACGTCAATCAGTGACAAACGTTGAACGAACAATCCGTTCTGTAAAGCGTCACATGGGTACTAACTGGACCATGGATATCGATGGCAAGAAGTACACACCACAAGAAATTTCAGCGCGCGTACTCCAGAAGTTAAAGCGCGATGCAGAGGCATACCTCGGCGAAACAGTGACAGATGCAGTAATTACAGTCCCTGCATATTTCTCTGATGCAGAGCGTCAAGCAACTAAAGAAGCCGGAGAGATTGCAGGACTTAACGTCCTTCGCATCATCAACGAGCCAACTGCTGCGGCACTTGCTTATGGTCTTGATAAGGCAGATAAAGAACAAACCATTCTTGTATTCGACCTCGGCGGCGGAACATTCGACGTTTCACTTCTTGAAATCGGCGATGGTGTTGTTGAAGTTAAGGCAACATCTGGTGATAACCACCTTGGTGGAGATGATTGGGATCAAACACTTGTTGATCACTTGGTAAAGACATTCGGTTCTGCGAACGGTATCGATCTCACAAAAGATAAGATGGCGATGCAGCGAATTCGTGAAGCTGCGGAGAAGGCGAAGATCGAACTCTCGTCTTCACAATCTGCAACTATCAACCTTCCATACATCACAGTCGATGCCGAGAAGAACCCACTCTTCCTCGATGAGACAATCACACGTGCGCAATTCCAGGCACTTACCGCAGACTTACTTGACCGCTGTAAGAAGCCTTTCCAATCTGTTCTTAAAGATGCAGGAATTGCAATTAGCAAGATTGAATCAGTAGTTCTTGTTGGTGGTTCAACTCGTATGCCAGCTGTTGTTGATTTGGTACGCGAACTCACCGGCGGAAAAGAGCCAAATAAGGGCGTAAACCCTGATGAAGTAGTGGCTATTGGAGCATCGCTTCAAGCAGGTGTTCTTAAGGGTGAAGTAAAGGATGTTCTCCTTCTCGATGTCACGCCTCTATCTCTTGGTATCGAAACCAAGGGTGGGGTAATGACCAAGTTGATTGAGCGCAATACAACTATCCCAACAAAGCGTTCAGAGATCTTTACAACTGCTGACGATAGCCAGCCAGCGGTGCAGATTCAGGCCTACCAAGGTGAGCGCGAGATGGCTGCTTACAACAAGAAGCTTGGAATGTTTGAGCTCACCGGAATTGCGCCAGCACCACGTGGTGTTCCACAGATCGAAGTTACCTTCGATATCGATGCAAACGGAATCGTCCATGTATCAGCGAAGGATCTCGCAACAGGTAAAGAGCAAGGAATGACCATTACAGGTGGCTCTGCTCTTTCTAAGGATGAGATTGATCGCATGATGCAAGATGCTGAAGCACATGCCAACGAAGATAAGCAACGTCGTGAAGAAGCAGAGATCCGAAATACCGGAGACTCACTGCTTTATCAGACAGAGAAGTTCTTAAAAGATAATGAAGGCAAGTTCGAAGGTGAACTAGCTACCCAGAAGACTGATCTCGATACCGCTCTAGAAGAGTTAAAAACTTCACTCGGTGGTGCTAACTTCGAAATGATCAAGTCAGCAACCGAAAAAGTCTCAACACTCTCACAAGCTCTTGGTGGTGCACTCTATGCAGCCAATGCTGCACAGACAGAGGGAGCTCCTACAGAAGATGGCGTCGAAGATGCTGAAGTTGTAGAAGAAGAGCAGGCATAAAAATATGACTGAAGAATCAACTCCTGTAGTTGAAGAGACGGTTGAAGATGTAGTTACAGAAGTAGAGGCACCGGGTCAGGAGACTGACCCGGTTGCATCTCTTACTGCAGACTTACAACGTCTCCAGGCAGAGTATTCAAATTACCGCAAACGCGTAGAACGAGATCGTGCAGTTTCACACGAGCTCGCAATTAGTGCGGTTTTAACAGAGTTATTAGCTACTTTGGATGATATTGATCGCGCTTCAGAACATGGCGAGCTTTCAGGTGGATTTAAAGCAGTTGCTGACCAATTGGCATCTCTCACAAATCGTTTCGGTCTTGAGAAATACGGCACCGCTGGCGACGAATTTGATCCTCAAATTCATGAGGCGCTCCTTCATGAAAACTCAACAGATGTATCAGTTGCAACCGCATCGAAAATCTTGCAACCAGGATATAAATATAAAGAACGCATCTTGCGCCCTGCGCGAGTTGCAGTTACTGAGCCAGAATAAAATCAAATGGCAGCTAAAGATCTCTATGAAAAGGACTTCTATAAGATTCTTGGAGTTGATAAGAAATCGACGCCAGATGAAATTAAGAAGAAGTACCGTTCATTAGCGCGTGACTTACACCCTGATAAAACCCAGGGTGATTCTGCGTTAGAAGAGAAATTTAAAGCAGTCTCAGAGGCATATGACATTTTGTCTGATGCAAAGAAACGCGCTGAATATGACGAAGCAAGATCACTCTTTGAACGCGGTGGGTTTCGGGCACCAACCGGTGGTGGAAATTATCAAGGCGGAGATTTCTCTGATGTTTTCGGCGGCGCAAACCCACAAGATATCTTTGCCAACCTCTTCGGCGGTGCAGGTATGCGACGCGGTCCACGCAAAGGACAAGATCTTCAAACCGAATCAACCATCAGCTTTAAAGAATCAATTAGTGGCACAACGCTAGATTTAAAATTATCAACAGATGGCAAAGCAGCCCAAAGCATTATTGCTCGCGTACCAGCAGGTGTTAATGATGGTGCAAAGATTCGCGTAAAAGGAAAAGGTGCACCAGGTGAGGCAGGACCAGGAGATCTCTTTATTCTCCTTACCGTTAAAGCTCACCCAATCTTCTCTCGCAAAGGAGAGAACCTTCTTTTAACGTTACCGGTGACTTTTATTGAGGCAACACTTGGTGCAGATATAAAAGTTCCAACACTTTCAGGCGACGATGTCACCGTGCGATTAGCCGCAGGAACACCTACGGGACGCGTACTTCGTGTGAAGGGCCGCGGTATTACCAAAGGACATACAACTGGTGATTTACTTGTCACAATTGAAGTTCAGGTGCCACGACGTGTTGAGGGTGAAGCACTCGATGCTTTAAAGAAGTTTGCAGAATTAACATCAGAACATGATGTCCGCTCAGAATTTATCGCAAAGGCAAAGTCATGAACGAAAATGAAGTACAACCGCCACTCGATGATGATGCAGGTCTCTATGTCATCTCAGTTGCAGCAGAACTCTCTGGTCTTCACCCCCAAACACTTCGCCAATATGACCGCCTTGGATTGGTCTCACCAAATCGGACAGAGGGACGTAATCGCCGTTATTCATTAAGAGATATTGCCTCCCTTCGAATGGTGCAAAGACTTGTTGGAGAAGGAATCAACCACGCCGGCGTCAAGCGCATTATTGAACTTGAAACGGCGGTAGCAAATATGGCAATCGAAGTAGCACAGTTACGAATCGAAGTTGATGCTCTCATGACCGATAACCCACCAAAATCCTTGAAAGAGAAGAAGAAGCCAGAAGTCATCATCTATGAGGAAAAGAAGAGATAAGGTCAACCCATGAGCGCACGTGAATCCCTAAAGAATGAAATCATCAATAAAGCTGTAGTACACGGAAAAGTGATCTTGTCTTCAGGTAAGGAAGCCGACTACTACGTAGATTTACGACGTATCACGCTTGATCACGTTGCGGCACCACTAGTAGGCGAAGTAATGCTCGACCTCACAAAAGATCTTCAATTTGATGCAGTGGGTGGTCTCACTCTTGGCGCAGATCCTGTAGCAACAGCGATGATGCATGTTGCTGCTAAAAATGGTCGCTCACTCGATTCTTTTGTAGTTCGCAAAGAAGGAAAAGCGCACGGGTTACAACGTCGAATTGAAGGACCAGATGTTGCCGGCAAGAGAGTATTGGCAGTTGAGGACACATCAACCACAGGTGGTTCAGTATTAACGGCGGTTGAGGCGCTTAAGGAAGCCGGAGCAATTGTTGTTGGAGTTGCAGTAATTGTTGAACGCGGCGCAGAGCAAGCCATAAAAGATGCCGGCTACAAGTACTACGCAGCTTTCCAACTTTCAGATCTCGGCCTCTAGTTTTAACTTAAATCTTTCTTTGTACGCCACTCTTTTAATATTTCTAGAGCGACCGGAAGCACACTGACAAATACTATTAGAGCAATTATTGGCAGTAAGTATTTATCAATTGATCCACTGACCTTATTTCCAAGTACAAAACCCGCACCTAAAACCAATTGCGTCCACACAATCGCACCGATTGAATTCCATAGCAAAAATTTTCGTGCTGGATAACCAATAATTCCCACCATTGGATTAATCAGAGTTCGTACAAACGGAATAAAACGAGCCAGAATTAGCGCTTTACCAACCCCATACTTTGTGAGCCAACGCTCTGTCTGAGCAACTCGTTCTTGGGTAAAGAAGCGACCGTTAGGACGATTGAAGAGATTGCGACCATAGCGATTGCCAAGGAAGTGACCGAATTGTGAACCAATAATTGCAACTAATGGCGCACCTACAAATATTGAGAGAGCGTGCAATGAAGCTCCCCCGAGAATCTCGGCTCCAGCTGAAGATGCGGCAATGCCAGCAATGAAGAGAAGTGAGTCACCTGGAAAGGCTAAACCAATTAATAATCCAGTCTCAGCGAAGATAATCGCAAGGACACCGATTAAACCTAAATCACCGACAATCGAATGAGCATCAAATAAATTTGCCGCAGTAACCATAAGGCAAGGGTATTGCAGAAAGCTAGACTCTTTACTTTAACTCGCGACTAAGCAAAACTATTCATATATCTTCTAGAGCGCCACAGAGGAGCAGAGATGTCTTTTCCAGATAATTTTCTATGGGGTGTGGCCACCGCTGCATTTCAAATTGAAGGCGCGTCAAAAGAAGATGGTCGCGGTCCTTCAATTTGGGACACCTTCTGTGACACCCCAGGAAAAGTTGCACATGGTGATACCGGTGAAGTCGCATGCGATCACTATCACCGCTTTGAAGAAGATATTAAATTAATGAAAGAACTAGGCGCAAAGTCATACCGCTTCTCATTTGCCTGGCCGCGATTGTTTCCAAAAGGTGATCAGGTGCGCGAAGAACGCGGATTTGCCTTCTATGACAAGCTCATCAACGCAATTCTCGAGGCCGGGCTTGAACCACTAGCAACCCTTTATCACTGGGATTTACCTCAACCACTAGAAGATAAAGGCGGTTGGGCAGACCGACAAATTCTCGATGCATTTGAGTTCTATGCCGCAGAAGTTGCAAAACATTTTGGTGATCGGGTTAAACGATTCTCACCAATCAATGAACCGTGGGTTATTTCATGGCTCGGATATGGCATTGGGGTTCACGCACCAGGTCGCACTTCACGAAAAGATGCATTTGCAGCAGCACACCACACTGTGATGGCACATGCAATTGCATCTCGCGCAATGAAGCAGGTACGTGCGGATTTACTGATTGGTCCCGTACTTAATCAAGCAAATTTCCCAATGGATGATCCAACAGATCCAATATTGATTCATGCAAATGATGTAATGGATGCGCAACAGAACCGCTGGTGGATGGATGCTTTTTATAAAGGAACCTACCCTGAGATTCTGCTCAAGCACTTCGGTGATGAAATTAATGCAGTTGTAAAAGCCGGCGATCTAGAACTTGCAAGCACTACCGAAAATGATTTCATTGGAATCAATTACTACTTCGATAACCGAATGGGGTTACCTGGCAACGACGGCGAGAAGTTTTATGACATGTCCAACGTCTTTGATCTCAACGTCGATATGACAATGCTGGGCGATAAAACAGATATGGGCTGGGCGATAACTCCAGAAGGATTAACCAATCTCTTAGTGCGTTGGCATAAAGAGCTAGGCGATCGATGCCCTGATTTGTACATTACAGAAAACGGTTGCGCATATGGTGATGGTGTATCCGATGATGGAAAAGTTCACGACCAACGCCGCATCTCATATCTCAACAAACACCTCGTTGCGGTTCGCAATGCGATCGAAGCTGGCTCGCCAGTAAAGGGTTATTACCAGTGGTCACTACTTGATAATTTTGAGTGGGCTTTAGGATATGAAAAGCGCTTTGGAATAGTCCATGTTGATTTCCAAACCCAGCAGCGAACGATTAAGGATTCCGGTTATTGGTATAAAGCTGTGACAGAGAGCAATGGAGCTACGCTCAATTAAGTAGAACCAGCCCCAATCTTGAAGACTGCAAAAAACTGCAAAAAACCGGTCGGCCTCCGTTACTCAATTGTTAACATCTCCACGCTCAATTTTGCCTGCAAACTCCTTGCTTCTAGCCGATAAGCGTTTCAGAATAGTGCCACAGTGTTGGGCCTTCCAGCCCTCCCAGAACATACCAACTAAAGAAAAGGTACATACATGCTAAAGAAAAAGGGACTTGGTGTAGCTGCAGCTGTTGCTGCAATTGCACTTGTAGCAACCGTTTTCACGACATCATCAGCATCTGCTGCTGGTTGTGATGCATATTCAAAGTGGAAGGGCACAGGAACAGTTAAAGTTTTCGCTGGTATCCGTGATCCTGAAGCAACAATCATGGAAGGCGTTTTCCAGCAGTTCACACTTTGTACTGGCATCAAGATTGCTTACGAAGCAACTGACCAGTTCGAAACACTTCTTCCAGTACGTGTAAAGGGCGGAAACGCACCTGACATCGCAATCATTCCTCAGCCAGGACTTGTTACAACAATGGTTAACACAGGTAAGGCTGTTCCAGTAACTGCTGCAGTATTGAAGAACATCGATACTTACTACAACCCAGCATGGAAGACATTTACAACTGTTAAGGGCAAGGTCTACGGAGCTCCATTCGGTGCTTCTTCTAAGTCACTTGTTTGGTACTCACCTGCACAGTTCAAGAAGCTTGGCGTTACTGCACCAAAGACATGGGCAGATATGGAAGCAATTGCAGCGAAGTTCAAGGCTGCAGGAGCAACACCATGGTGCGCAGGTATTGAATCAGGCGCAGCAACAGGTTGGCCAGCAACAGACTGGATCGAAGAAATGGTTCTTCGTGAACTAGGTCCAGACCAGTACAACAAGTGGTGGAAAGGTGAACTTAAGTTCTCTTCACCAGAAATTCTTGGTGTATTGAACAAGGTTGCAGCATGGCTCGGAACTTCAGCTCAGGTTGGAGATCTTAAGTCAGTAGCAACACGTCGTTTCCAGGATGCTGGCGTACCAGGACTCAAGGATGGAACTTGCGGCATGTTGCAGCAAGCTTCTTTCTACGCATCAATGTTCCCAGCAGGAACAAAGTTTGGTCCAGGCAAGGATGCAGATGCGTTCTACCTACCAGCTACAAATACCAAGTTTGGTAGCCCAATCGAAGGCGGCGGAGAATTCCCAGTGGCATTCTCAAAGCGCAAGGAAGTTGGATTCGTTCAAGATTACCTATCATCACCAGTGTACGGAACACCTCGTGCAGCTCTTGGTGGTTGGACATCTGCAAACAGCGGAATCCCACTATCTTCATATAAGGATCCAGTCCTTAAGGTTGTAGCTGCTTCACTTCAGGCTAAGAAGGGTGCAATCGTGTTCGATGCATCTGACCTCATGCCAACTGCTGTAAACGGCGCTTTCTGGAAAGAAATGACAAAGTTCTACGCAGAAGGTAAGTCAATGAAGGACGTTGCTGCGGCAATCGACGCAAACTGGTAATAAAAGCAGTACATAACTAAAAGGAAATACCGGGGTTCGATAAAACGTACCCCGGTATTTCCTAGTTTTATTCTTTAAAGATTGAAACAATTTCAAAATCTGAAATTCAATAATTACTTAACATCGAGGCGGCAATGATTACTTGGTCAAGTCTTTTTGACACATCCTGGCCCAAGATTGCCCAGATCCTTATTGTGCTCGCTCTCTTCTTTGGATTTTACGGAATTGCATTTGCAGCCGGCGCTCGCGTTCGCGGAAAAGCTCAAAATAAATTAGCTCTTGTTCTCTTCCTTGGTCCAGCAATAGTTCTAGCACTTACTGGACTTGGTATCCCAGCCATCCAAACTTTCATCGAATCTTTTAAGAACGCCGATTCTTCACAATGGATTGGGTTTGCTAACTACACCCACGCAATCAAGGATCCAGATACTCGACTCGCCTTCGTCAATACGATGTTATGGATTGTCATAACACCGGTTATTGCGACTTCTATTGGATTAGCCCTTGCGACCATGCTCAATAAAATGAAGCGTGAAGCGCTAGCAAAATCATTAATTTTTATGCCAATGGCAATTTCATTTGTTGGTGGTTCTCTTATCTGGAACCTGATGTACCAATATCAAGAGCCCAACCGTCCTCAGACTGGACTCATAGGGCAAATATTTATGTGGCTCCACCTAACACCACAGCACGTTCTGTTGTGGAGCCCATGGAACAACTTCTTCTTAATGGCGGTCTATATCTGGGGAACAACTGGATTTGGAATGGTGATTTTATCTGCCGCAATCAAGAATATTCCAAAAGAAATTGAAGAAGCTGCTCAACTTGATGGAGCAAGCGGCTTTAGGTTATTTAGAACAATCACAGTTCCAATGGTGAAGACAACAATTATTGTTGTACTTACTACAGCAATGGTCGGAACACTCAAGCTATTTGACGTCATTCACACCATGACTGGTGGAAACTTTAAAACAGATGTGCTCTCAAACCGTATGTTCGATGAAATCTTCGTCTACCTCAACAATGGGCGCGGTTCGGCTCTGGCAGTACTGATCTTCCTTGGAGTCTTACCTATTACTTATTACAACATCCGCTCAATCCGCGCAGAACGGAATCACTAAAATGGCGACGATAACTCTTAAACGCAATAAGAATTCAAGCGCTGCAAAGATAGCAACTCACCACGATCGTCCATTCACATCACCAATGGCCTCAGCCATTGTGACTGTGATCGCAGTTTTGTGGACAATCCCAACCTTTGGCTTGGTTGTCACATCATTTCGAAGCAAAGAAGATATTGTTTCAAATGGTTGGTGGTCCTCATTTACCCACCTCAATTACACCTTAGAGAATTTCAGGGCAGTTTTATTCCAAGGTAGCAGCACCCTAGGCAACCAAGGAATGATTCCATTTGCAATCAACTCACTTGCAATAACAATTCCCGCTGTTGTTCTCTCGGTAGGTTTTGGATTGCTTGCAGCGTATGCCCTTGCCTGGGTTCCATTCCGTTTTAGCGACCAAGTTTTCTATGGCCTCTTCGCCCTCCAAGGTGTGCCACTTCAGCTCTCTCTACTCCCACTCCTTACCTTCTTCTCAAGTGGAGTCCAGATTGCAGGACATACCGTCATACCACCGCTGCATATAGTTGGAACTTTTGCAGCTGTCTGGTTTCCACACGTGATGTTTGGTCTGCCGCTCGTGGTCTATTTAATTCACAACTTCGTTTCATCTCTACCGCGCGACCTGATTGAGGCAGCGCGAGTAGACGGTGCAAACCACTTTGAGATCTTCAGAAGAGTAGTTTTCCCTCTATCTATTCCTGCCGTTGCATCTATCGCAATATTCCAATTCCTATGGATTTGGAATGACCTATTGGTAGCGCTGGTATTTGCAGGCGGAACTGATGATGTCGCTCCTCTTACCCTTCACCTGGCAAATCTAGGCGGCTCACTTGGATCTGCTTGGGAAAATGTTGCACCAGCTGCACTCTTCTCAATCATCATTCCACTGATCGTCTTCTTTAGCCTTCAGAAGTACTTCGTCCGTGGATTACTTTCTGGATCTGTTAAGTAATTAACTTCGTAAATCACTTACCGAAGTACGAACTACCAAATTTGTAGGAACGTGCATCTGCGCTGTCTTGCTATCTGGTTTTTCTATCCGCCCCATAATTTGAGTTGCTGCCAATTGTCCTAAGAACTGCACTGGTTGTGAAATTGTTGTAAGCCCAAAGATTTCAGAGTGCTCATGGTCGTCATAGCCAATCACGGATATATCTTCTGGGACGCGCATCCCTTTCTTGCGAATTGATTTAATAACACCGAAAGCCATTTCATCAGATTCACAGAAAATTGCGGTCGGCAATTTCCTTCGGCGTAAAAACTCATCCATTGCAAGCTCAGCGGTGCGACTATCAAAGTCGGCAATGACTTCAAAGTTAGGATTAAATGTTATTCTGTTCTCTTCTAAGGTTTTCAAAAAACCAAATCGTCGTTGATCTGCAACTTCAAAGTTATATGCATAGGCATTCTGCCCCGCCACAATTGCGATTTCTCGATGCCCCATATCAATCAAATATTGAGTAGCCGTACTTGCACCTTTGATGTCGTCGATAGAGACAGAGGAACATCGTTCATCTTGAATACCGAGGAGGGCAACCGGAATTCCCAACCCAAGAATTTGATCAAATTCTTTCTCGGTCGGTGGCAATGAGATAACAATCAGACCATCAACTTTGCCGACCAGCTTCTTCTGTTGAAAAACTCGCTTGCGAGCATCAACTTGTGCGAAGTTATAGAGCAGTACATCCAAGCCGGCTTCGCGAAGAGATTGTTCTACCCCTGCTAACGCTTGTGAAAAGTACCAGCGAGAAATAAAAGGTGCGATTACACCGATGGTGTTGGTAAGTGAACTTTCATCACGAGGTAAGAGATCTGGCCGAATTGGATAATCTAATTTTTTTGCAGCTTCGATAATGCGACTTCTGGTACGTTCATTAACATGATGCATACCCCGAAGTGCGCGAGAAACCGTGGCGGGTGAGACCCCTGCCTTCTTGGCTATATCTACAATTCCTGACACAATACGCTGAGGATATGCAAAAAACTGCAAATATCAATAGCAGGGGGTAGGCGGCTGTGGGACTTTCACTCGATAAAGATTGGTGGCGCCAAGCTGCTATCTACCAAATTTATCCACGCTCTTTTAAAGATTCTAATGGTGATGGACTCGGTGATATCAAGGGAATTACATCCAAGATTGACTACCTATCTTCATTAAGCATTGATGCAGTTTGGCTCTCACCTTTCTATCCATCAGCACTTGCCGATGGTGGTTACGATGTTGATGATTACCGAGATGTCGATCCTAAGCTCGGAACACTTGCAGATTTTGACGAGATGCTTCTGAAATTGCATGAAGTAGGAATTCGCGTCTTTGTAGATATTGTTCCTAACCACTCATCCAACCGCCACATCTGGTTTCAAGAAGCTATTGCTTCAGAGCCAGGATCCGCCGCACGTAACCGTTACATTTTTCGAAATGGCAAGGGAGCAAATGGCGAGCTACCACCTACCAACTGGCCATCACACTTTGCGCCAAGTGCTTGGAGCCATGAATCTACCCAAGGCGGTAAAGGAAATCAGTGGTATTGCCATATGTTTGCACCCGAGCAACCAGATTTCAATTGGGATAACCGCGAAGTCCATGATGAATTTCTTTCAACACTTAAATTCTGGGCCGACCGCGGTGTCGATGGATTCCGTATTGATGTAGCCCACATGTTAAAGAAAGATTTATCCGAGCCGCTACAAGATCAAGATAAGTACCCAGGACTTACTAATAGAAAACCTGGTCAAGATATTCTCTTTGATCGCGATGATGTACATGAAATTTATAAGGAATGGCGCTTGTTATTCGATACCTACAATCCGCCACGTGTTGCAGTGGCAGAGGCATATGCACCTGCGGAACGCCTAGCTCGTTACGCAAGTCCAGAAGAACTCGGGCAGGCATTTAACTTTGAACTACTAGAGGCGAATTTCAACGCGCAAGAATTTAAGACAGTGATTGACCGTGGATTAGCAGCAGCAAAATCTCAGGGTTCTTCTTCTACATGGACAATCAACAATCATGATCAGATGCGTCCTGCAACAAAGTATGGATTAAATCCAACTGTAGATCGCTTGCGCTGGAAGAACTCTGGCGGAACCACGCACCCACTTGATGAAGTCTCTGGTCTCAACGCAGCGATTGCAGCTTCGATGTTGATTATGGCGTTGCCTGGTTGCACATATATCTATCAAGGCGAAGAACTTGGGCTCTTTGAAGTTTTAAATATTCCAGAAGATCAGATTCAAGATCCGCAATACCTGCGAAACAATAAAGCAGATAAAGGTCGCGATGGATGTCGTGTTCCTCTGCCGTGGACCAGCTCTGGTTCCTCATTTGGATTCGGAGATGGAAAGGCACATCTGCCACAACCACAGTGGTTTGCAGAGAAGTCAATTGAGAAAGAATCACACGATTCAAAATCTCCGTTGTCTATCTTCCGAACCGCACTCAAACTTCGAAGCCAACTCATCGCACCCGAAGAACTCACCTGGCACGAGACCGGCAACAAGCACATCCTCCATTTCTCACGACCAAATGGTTGGCACTGCATTACAAATTTCGGCGGCGGCTATTACGACTTCATGGGTCTCCTTGGCGAAAAGGCCGAGATCCTGCACTCCTCGCAGCCACTGACTGAAGCCGGGCTCTATCTAATCCATGGCCAGATATCAGCGGCCGATAGCCTGCCTCCTGCGACCACCGTCTGGCTCCGTCTCCCGCAATAAATTTTCTCCTTTTTGACCTGCAATAGATATGTATAGGTAGACTCGCCCCAGCCGCGGCCACGAATCATGTAGCCGCACGGAAATCTCCAACGGAGGAGAAACATGCGAGCATCTGCTGCTGCGTCATTGGTCCAAGTGACCGGTTCAAACTTAAATATCACATTTGTGGTCCTAGGAGTCGCCCTCGTGGCGCTCGCCGTAGCCTTCGCGCTCCGCGCTCAGGTTCTCTCAGCTGATGAGGGCACCGAGAAGATGCGTGAGATTGCAGGCGCAGTCCAGGAAGGCGCCGCTGCTTACCTGCACCGCCAATTCCGGACACTTTCATACTTTGTAGGAATCGTCTTCTTCCTACTCTTTGCACTTCCTGCCGACACCATGGCAATTCGTGCCGGCCGCTCAATCTTCTTCCTCCTTGGCGCAGGATTCTCTGCACTCGTTGGATACAACGGAATGTGGCTTGCAGTTCGTGCAAATGTTCGCGTTGCAGAAGCTGCGCGTCAGAAGAATGGAACCAAGGCAGTCCAGATCGCATTCCGTACCGGCGGCGTTGTTGGAATGACAACAGTTGGCCTCGGTCTTGTTGGTGCTTCACTTGTTGTAATTATCTACCGCGAGAATGCACCCGTAGTTCTTGAAGGTTTTGGATTCGGTGCTGCAATGCTCGCGATGTTTATGCGCGTAGGTGGCGGTATCTTTACAAAGGCAGCCGATGTCGGAGCAGACCTCGTCGGTAAAGTTGAGAAGAACATTCCAGAAGATGACCCACGTAACGCTGCAACAATTGCAGATAACGTTGGTGACAATGTTGGTGACTGTGCTGGAATGGCAGCAGACTTGTTCGAGTCATATGCAGTAACACTTGTTGCAGCTTTGATTCTCGGTAAGGCAGCATTCGGTAACGAAGGTCTTATCTACCCATTGATCGTTCCAGCAATCGGAATCATCACAGCGATTATCGGTATCTTCATTACTCGTCTTCGCAGCACTGATAAGTCAGCAATGACAGCTATCAACCGTTCATTCTTTACATCTGCGATTATCTCTGCCGGACTTACAGGTCTTGCAACATTTACTTATCTCCCAGCTAAGTTCAACCTCCTTACAAATTACTCAACTGATGTTGCGGCAGAAGCAGGCAACCTCAACCCACGTGTATTCGCACTTGGCGCAGTAATCATCGGAATCGTTCTCGCTGCTGCAATTCAGCTCCTTACCGGCTTCTTTACTGAAGTAGGCAAGCGCCCTGTAAATGATGTATCTGCAGCCTCCCAGACAGGTGCGGCGACAGTATTGCTCGCTGGTATCTCTGTTGGTTTTGAATCAGCTGTGTACTCAGCTCTCCTTATCGCATCAGCAGTATTTGGAGCATTCTTGCTCGGTGGCGGATCAATCGTCTTGTCACTCTTTGCAATCTCATTGGCAGGAACAGGTCTACTCACAACTGTTGGTGTAATCGTTGCGATGGATACATTTGGTCCAATCTCAGATAACGCACAAGGTATCGCTGAAATGTCTGGCGATGTTAAGGGCGAGTCAGCGCAGATTCTTTCATCACTAGATGCAGTTGGTAATACAACTAAGGCGATTACAAAAGGAATTGCAATTGCAACAGCAGTCCTTGCTGCAACTGCTCTCTTCGGTGCATTTACTGATGCAATCAAGGAAGCTGTTATCAAGGTCGGTCGTGCAACTACAGATCTTCAATTCCAGGGCGTTCTCGATATCGCATCACCTCGCAACCTCGTTGGTTTGATTATCGGCGCATCAGTTGTATTCCTCTTCTCAGGTCTTGCAGTTAATGCAGTATCTAAGGCAGCAGGCGCGGTTGTAGTTGAAGTGCGCAAGCAGTTCCACGAGCACCCAGGAATCATGAATGGAACAGAGAAGCCTGAATACGGCCGCGTTGTAGATATCTGTACTCGCGACTCACTCCGTGAACTTGCAACACCAGGAATCCTTGCTGTGATGGCTCCAATATCTGTTGGCTTCGGCCTCGGAGTCGGCGCACTCGGTGCATTCCTTGCTGGTGCAATCGGAACCGGAACACTGATGGCGGTCTTCCTTTCAAACTCAGGCGGAGCTTGGGATAACGCAAAGAAGATGGTTGAAGATGGCAACTATGGCGGCAAGGGATCAGAAGCTCATGCTGCAACAGTTGTTGGTGACACTGTCGGTGATCCATTTAAGGACACAGCAGGTCCTGCAATCAACCCACTTATTAAGGTAATGAACCTGGTTGGGCTTCTTGTTACTCCAGCCATTGTTGAGTTCTCACTCAACGGTCAAAGTGGAAAGACTGCAATCATTTGCGGACTTGCAACTTTGATCATCGTTGGTGCGTTGGTTCGTAACCGTCGCCACCATGCCGTCGGCATCCAGTACTAACGGCTACTCCTAGATATAAAAGGACTTCCCCACCTTTATGGCGTCGAAGAAAGCAGCCCACGAGCTTAAAACCCTCGTGATTGTCGAATCACCGGCAAAGGCTCGAAAGATTGGCAGCTACCTCGGCGACGATTACATCGTCGAGGCTAGCGTCGGTCATATTCGCGATTTGCCGCAGCGCGCTGCCGATATTCCTAAAGAGGTAAAGAAGCTCGCCTGGTCAAAAGAGGGCGTCGATATCGAAAATGATTTCGCACCACTTTATGTCATCAACCCCGATAAGCGAGCAAAAGTTGCCGAACTTAAAGAGTTGATGAAAGGCGCGCAAGAGATCCTTCTTGCAACTGACGAAGACCGCGAAGGTGAAGCGATTGCTTGGCACTTAGTTGAAGTACTTCAACCGAAGATACCCATTAAGCGAATGGTCTTCAACGAAATTACTGAAGAAGCCATCAAGGCGGCAGTAGAAAATACCCGCGATCTCGATTACAACCTCATTGATGCACAAGAGACTCGTCGTGTACTAGATCGTTTATATGGATACCGACTTTCACCAGTGCTCTGGAAGAAAGTCATGCCTCGCATCTCAGCTGGTCGTGTGCAATCTGTTGCAACGAGATTAATTGTTGAGAAAGAGCGCGAACGCATGGCATTTATCTCATCTTCTTGGTGGGATCTCAATGCTGCGACAGACCTTGGATTCTCTGCTCGTTTATTATCGGTAGATAACAAGCGAGTTGCATCGACCTCTGACTTCGGTGCAGATGGTGCAGTGAAAGAGAAGTCCCTTGCAGATATCTTGTTATTAGATGAGGCAGCAGCAAAGTCATTAGTGGAATCACTTAAAGGCTCACCACTGACAGTAAAATCGATGGAAGAGTCACCCCGAACCGAGCGACCAAAGCCACCATTTACAACTTCAACGATGCAGCAAGATGCAGGAAGTCGCCTTGGCTGGGGCGCTCAGATCACAATGCGAGTTGCGCAAAGACTTTACGAGAATGGCTACATCACATACATGCGTACCGACTCAATTAATTTGAGCGAGCAAGCAATTAAAGCAGCACGCGCTGCTGCGAAATCTCTCTATGGTGCAGACCATGTTTATGAAACAGCACGTCTCTATCAAGGCAAGACAAAGAATGCACAAGAGGCGCATGAAGCGATTCGTCCGGCAGGTGATGTATTTAAAACTCCTGGTGAACTTGCGCCAGAGTTATCACGAGATGAATTTGCACTCTATGACTTAATCTGGAAGCGCACCGTTGCATCCCAGATGGCCGATGCCAAGAAGATGCAGATGCGCGTGGACTTTGATGTGAAGACCGCTGACGGCAAAGCTGCGATATTCCGAGCCAATGGCAGCGTTATTACCTTCCCGGGCTTCTTAGCTGCCTACGACGAGATACCAACAGAAGATAATAAGGATGAAGAATCCGTTGATCGCCGCCTTCCTGCAATGGTTATTGGACAGTCAGTAAAAGTTAACGAATACAGCTGTGAAGGCCATGAAACTAAGCCACCTGCGCGTTATACCGAACCAACTTTGGTCAAGAAATTGGAAGAACTCGGAATTGGTCGCCCTTCAACCTTTGCATCGATTATTCAAACAATTCAAGATCGTGGCTACGTCAATAAACGTGGTCGCGCACTTGTTCCGACATTTCTTGCCTTCTCTGTCACCGGCCTACTTGAATCACACTTTACAAAACTTGTTGATTACGACTTTACCGCTTCCATGGAGGAAGACCTCGACAAGATTGCCGGAGGTTTAGCATCCCGTGTTGATTGGTTGCGCGATTTTTATTACGGCGTCGATGGTCAACCAGGACTTAATGAGTTATCGCTCGACCTAGGCAATATTGATGCACGCGCCACAAACACAATGAATTTATCGGATTCAATTGAAATTCGCGTCGGCCGTTATGGCGCTTACCTCCAAGAGAATTTTGAAGATGGCGAACGCAAGCTGGCAAATATTCCAGAGAACACTGCTCCCGATGAGCTCACCCTTGCGAAAGCGCTAGAACTACTCGCGGCACCATCTGGCGAACGCGAGCTCGGTGTTGATCCAACATCCGGGCTTGAGGTAGTCGCAAAATCAGGTCGCTTCGGCCCATATATCACTGAGATTTTTCCGGAAGAGCCAGTTGAGTTAAAAGAGGACGGCACACCAAAGAAGAAACGTAAAAAAGCCGATGCGTCAAAACCAAAGACGGCATCCCTTCTTTCAACAATGAACCTCGATACCATCACACTCGATGATGCGCTTCAACTTTTATCACTACCTCGCATACTTGGAACTAATTCACTGGGTGAAGAGATCACTGTACAAAATGGGCGTTACGGTCCTTACCTCAAAGCTGGCGCTGATTCGCGCACACTTACTTCGGAAGATCAGTTGTTCTCAATTACTTTAGATGAAGCACTCGATATTTACTCAAAGCCAAAAGAACGACGACGTGGTGTGGCAAAACCACCATTGAAAGAACTCGGCATTGATCCAGGTAGCGAGAAACAAGTTCTTATTAAAGATGGACGCTTTGGTGCATATGTCACCGACGGAGAGACAAATGCGACTTTACGACGAGGCGATACCGTTGAAGCGATGACGCTTGAGCGCGGACTCGAACTCCTTGCTGGACGCCGTGCTTGGGAGGCCGAGAACGGCCCATCACCAAAGAAGTCGCGTAAGAAGTCAGCACCCAAGAAAGCTGGCGACAAACCGCCAACGCTGACGAAAAAAGTTGTGAAGAAGGCAGCAACTAAGAAGAAAGCCGCCGCCAAAAAGGCGAAATAAGCCTGTATTGGCGCCCCCGATAGACTCACGCCCATGACCAAAGGCCTTCCCGCCCCAGAGGCACCTGCACAAGAGGTAACTCGCGGCGTCTTGGCGATTCCAGCTTTTCGCAAGCTTTGGAACTCAATGGTCTTCTCTTCACTTGGAGATTGGCTCGGACTGCTTGCCACAACTGCACTTGCCGCACAACTCTCTGGTGGATCTTATGCAACTGCAAACTTTGCAATCGCCGGCGTATTTATTGCGCGTCTCTTACCCGCTGTCTTTCTTGGTCCATTAGCTGGAGTAATTGCAGATCGCTTTGATCGCAGACGACTAATGGTCGCAGTCGACTTAATGCGTGGTGCGCTCTACATCTCAATTCCAATTGTTCATACATATTTCTGGCTCTACGCCGCAATGATTTTGGTTGAATGTTTAACACTCTTCTGGTCGCCAGCAAAAGAGGCATCTGTTCCTAACCTTGTTCCAAAAGAGAAATTAGAGAATGCGAATCAAGTTTCTCTCCTTGCAGCGTATGGAACTGCACCAATTGCCGCAGTCCTCTTCTCGCTTTTGGCACTCTTTGCTGGTGCGCTCGCTGCAATCAGCCCATTGCTACCGAGCAAATCAGTAGATATAGCTCTTTATATCAATGCACTGAGCTTCTTCTTCGCTGCTTGGACTATCCGTGGATTGCATGAAATCCCTAAAGGACCAGCGTCCAGCGAGAGCGCAGGTGAAGGCGTTGGTAAATCACTTCTACAAGGTTGGAAAACAGTTGCATCGTCAAAGATTATCCGCGGACTCATTGTTGGAATGGTTGGTGCGTTCTGTGCAGCAGGTGCAGTAATTGGATTAGCCCGTACATTTGTAGGAGATCTCGGTGGTGGAGATGCTGCATATGGTGTTCTCTTTGCATCAGTCTTCTCAGGCCTTGCCCTTGGAATCGCATTTGGACCGAAAATATTTGCACAATTTAGTCGCCGCCGTTTATTTGGTGCCTCTCTTGCAATCTCCGGACTATTTCTTATTCTCTTAGCCCTCATTGCGAACCTTGTAATCTCAATCTTTATCGTCATTATTCTCGGTGCATTTAGTGGAATCTGTTGGGTTACTGGCTTCACCATGCTCGGCATGGAGGTTAACAACGAGGTTCGTGGGCGCACCTTTGCCTTCGTACAATCATTGATTCGCATTACTTTGGTTGCTGTTTTAGCTATTTCCCCAATCATCGCCGCAACTATCGGCAAGATCCACTACGACTTCTATAACATCAAACTCGATTACAACGGCGCCCAGATCACGATTTTGATTGCCGGATTTATTGGACTATTTATTGGCGTGCTTTCATATAAGCAGATGAAAGATCGTCCCAATGTTTCTCTCTGGTCAGATATTTTGGCTGCGCTACAAGGCGAGCTCGGTGCAATTACCGGCCAACCTACAAATGGAATCTTTATCTCATTTGAAGGCGGAGAAGGAACAGGTAAATCTACCCAGTCACAACTTCTTGCAGATTGGTTAAGACAAGAAGGTGAAGTTGTAGTTCTCTCATTCGAGCCAGGTGGAACCGAACTCGGTAAAGGTTTACGAAAAATATTATTAGGTATTGAAACAGGCGCAATTAATCCTCGGGCAGAAGCGTTGCTCTATGCCGCAGATCGTGCACATCATGTTGAAACGGTAATTCGTCCAGCGTTAGAACGTGGTGACGTTGTTATTAACGATAGATACATGGATTCATCGATTGCATATCAAGGTGCAGGACGAGTACTTATTCCTTCAGAGATTGCCAGAATTAATCGCTGGGCTACAGAGACGTTATACCCAACACTGACAATTTTGATTGATGTCCCAGCCATTGTTGGTTTAGGTCGCCTCAAGACTCTGGATCGTCTTGAATCAGAACCAATAGAATTCCACGAACGCGTACGTCAAGAGTTTTTACAATTAGCTCTACTAGATCCAGAGCGTTATCTCGTGATTGATGGAACACTTCCCGTGCAAGAGATACACGAGGCAATCATCGCTCGCGTTGCAGAGCTGCCCGCTCTAAAGCGAAACGCGCAGAATCCACATAGTCGAAATGTTTTACGTCCCATCATTACCGCATCGCATGCAGTCAGTCGTGCTACGAAAAATGCAACTAAGAGCGCTACGAAAAATGCAAAGTCTGTTACTGCCTCTGCAAAGCGGGGCGCTTCAAAGGCTGCTGCAAAAGCGACTAAGGCGAAGAAGTAATTGGCGCTGATGTCATCTGTTTATGACGATCTCGTTGGTCAGGATCACATCACCACGATATTAAAAGCAGCTGTTGAGGCATCTCGCACAGGAGCGCAATCGCAAGAGATGACTCACGCCTGGTTATTTACTGGCCCTCCGGGTAGTGGTCGCTCATCTGCTGCAGTCGCCTTTGCGCAAGCACTTGTATGCTCAAAATCAGGCTGCGGCAACTGTAATGAGTGCCAAAGTGCTAAAAATGGCAGCCATCCAGATGTCGAAATCATCCGCACAGAAGGCCTTTCAATCAAAGTCGAAGAGGTCCGCGAGCTCTTAACTCGCGTTGCGTGGGCGCCATCTATGGGTGGTTGGCGAGTAGTGGTGATGGAAGATGCCGATCGACTAACTGAATCTGCAGCTAATGCACTTTTAAAGGCAATTGAAGAACCCGGCAACAGAACAGTGTGGTTATTGTGTGCGCCAACGCTTCATGATGTCTTGCCAACAATTCGCTCACGTTGTCGTCATATTCAATTACACACCCCAAGTGATGCTGCTGTAACACAGGTGCTGATAAATCGCGATGGAATTACACCCGCAATGGCAGAGTTTGCAGCACGTGTAAGCCAAGGACATATCGGTCGAGCAAAATATTTGGCTCTCAATGAGAGCGTGCGAAACAATCGAAGCATCATCATGCATCTTCCACTCCAACTCAATTCGCTTGCTGCAGCATTTAAGGCGGCGCAAACATTGGTTGATCTCGCAACAACTTCTGCCAACTCTGCATCAGAGGCCCGAGATGAGAAAGAGATTGCATCGCTGCAAGAGGCTTACGGCAAAGGCGCAACTGGTC
Source organism: Candidatus Nanopelagicaceae bacterium (assembly GCA_947454425.1). GTDB lineage: Bacteria > Actinomycetota > Actinomycetes > Nanopelagicales > Nanopelagicaceae > Planktophila. The sequence continues at coordinate 23,896 of CANGJV010000013.1, forward strand.
GTGGCATGGCTACCGGTGCGGCAAAAGCGGTAAAGGAACTTGAGAAAGAACAGAAGTCTCGCTCAACTCGTATGGTGCGCGACTCAATTGATGGTGCGTTACTCGATATTGCAACTTTTTATCGCGATGTCATGATGGTGCAAGCCGGTAGCGGTGAAGCAATCATTAACACGGACATGGCAGATGCAATTAGCGCATACGCATTAAAACATCCATCGCACAGCACCATCAGCAAGATGAGCGCAATCATGGAGGCTCGAACCAATCTTTCACATAATGCAGCTCCGCTCTTAACCTGTGAGGCTTTGATGTGTAGCTTGGCAAAGGCTTAGATGCGCAACCGGCTGCAGTTTCTCGGAGTTATTTCTGTAATTGGAGCACTTGTTCTATCTCTCTTGGGATATACCACAACACATAGCGCGCGCTACAACGAAATTTCAGATTATTACAAGCAGAGCCTTAGTTGGGATAAGTGCTACGAGAACTTCGAGTGCACTGATCTTGCGGTTCCAATTGATTACGATCGGATTAAAACCGGCACATTTAAAATCTCAGTCCTTAGATATCGCGCTGATAAACAGGTAAATCGCATAGGAAGCTTGATTGTTAACCCGGGCGGACCAGGTGCTTCAGGCGTGGATTATGCCTATAACGCCGAGTACATCTTTAGCCCCGACATCTTAAATCGATACGACATTGTGGGCTTTGACCCCCGTGGAGTTGCAAGATCAGAGCCGATAGTTTGTTACAACGCACAAGAGACCGATGCTAATTATGCATCCGATAGCAAGCCCGATACCACCGCTGAATTCAAGCAATCGCTGATTGATAGTAAGAATTTCATTGCAAAATGTTTGAACAAGAATGAACACCTGACCTCATTTAGTACTGCAAACGCCGCTCGCGATATGGATATTTTGCGTGCAACTTTGGGTGATAAAAAGCTCAACTACATAGGTAAGTCATACGGCACATATATGGGTGCGCTCTACGCAAAACTTTTTCCAAATAATATTGGTCGCGTAGTACTTGA
>CANGJV010000014.1 GCA_947454425.1 Candidatus Nanopelagicaceae bacterium
ACTGGGAGAGATTGCATCAATGCCAGAAAAGCACGCGACTCGTCGCATGCAGGAGATTTATGCAGCACCAATTCGACCAGAACTCATTAAAGAGCGCATTCAACAGATTCGCGATTCAGGCGTCACTGTTGCAGCTTCACTTTCACCACAGCGCACCGTTGAACTTCATGATGCAGTTATCAAGGCGGGCGTTGATATCTTCGTTATTCGCGGAACAACTGTTTCAGCCGAACACGTCGGCGCTGAAGGTGAAGCACTCAATCTCAAGAAATTTATCTACGAACTCGATGTCCCTGTCATTGTTGGTGGAGTTGCAACAACAACCGGCGCACTTCACTTAATGCGCGCTGGTGCAGCTGGCGTATTGGTCGGCTTTGGTGGCGGCGCAGCACATACAACTCGTACTGTTACTGGAATCGAAGTTCCGATGGCAACTGCGGTTGCTGATGTTGCAGCTGCCCGTCGCGAATATCTTGATGAATCTGGTGGACGCTATGTTCACGTCATCGCAGATGGCGCCGTTGGACGTTCGGGCGATATCGCAAAGGCGATTGCCTGTGGCGCAGATGCTGTGATGATGGGATCGGCACTTGCTAAAGCTGTTGAATCACCAGGACTTGGCTGGCATTGGGGTTCTGAGGCATACCACCCAGAACTTCCACGCGGACTTCGCTTCAATGTCGGAACCGTTGGAACATTGGAACAAGTACTTGTCGGGCCATCACATTCATCGACTGGCGATATGAATTTATTCGGCGCCCTTCGTAAGGCGATGGCTACCTGCGGATACTCTGATCTAAAGTCATTCCAGCGCGTAGATGTTGTTACACACCATGGAAAGTAGTCAGCCATACGGCGTTCTGGTCGTTGATTTCGGCGCACAATACGCACAACTCATTGCTCGCAGAGTTCGTGAAGCGCACGTCTTTTCAGAGATTGTGCCATCTTCAATTACCGCCGCCGAGGTGAGAGCTAAGAATCCAGAGGCAATCATTCTCTCTGGTGGACCATCATCGGTTTATGCGGATCACGCGCCTAAAGTTGACCCAGCAATCTTTGCACTTGAAATTCCAACTTTTGGAATTTGTTATGGATTTCAAACAATGGCAGCAGCCCTTGCCGGCGTTGTTGCCCAGACTGGAAAGTCAGAGTTTGGGCGGACCCCGCTTGAGGTAAAGCCTGGCTCAAAGATTTTTACCGGACTACCAACATCGCAATCGGTCTGGATGTCTCATGGTGATGCAGTATCAGAAGTTCCATGTGGCTTCTCTATCTCTGCATCAACGATTGATACACCAATCGCTGCATTTGAAGATGCGACTGGAAAAATTGCCGGTGTTCAATTCCATCCAGAGGTGCTTCATTCAGAACACGGCCAAGCAATTCTTAATAACTGGCTCATCAATATTGCCGGTTGTAAGCCAACATGGACGACTTCCAATATCGCTGAAGTTGAGATTGCAAAGGCAAAGGCGCTCATTGGCGATAAGAAAGTAATTTGTGGATTATCTGGGGGAGTCGATTCCGCGGTTGCCGCAGCAATTATTCAGCGCGCAGTTGGAAGCCAGTTGACCTGCGTTTTTGTCGATCACGGTCTTCTGCGAAGTGGCGAATCTGAGCAAGTCCAACGCGATTTCGTCGCATCAACTGGTGTTAATCTTGTTGTTGTAGATGCTGTTCAGCAATTTCTATCTGCACTTGCTGGAGTCACAGATCCAGAAGAGAAGCGAAAGATTATTGGTCGCGAATTCATCCGCTCTTTTGAAAAAGCGGCTCGCGATATTGCAGCTGGTGGAGATGTTGAATTCTTAGTGCAAGGCACTCTGTATCCAGATGTAGTCGAGTCAGGTGGCGGAACCGGAACAGCCAATATTAAATCTCACCACAACGTTGGTGGATTACCGGATGATCTTCAATTTAAATTGGTCGAGCCACTTCGCACTCTCTTTAAGGATGAGGTTCGCCAGGTAGGTCTCGAGTTAGGTCTGCCTGAAGTTATTGTCTGGCGTCAGCCATTCCCAGGACCAGGCCTTGGCATTCGAATCATCGGTGAAGTAACGCAAGAGCGCCTCGATATTTTGCGTGAGGCAGATGTCATTGCGCGGGCAGAACTTTCTGCGGCAGGACTTGATCGCGATATTTGGCAGTGCCCAGTTGTATTGCTGGCAGATGTGCGCAGCGTGGGCGTGCAAGGAGATGGACGTACCTACGGCCACCCAATCGTCCTTCGCCCAGTTTCATCAGAAGATGCAATGACCGCAGATTGGTCTCGCGTTCCTTATGATGTGCTCGAGAAAATTTCTACTCGTATTACAAATGAAGTTCGTGAGGTCAACCGAGTTGTCCTCGATATCACTAGCAAGCCACCTGGCACGATCGAATGGGAATAAGGAAGAAATCATGAAGAAAGTCGTTTCAATTCTGGCAGCACTCGTCTTGGTAGCAACCCTTGCTCCTTCATCGGTCGCAGCAACTAAGCCAACAAGTGTTCCTGAGTGCAAGAAGCCAACATCCAAGGGTCATGCTGCAGCAAAGGTGGCGCAGCCAACTTCGAAAGCAAACCCACTCCCAAAGACTTTGACTTTCATCACTAACTGCGGCGATATCGTGATTGCGCTTAATTCAAAGGCACCACAGACCATTACAAATTTGAGTGCACTCGCAAATGCAAAGTACTTCAATAAATCTCTCTGCCATCGCCTGACAACACAAGGCATCTATGTCCTTCAATGCGGCGATCCCACTGCATCAGGAAGTGGTTCTCCAACTGGCTGGAAGGGTTATGCCGATGAGAATCTCCCAAAGGCGGGAGCAAAGAATTATCCAGCTGGAACAGTTGCCATGGCTAACTCTGGACCCAGCACAAATGGTTCACAATTCTTCTTGGTCTACGCGGACACGCAACTCGGTCCTGATTACACAATCTGGGGCAAGATCACTAAAGGCTTAGACCTTGTAAAGAAAGTTGCAGAAGTTGGCGCTTACACAATGAATGGAGACCAGGCTGTCTACGCTGGCGATGGCTATCCAATTCAGACAGTTGAGATTATTAAGGCAACAGCTAAGTAATTAAATTAGTTGGTACGATTCAAAGCGATGGCTTGTGAATCAATTAGTGTTGACGATTTTAAAAGCTTCAGCGATACGTCCTGCAGGTAGTGAACCCACACCTGCATTGCGCTGACCCCACTCACGGAGCATCTCTTCCAGATTTTCCATATGGCCAGTCTGTGATGCATGTTCTTTAAGTGCTGCAATCTTGAAGTGAAAAGTATCGGTGATATCGACGAAGTGATCTGGCTGCGCATGTCCTTGCATCCATACCTCTTTTACGCGCCAAGGTTGTAATCCCTCTTGGTCGAGTAGGTCTGTGAAGGCAAATGGATTACGTGCATCTGGGTATACCGCTTGAATGGTTGCCTCACCCGCTGCCAGGTGGTCGGGATGGCTTGCACCGATTCGCTCCCAGTTACGTTCTGGCGATTGGCAAATAATTCGATCTGGCTGGACGCGACGAATCTGGCGGACGATATCTTTTCGGAGCGCAATAGTTGGTTCGAGGTGTCCATCTACATAATCTAAAAATGTGACATCAGTAATTCCGAGAGCTGCACATGCGGCGCGTTGTTCACGCTTTCGAACTGCTGGCATCTCTTCTTTAGTAAATCCAGACTCTTCGCCACCTTGATCGCCATTGGTGCAGAGCACGTAACTGACCTCAATGCCCTTCTGCACCCATTGGGCGATAGTGCCTGATGCGCCGAAGTCGGAATCATCTGGGTGGGCATTTACAACGAGGACTCGCTTTACTTCTGAATCTGCAATCGGCTCCATAGGAGCAGAGCCTATTAGACTCCCCGCCATGCACGCCAATGATGAACTACTCGAGGGCCTCAACCCGCAGCAACAGGAAGCTGTTGCACATGCTGGTTCTCCGCTCTTAGTAGTAGCTGGCGCAGGTTCTGGAAAGACCCGAGTCCTTACTCGTCGAATCGCATATCTCATGGCCCGTAGAGGCGTAAAGCCATATGAGATTTTGGCAATCACATTTACAAATAAAGCAGCTGGCGAAATGAAAGAACGGGTCGCAGATCTTGTTGGCCCGATTGCTAAATCAATGTGGGTCTCTACATTTCACTCTGCCTGTGTTCGGCTGCTGCGCCAGGAAGTTGAACGACTTGGGTATAGCTCATCATTTTCAATCTATGACTCGGCAGATTCACAGAAGTTAATTCAAAAGGTCTGCGAAACGCTTAATTTAGATGCAAAGCGTTACCCAGCGCGTCATTTTCAAAACATCATCTCAAATGCAAAGAACGAACTTCAAAGCCCTTATGAATTCTTAAGTAAGGCTACAAATCAATTCGACACCATCGCCGCCGATGTTTATACGATGTATGAGAAGCGTTTAAAACAAGCTAATGCGATGGATTTTGATGATCTGATTATGAAGACGGTAGAGGTCTTGCAAAAGTTTCCTGAGGCTAAAGCTCGCTTTAGGTCCCGCTTCCGCCACATCTTGGTTGACGAGTATCAGGACACCAACCATGCCCAATATCAATTGGTGAAAGAGCTTACGGGTAATGAGACCGATGGATTTCCCATTGCAGAACTATGTGTAGTCGGCGATGCCGATCAATCAATCTATGGTTTCCGTGGCGCCACCATTCGCAATATCCTGCAATTTGAAGTTGATTATCCCAACGCCAAGACGGTTTTACTCGAGCAGAACTACCGCTCGACCCAGAACATTCTCTCTGCCGCCAATGCGGTTATCTCTCAGAATGAATCAAGAAAAGAGAAAAATCTCTGGTCGGATTCTGGCGCTGGTGCACCTCTTGTTGGGTATGTCGCTGAATCAGAATATGACGAGGCGGAGTTCGTCAAGAATGAGATTCGCAAGCTACAAGATAAAGATGATTCACAACCTGGAGATACGGCGGTTTTTTATCGTACAAATGCTCAATCTCGTGTCTTTGAAGAAGTATTCATGCGTGCTGCTGTCCCGTATAAAGTTGTTGGTGGCTTGCGATTCTATGAGCGAAAAGAAGTCAAAGATCTACTTGCCTATCTTCGCGTTCTAGCTAATCCAACAGATGAAGTTTCACTTCGCCGAATCATTAACTTTCCAAAGCGCGGGATAGGCGACCGCGCCATAGAAGAGGTAGATCTATTCGCCCAAGCGCAGGGCATCTCGTTCTGGGCGGCGCTCCTACGAGTGCGCGAGGCAACTGGTGTGCCAAATAAAGCTTCGCAATCCATCGGTGATTTCACCAACATGCTCTCGGCGCTGGCTGTATTAGTAGAAGTCAATACAAAGCCATCGACAATTATTGAAGCAGCGCTAGAACAATCTGGCCTACTAAAAGAGCTCTCATCGAGTACCGACCCGCAAGATGAGGTCAGAGTAGAAAACTTGCAAGAACTTGTCTCTGCTTCAATTGAATATGAAGAACGCACGATGGATGAACTCGGCGAGGATGAAGTAATTTCATTAGGAGGCTTTCTCGAAAAAGTCTCACTAGTTGCAGATGCGGACGAGATTCCCGATGGCGAAAATCATGGGGGAGTCGTCACATTGATGACACTTCACACTGCAAAGGGGCTGGAATTTCCAACTGTCTTTCTCACTGGTATGGAAGATGGAATTTTTCCGCATGCTCGCACCTTTGATGATCCGAAAGAAATTGAAGAAGAACGTCGCCTTGCATATGTTGGCCTGACTCGAGCAGAGAAGCGGCTCTACATCTCGCGCGCTGAATACCGACTAACTTTTGGAACTCCTAAGTACAACCCGGCTTCTCGCTTCCTCGATGAGATTCCATCGACCTTGATTGAATGGCTTAATGAAGGAAAACCTTCTTACACATCTTCAAGTGCAGTTCGTAAATCAAGAACCGCAACTGCTCCACCACCGCGGGCGACCGGCAAGGTCTCTTCTGCAATGGTTCTGGAGATTGGACAGCGTGTGTCTCATGACACATTTGGATTAGGAACAGTTGTTGCGACAACGGGAGTCGGCGATAAGTCTGAGGCGACTATTAACTTCGGAGCTTATGGCGATAAGCGCTTATTGCTCAGATATGCCCCTGTGACTCCTCTGTAATAAGAAGTCCACTGTAATTTCCTGCCTCATCGCGGGTTTAGGATTACCCCATATCCGACCCCAGCCTTGAGGAGCCATGAGTGGATCTCTACGAATATCAAGCACGCGATCTCTTTGAAAAGCATAACGTCCCAGTTCTTAAGGGCGCAGTTGCTACAACACCAGAGGCCGCTCGCGATGCAGCAGCTGATATGGGTGGCAAGGTCGTCGTAAAGGCGCAGGTAAAAGTTGGTGGACGCGGAAAGGCTGGCGGCGTAAAGCTTGCAGTAGATCCAGCAGATACATTTGAAAAAGCTTCAGCAATCCTTGGAATGGATATCAAGGGCCACACCGTTCATAAGGTGATGATTGCGCAAGCCGCCCCAATCGTTGATGAGTACTACATCTCGATTCTCCTCGATCGCTCTAACCGAACATTCTTAGTCATGGCATCAGTTGCTGGCGGAATGGATATCGAAGAAGTTGCACATACAACTCCAGAGAAGCTCGCAAAAGTTCCAGTAAGCGCCGTTGATGGAATCGATATTGCGCTCGCCAAGAAGATTATCGCGCAGGCACAGTTTCCAGCAGAGATTGCTGATCAGGTTGCCGATGTGCTCGTGAAGCTGTGGGAGACATTCCAATCTGAGGATGCAACACTCGTTGAAGTTAATCCATTGGTAAAAACAGAAGATGGACGCATCATCGCCCTCGATGGAAAAGTTTCACTCGATGAAAATGCAGATTTCCGTCAGCCAGATCATGCAGCCTTAGTTGATACCGCATCTACAAATGCGTTAGAAGAAGCTGCAAAAGCTAAAGGACTTAACTACGTCAAGTTAGATAATGGCCAAGTTGGAATCATCGGAAACGGTGCTGGACTTGTGATGTCAACTCTCGATGTGGTCGCATATGCGGGAGAAAAATTTGGTGGAATGCGCCCTGCGAACTTCCTTGATATTGGAGGCGGTGCATCTGCTCAGGTGATGGCAGATGGGCTATCTATCATTCTCGGCGATCCAGATGTGAAGAGCGTATTTGTTAATGTTTTCGGTGGTATCACCGCATGCGATGCCGTTGCTAACGGAATTGTGCAAGCCCTTGAACTCCTTGGAGATAAGGCGACCAAGCCAATTGTTGTACGTCTCGATGGCAACAATGTCCTTGAAGGTCGAGCAATCTTGAGCGCTGCTGGTCATAAATTAATTGAGCAGGCAGAGACTATGGATGGAGCAGCATCACGCGCTGCAGAATTGGCGGCGATGTAATGTCTATCTTTATTAATACATCCAGCAAGGTAATCGTTCAGGGCATGACTGGCTCTGAAGGAACTAAGCACACCCGCCGCATGTTGGCATCTGGTACCAAAGTTGTCGGAGGCGTTACACCGGGCAAAGGTGGGCAGGTCGTAGATATAGATGGCACCTCACTTCCAGTTTTTAACACCGTGGCAGAAGCAATTGCAGCTACCGGTGCAAATGTCTCAGTTGTATTTGTTCCACCTAAGTTTGCAAAGGCTGCAGTGATTGATGCAATTGATGCTGCAATGCCACTTGTAGTTGTTATCACCGAAGGAATTCCAGTTCATGATTCTGCATATTTCTATGCATATTCATTGAAGAGCGGTAAGACTCAATTAATCGGACCAAACTGTCCGGGACTTATCAGCCCCGAGAGTTCAAATGTAGGAATCATCCCGGCCGACATCACGAAGAAGGGACCGATTGGACTTGTTTCTAAGTCAGGAACCCTTACTTACCAAATGATGTACGAGCTCCGTGATATCGGATTCTCAACAGCAGTCGGTATTGGTGGAGATCCGGTAATCGGAACAACACATATTGATTGCTTGCGCGCATTCCAAGACGATCCAGAGACTGAAGCAATCGTCATGATTGGTGAAATCGGAGGCGATGCAGAAGAACGTGCAGCTGCATTTATCGCAGAGTATGTGACGAAGCCAGTTGTTGGTTATGTTGCTGGCTTTACTGCACCAGAAGGAAAGACGATGGGCCATGCAGGTGCAATCGTTTCTGGATCTTCTGGAACAGCGCAAGCTAAGCAAGATGCGCTGGAAGCAGCTGGCGTAAAGGTTGGAAAAACTCCTAGCGAGACTGCGCGCCTCATGCGCGCGATTCTCGGCCGTTAATTTAAAAATGCAACGCGTCCTCTCGGTCTCGTTGTCTCACGCAATTCGTGGAGCAGCGCTAGTGCTGCTCCCATTTGCATTTATCGCACTGGTCGCATGGGCGACAGCAGGAAGCGCGACCGGATCTACCACCGATCCGATTCGAGGAGCTGCCTGGATTTGGCTTGGAGCGCATCACATTCCCTTTTCACTTTCATTACCTCCGACTGGAACCGCAGGATTTTTCTCATATCTACCGTGGGGTGCCATCGCATTTCCATTTATTGCAATTCGTTCAACATTTAACCGTGCACTTGATCGGTTACAGGGGGACTTTCACGATATCAATGGCGTGCGAAGCACCTATACAATTTTTTACACATTAATCCTTACTGCAATTGCATTTCTTGCCGCATCCCCAACGGTGACTCCAAAGTGGTACTTAGCTCCAATCTTCGGATTCTTTATCTCAATTACTGCAACCCTTACCTGCGGACAGCGAGTAAATATCTCAGCTCCAGTAGTGATGGCATCTCGAATTCTGGCAATTATTGTCGGCACCTTTATGGTTGCCGTCGGAATATTGATATTCACACACTTCGATGAAGTAAAGAAGCTCTCGGTTGTCTTGCAACCAGGAATATTTGGCGGATTCCTTCTCCTCTTACTCAACATACTTTATCTTCCAAATGCCGCAATGGCCTTCGCATCATATGTAGCAGGATCTGGCTTCGCAGTTGGTGCCGGGACTTTGATTTCTCCATGGTGGTATCACAGTGACAAAATCCCAGTGCTTCCACTTCTGGGAATCATGCCAACACAGAGACATCCGCTCTTTATTCTCTCGGCGCTCTTCTTTGTCGCAATGGGTGCGCTCTTGGTTTACTGGACTATTCCTTCTGGAATTACTTTTCTCTTACAGTGCGCCCTTTATGTGGTGGTGCTTCTACTCTTGCTTGCATACCTATCAAGTGGCTCGCTGATTACAGATGAGATGGGAGCCTTTGGACTTTCAATCTGGAAGTTTGGACTTTCTGCAGTTCTTGAAATGTCGGTTGGCGCAGCAATGGCTACTTTAATTTCAGCTCGGGTTAAGTAATGAAAAGAATAGTGATTCTCGCATCTGGCACGGGATCACTAGCAGAGGCGATTTTTAACGCTGATTTCTCTGAGCAAGGCGGTGAGGTCGTAGCGCTCATCTGCGATCAGCCGGATGCGCAAGTATTAAAAAGGGCCGAGCAGCGCCATGTCGAGAGCTACACAATTCCCATGTTGCCTGATCGAGAGCAGTGGAACAAAGAACTCGAAACTTTGATTGCAGCGCTACGCCCAACGCTGGTTGTGAGCGCGGGTTTTATGAGAATTCTGCCGAAGGAAATTACATCTCGCTTCAAGATCATCAATAGCCATCCATCACTTCTGCCGCTCTTTCCAGGCGCTCATGCGGTTCGTGATGCGTTGGCTGCGGGCTCGCATGAGACCGGAACAACTATCCATTGGGTTGATGCCGGAATCGATACTGGTCAGATAATCGTGCAGGAGAAATTAGCGATAAATAGCGATGAAAGCGAAGAGTCGTTGCATGAGCGCATTAAGATTGTCGAACGCGGTCTCATTGTGGCGACCATTCGTCGTTTACTACCCACCTTGGAGTCTTAAATAATGACTGAGCGCAAACCCATACGTCGTGCACTTGTAAGCGTCTACGATAAAGAACGCCTACTAGAACTCGGTAAAGTTTTAGCCGAAGCCGGAGTTGAGATTCTCTCAACCGGTTCAACTGCACAGGCGCTCAAAGATGCGGGAATTTCAGTAACCGAGGTAAGTAGTTACACCGGTTTTCCAGAAATTATGGGCGGACGAGTGAAGACGCTCCACCCGCGCGTTCATTCAGGAATCCTGGCGGACCAGAATAATCCAGAGCACTTGGCTGCTATTAAAGATTTGGATATCGAACCATTTGATCTAGTAGTAATCAACCTCTATCCATTCCTCAAAACACTTATGTCGGGTGCTAGCTTCGAAGATTGCATCGAGCAGATTGATATCGGCGGTCCATCAATGTTGCGTGGAGCTGCAAAAAATCATGGTTCAGTCGCAGTCCTCTCGCATGAGCACCAATACGATGCAGCAATTGCTGCAATCAAAGCAGGTGGATTTACCGCACAAGAACGGAAAGTGTTGGCGTTAGAAGTATTTCGCACCACCGCTGAGTACGACCTTACGATTGCAAGTTGGCTTGGGACCACAATTTCAACCGAGCTGCCTGATTGGTTAGGACTTATTTGGAAGCGAGAGAACACCCTTCGCTATGGTGAGAATCCACATCAGCAGGCTGCAATATTCGCCGGCGGTCCGCCAGGAATCGTAAGTGCGGTGCAATCACATGGCAAAGAAATGTCTTTCAATAATTACACCGATGCCGATGCTGCCTGGCGCGCTGCGCTCGATCACTCCGAGCCATGTGTTGCCATCATCAAGCACGCTAATCCATGTGGCATCGCAACCGGCAAAGATATTGCAGATGCCTACGCCAAAGCCCATCTCTGCGATCCAGTATCTGCTTTCGGCGGAGTTGTTGCTGCTAATCGAAAAGTGACGGCAGAAATGGCAGAACAACTTTCACAGATTTTTACCGAAGTGATAGTTGCTCCCGAATACGAGAAGGCTGCACTGGATATTCTGATGAAGAAGCCATCGATTCGAATTCTCACTAATTCAATTACGCGAATCTCTCCACTAGAACTTCGCCCCGTCTCTGGTGGCGTGCTGGTTCAACAGACTGATTTGATTAACGCCGAAGGTGATGATTCCAAGAATTGGAAGCAGGTGACTGGCTCACCAGTAGCTGCCACAATACTTGCAGATCTGCAATTTGCATGGCGCGCAGTTCGCGCGGTTAAGAGCAATGCGATTCTCTTAGCTCACGATGGCGCTGCAGTAGGAATTGGAATGGGACAAGTCAATCGGGTGGACTCTGCAAAACTCGCGGTAGATCGTGCCGGAGATCGAGTGCGCGGAAGCGTTGCAGCATCGGATGCCTTCTTCCCATTTGCCGATGGTCTAGAGATTCTGACCAATGCCGGAGTAATTGCAATTGTTCAGCCAGGTGGATCAGTGCGAGATGAAGAGGTAATTGCAGCGGCAGAAAAAGCAGGAATTGCAATGTTCTTTACTGGAACTCGCCATTTTTCACACGCTTAACTCAGTCGAGGAAGATAGGGTTTAACTATGAGCGCAGAGATTCTCGATGGCAAGGCACTTGCCGCCCTTGTGAAGAGCGACCTGGCTGCACGTACTCTCGCGCTCAAAGCTAAGGGCATCACACCTGGGCTCGGCACTGTTCTCGTTGGCGATGACCCTGGTTCTCATTCATATGTTGCAGGCAAGCATCGTGATTGCCAAGAGGTAGGGATAAATTCAATTCGAGTAGATCTTCCGGCTGATGCAACTCAGGCAGATGTTTTAGCTGCCATCCGAGATCTCAATAGCGCGCCAGAGTGCACCGGTTACATCGTGCAACTTCCACTTCCGCGGGGAATTGATACTCAAGTCATTCTTGAAGCAATTGATCCCGCAAAAGATGCCGATGGATTGCATCCAATGAATTTAGGTCGATTAGTTGCAGGATATGAAGCCCCACTTCCTTGTACACCGCGTGGCATCGTCGAACTGCTTAACCATTACAAAGTTCCACTCAATGGCGCAGAAGTTGTCGTCATCGGTCGCGGTCTGACAGTTGGTCGACCACTTGGCTTGCTGTTGACACGCAAACAAGAGAATGCAACTGTGACGTTAACCCATACCGGTACAAAAGATTTAGCAGCGCATACAAGAAGAGCTGACATTGTTGTTGCAGCTATCGGTCAAGCACATTTTCTCAAAGCAGAGATGATCAAACCTGGTGCAGCAGTTCTCGATGTTGGAATTTCACGCACCGATGCCGGCTTGCTCGGTGATGTAGATCCTGGTGTTCGCGACGTTGCTGCGTGGATTGCACCTATGCCTGGGGGAGTCGGTCCAATGACTCGAGCCATGCTCCTTACCAATGTGGCGGATGCATGCGAGCGTTAACAAACCTGCAAATTCGCGCTGCAGGTTTCGTCATCATTATTGGGGTAGTAGTTGGAGCATTTGGTGCAGTCCGCTCGGGTTCAATTTTGGTGGCAATAGGAACAGCGATTCTCGCGCTGGCTCAATTGAGCAAGGTTTCTGGGCGCCGGCGCATAATTGAGTGCTATTTCCCGCTCGCTATCGCTTGCGTCCTATTTGCCTTGGCTTTAGCGCTACCTAAAGGGTTGTAGAGTTGCCTCGACATCAAGATATAACTAGTAAATGAAGAATTCCTACAGAAATAGATAGGACGCGTAATGTCAAAGAAAGTCACTGTTGTCGGTGCTGGTTTCTACGGTTCAACTACCGCTCTTCGTTTAGCGGAGTACGACATCTTCGATGAAGTTGTCCTCACCGATATCGTTGAAGGCAAGCCAGAGGGTCTCGCACTCGATATGAACCAGTCTCGTTCAATTGAAGGCTTTGAGACAAAGATAATTGGCGCAACAACAACAGCAGAGGGCGCAGGGTACGAGAAGACCGCCAACTCTGATGTAGTTGTTATTACCGCAGGCCTTCCACGCAAGCCGGGCATGAGTCGCATGGATCTCATCGGCGTTAACGCTGGCATTGTTCGTGGAGTTGCCGAAAATATTGCAAAGCATTCACCTAATGCAGTCATCATCGTGGTCTCAAACCCACTTGATGAGATGACAGCACTTGCGCAGATTGCAACTAACTTTCCAAAGCACCGCGTGATGGGTCAAGCAGGAATGCTCGATACAGCGCGCTTTACCAACTTTGTTGCTGAAAAACTTGGAGTCCCAGTTGCATCAGTGAAGACGCTGACCCTTGGTTCGCATGGCGACACGATGGTTCCAGTTCCAAGTCGTTGCACAGTAAATGGTGCGCCACTTTCAGAGAAGCTTTCTCAAGGTGAAATCGACGAGCTAGTAGATCGCACTCGTAATGGAGGCGCAGAGGTCGTAGCACTTCTTAAGACAGGCTCTGCCTACTACGCACCATCTGCAGCAGCAGCTCGCATGGCGAAGGCTGTCATTGAAGATTCAGGTGCAGTCATGCCTGTCTGTGCATGGGTTGATGGCGAGTACGGCATCTCTGGCGTCTACCTTGGTGTTGAAGCTGAAATTGGTAAGACCGGAATCCGTAAGGTTGTCGAAAGCAAGCTCACTGATTCTGAAGTTGCCTCACTTAAGGAAGCCGCTGAAGCAGTCCGCGCAAAGCAAGCAGATGTGCAAACACTCTGAAAACATCTTTAATAAAAGACTAATCGGGAGAAAATAATGTCAAAGATCAAAGTTACAGGAACCGTAGTAGAGCTCGATGGCGATGAGATGACTCGCATCATGTGGCAGTTCATCAAAGATAAGTTGATCTTGCCTTACCTCGATGTCAATCTTGAGTACTACGACCTCGGTATGGAACACCGTGATGCAACTGATGATCAGGTAACAATTGATTCTGCAAAGGCGATTCAAAAGCACGGCGTAGGTATCAAGTGCGCAACTATTACTCCTGATGAGGCGCGCGTAGCTGAGTTTGGTCTTAAGAAGATGTGGAAGTCTCCTAACGGAACTATCCGCAACATCCTTGGTGGAGTTATCTTCCGCGAGCCAATTATCATTTCAAACGTTCCGCGTTTGGTGCCCCACTGGACTAAGCCAATTGTTATTGGCCGCCATGCCTTTGGCGATCAGTACAAAGCGACAGATTTTAAGGTCCCAGGCCCTGGCAAGCTCACACTCTCATTTGTTCCAGAAGATGGATCTGCGCCAATTCAGCACGAGGTTTATGAGTTCGAGTCATCAGGTGTCGCTCTTGCGATGTACAACGTAGATAAGTCAATCATCGACTTCGCACGCGCATCTTTGAACTACGGACTGCTTCGTAAGTTCCCGGTTTATCTATCGACAAAGAACACAATTCTTAAGGCATATGACGGTCGCTTTAAAGATATCTTCGAAGAGATTTACCAAGCTGAATTCAAAACTCAATTTGAAGCTGCAGGTATTTGGTACGAGCACCGCCTCATCGATGACATGGTTGCTATGTCACTTCGCATGGAGGGTGGATATGTCTGGGCATGTAAGAACTACGACGGCGATGTCCAATCTGACACCGTGGCTCAAGGTTATGGATCACTCGGTTTGATGACATCAGTATTGATGACACCAGATGGAAAGGTCTGCGAATCAGAGGCAGCTCACGGAACCGTGACTCGCCACTATCGCGATCACCAGGCCGGTAAAGAAACTTCAACGAATCCAATTGCATCTATCTTTGCTTGGACTCAAGGTCTTGCTCACCGCGCAAAGCTTGATAACAATGCAGAGCTTGCAAAGTTTACAAAGACGTTAGAGCAAGTCTGTATTCAGACGGTAGAACAAGGAAAGATGACAAAGGATCTCTCACTACTTATCGCACCTGATGCTCCTTATCAAACAACGCAAGAGTTCCTTGCCTCGATTGATGAGAACCTCAAGAAGGCGATGGCTTAAAGCGCCCCGCGCTTCTAAGTCGTTACCTAGGCTTAATTTCAATGAGCCAGAATCCGGGATTGTTGGCGCTCGTAGGTTCTGGAGAGTATTCACCACAGATGCAGGATTTCGAAACCGGACTCCTGCATTCTGCATCTACGCGAGGTAAGAAAAATCTTTTTCTTCAAATCCCAACCGCTTCTTCTCATGAGGGAGAAGATAAGCGAGAGTACTGGCGCAATCGCGGTCAAGAGCAGATAGATCGAATCAAATGTGGGGGCATCTACCTTCCCATCCATGAACGCGAAGATGCCTTTAACCCAGATTTTGTTGATGCGGTGAAAGGTGCTGGCTTAATTTATTTTTCGGGTGGAGATCCCCATCGCATCGCTGATGTATTTAAAGGTTCGCCATTATGGGATGCAATTATTCAGGAGTGGAAGAGCGGTTCTTCTCTCGCTGGCTGTTCGGCAGGTGCAATGGCTTTTGGTGGCACAATTATGGGGATTAGAAAATCTAGCTATAGTGAAGGCTTAAACCTGTTACCCGATATTGAAGTAATTCCACATTACGACAAGATGCTCGGATGGTTGCCAGATCGCGTTGCCACATTTGTTGCGCGAATTGGCGCTGATACAACCTTGGTTGGGATTGATGAGAATACGGCGCTTGTGATGGATGGTGGCTGGAAAGTATCCGGAGCTGGAAAAGTTCACGTTCTTCGTGGGAATATGGTGATTGATGAATCTTGATAGTTTTAAATCTATGGTCAAGGCTAAGCGAATATCCAAAGCTCGATCAATCGTGACTTTAGTGGCACTTGCTGTGGTTGTCTTATTTGCCAGCGTCTTTACAGACCCAATCATGTCTGACGATAAGCGCGACTTCATTATTCATACCAAGTAACCATCTACGATATCCATATGGATTCGACAAAGTTACTCAAACATATGGCCTGGGCCAATCAAGCCATCTTGACCAAGGTCTCTGAACTCCCTGATGAAGCACTCGATGCTTATGCAGTTAATCCTGAATGGACTGCCCGCGAAATAGTCCGACATATTGCCAGTTCTGCCACGTGGTACAGCTGGCGGTTGCTGGATAAATCAAACTTTACCGAGACTCAAAATAGTGAGTGGCAGAAGAAGTTGGAGTTGACTGAGATTCAACCGCTTACCTCCAAGGATGTGCTGGTATCAATTTCTTATCTCAAAGAGGCGGATGCAGAACTCTTGGCTGCCTCAAAGTTGCCGGAAGGGGACGTTGTCCGCGATTGGAAGGGCAAAACTATTATCCGAAAGCGATCAACGATTATTGCTCAGGCAATCCACCATGCCACTGAGCACCGCGCCCAATTGGTAGCAGCTCTAGAAGTTCGTGGATTCACCAGCATCAATCTCGATGATTACGATCTCTGGAATTACGCCGACACAATCGGAGAATAAGAAAAGCCCCGCCGAATAATCGACGGGGCTTTTCTTATTGAAGTAATTAGTTAATACGTGCACCTGTTGTTGTATCAAAGAGATGAACTGCATTAGCCACGTTTGTGACAGTAACAGTCTGGCCTGGCTTTGGTGGGTTCTTTGGATCCCAACGAACAATGACCTGTGCGCCTTCATCAGATGAATTTGCAAAGTGAACGTTGTTATCAGCTGGCTTTCCGTAAACAAATGCATCAGAGCCGAGCTCTTCAACAACTTCTACGAGAACATGGAAGCCCTTATCTGAAGGCGCCCATCCCTCTGGGCGAATTCCAACGATGACTGATGAGCCCGCAGATGCTGGAACATCGATATCGAGATCTCCAAGATGCGCCTTTCCGCCTGAGACAGGAGCGGTAAGGAGATTCATCGCTGGTGAACCAATAAATCCAGCTACAAATGCATTTGCTGGGTTGTCGTAAAGATTACGTGGAGTGTCAACCTGCTGGAGGAGACCATCCTTAAGAACTGCAACGCGATCGCCCATAGTCATAGCTTCAACCTGGTCGTGAGTTACATAAACTGTTGTGATTCCGAGACGACGCTGAAGCGCTGCAATCTGTGTACGTGTTGCAACACGAAGCTTTGCATCAAGGTTTGAGAGTGGTTCATCCATCAAGAAGACCTGTGGCTCACGAACAATTGCGCGACCCATCGCTACACGCTGACGTTGTCCGCCAGAAAGTGCCTTTGGCTTACGCTCTAGATATGGCTCAAGATCAAGCAACTTTGCTGCTTCGAGCACACGCTTATCGCGCTCTGCCTTATCGATGCCAGCAATCTTGAGTGCGAAGCCCATATTCTCTGCAACGGTCATATGTGGATAGAGGGCGTATGACTGAAAGACCATTGCGATATCGCGATCCTTTGGAGCGACATTTGTTACATCGCGATCGCCGATAAGAATGCGACCGCCATCGATCTCTTCGAGGCCGGCCAACATACGAAGTGATGTTGATTTACCGCAACCTGAAGGGCCGACTAGAACGAGGAACTCGCCATCTGCGACGGTGAGGTTGAGCTTATCTACCGCCGGAGCTGTAGTGCCCGGGTAGATACGTGAAGCATTTTCAAATACAACTGATGCCATTTTATTTTCTTCCTTATCCGGGCAGGTACGTGCCCGACGGTCCGAGGGTAAGGCGCTAGCCGGTTGGTTAGCAGCCAAAGGCTATCTCCACGTAGCCCTTGAGGGAAGAGGCTCGCTACACTTCTCTCACTATGGAACCTGAACCGAGTGGCTCGCTCCTGTCGGCCATCGCCATTGTTTTAGCCCTGATTCTCGTAGCAGGCATCTTTGTAGCTGCCGAGATCGCCCAGATCTCCCTACGGGAGAGCCAGGTAAAGCAGATGGCCCTTCGTGGCAAACGCGGCGTCCGAGTCGCAAAACTTGCATCCAACCCCAATCGCTTATTGGCAGCAGCCCAAGTTGGTGTGACCTTCTGCGGATTCCTCTCTGCCGCCCTCGGTGCCGAGAAACTTGGCGTGCACTTCATTCCATGGCTTGTAGATCGTGGGCTCTCAGAGAAAACAGCCACTACGACTTCGCTCATCGTTGTAACACTGGTGATTGCATACATCTCGCTTGTGCTAGGCGAATTAGTACCAAAGCGTTTAGCGCTCTTTCGCACCGAGCCAATTGCGCTCTGGTCAGCTGCGACAGTTGATGTAATCGCCAATATTTTCCGCCCCATTATTTGGTTGCTCTCTAAATCGACTGACCTAGTAGTTCGTATCTTTGGCATTGATCCAAAGGAACAACGCGAGCAGATGTCAGAAGAAGAGTTGCTCGACCTCGTTGCGGGCCACGCCGCTTTAACTGATGAAGAGCGCGATATTGTGGAAGAAGTCTTTAACGCATCAGAACGTCAGGTGCATGAAGTAATGGTTCCTCGCACCGAGGTTGATTTCATCGACGGCTCCTTGACTATTGCGAAGGCAATCGCGCTCGCTGCCGAGAAGTCCCATTCTCGCTATCCAGTAGTGCGCGGTTCATCTGATGAAGTAATTGGCTTCATTCACGTGCGCGACCTGATTGATCCATCACTTGTGAACTCACAAGCCAAAATTCAGGAATTGAGCCGAAACATTATGTTCCTGCCGGGGACCAAAGGGATCTTGCCCGCCTTAACGGAGATGCGTTCTCAGCGCCAGCACCTAGCGATTGTCCTTGACGAGTACGGGGGAACTGATGGCATCGTCACAATGGAGGATTTGGTAGAGACTCTCATTGGCGATATTCGTGATGAGTACGACGGTGATGAGCAAGATCTTGCCGCTTCATCTTTGACCGGCGATTTCGAAGTCGATGGCTTGATGTCGCTAGAAGATCTATCCGGCCAAGCAGGTATTGATATTCCAGAAGGTCCGTACGAAACCATAAGTGGCTATGTGATGCATTTCCTCGGTCGAATTCCGGTGGCGGGTGATTTGCTCAACGTCAATGGAATCCGAATAACAGTGCTTTCTATGGAAGGAAAGCGCGTAGGACGTTTATTAATCTCTCGATAAATTAGCCTAATGGTTTAATCCATGTGGGCTTCTGGGGATGGCGCGTGCGAGAATGCAGCCATGAGCAAGAAGCGCGTCCTCTCGGGAATCCAGCCGACAAGCGATTCCTTCCACCTCGGTAATTACCTTGGTGCGGTAAAGCAGTGGGTTGAGCTTCAAGAAGGTCATGATGCTTTTTACTGCATTGTCGATCTACATGCTCTTACGGTCGAGACAGATCCAGCGTTACTGCGCAAGCGAACATTGATGTCAGCGGCTCAACTGCTCGCACTTGGAATCTCTCCTGAAAAATCAACGCTCTTTGTGCAGTCGCAAGTTCCACAACACAACCAACTCGGTTGGATTATGGAGTGCATGACTGGCTTTGGCGAAGCAAGTCGCATGACGCAGTTCAAAGATAAATCTTCAAAGTCAGGTGCAGATGCTGCGCGAGTAGGACTTTTCACATATCCCATGTTGATGGCTGCCGATATTTTGCTCTATCAATCTCATCTTGTTCCGGTAGGTGAAGATCAACGTCAGCACATTGAACTTACGCGCGATATTGCAGGGCGCTTCAACACTCGGTATGGCCAGACATTTCAAATTCCAGAGGGATTTATCCTTAAGCAAGGTGCAAAGATTTACGATATTCAAGACCCAACTTCAAAGATGAGTAAGTCATCTGGGTCAGGTTCAGGGCTGATTGATATTTTGGATGCACCTGAAGTTAATCTCAAGAAGTTTAAGAGCGCAGTAACCGACGCAGGCCGGGAAGTTAAATTCGATACCATTGAAAAACCAGGCATCAGCAACCTGCTAACAATTCACTCTGCCCTCTCAGGTAAATCTATTTCAGATCTTGAATATGAATTCGATGGCAAGGGCTATGGCGATTTCAAAGCATCAGTTGCTGAGGTAGTGGTCGAGTACTTCCGCCCAATCCGCGCACATGCACTTGAACTTCTAGAAGATGAAGCACACCTATTAGCGATTCTTCATCAAGGATCTGAGAAGGCTCGAAGCGTTGCTCAAGCAACTCTCGAATCCACTTACAAGAATTTGGGGGTTGTTCTTTAATGAAACTCCGCGCACTTATTGCAACTATCGCAATTTCCGCAGCAACGCTTGTGATGCCAGCCCATGCTTCAACTTTGACTATCGGAATCGCCTACGACATTGGCGGCCGCGGAGACCGATCTTTTAATGATGCAGCAGCGGCGGGGCTAGAAAAAGCACAAAACCAATTTGGTTTTACCGTCGAACCAATAGTCACAGATGGCACAAGTTCTGACCGAGATCGTCGCGTTCGCGCGCTCATCGCAAAGAATTGCAACCCAATCATTGTTGTTGGCGCCGGCTACGCACCAACTATTCAAGCCCTTGCGATTGAATTCCCAAACACTCAATTTGCGATTTTAAATGATGCCTCAATCGATGCCCTTAATGTCACTTCGCTGATATTTGCCGATACTCAAGGTGCCTACCTTGCAGGTTATAGCGCTGCAATAACGAGCAAAACTCTTAAAGTTGCAATGATTGCAACCAACGACCAGGCAGACCTCTACCAAAATGGATTCTTGGCAGGCGTCCTTTCTTCCAAGAAAACCGTCACATCGATGGTTCGTTATACAAATGGATCTTCCGTTACTGCTACAAAGCAAGCGATGGATGCTGGAGCAGATGTAATTTTTGTTGCTCGCGCTGGTTCTAACTCTGAAATATTTGCCTCAATCGTTGCCCGCAATAAAGCGAAGGCAAAAGTTAAGGGCTATAAACCAGTTGGAATGATTGCAATCGAACCTGACCAATATGTAAGCGTGACTAGCGCGACGAAAAGATTTCTCTATGCAACTGTTGTGAAGCATGTTGATAAGGCAATGTATGACGTGATTAGCAGAGCAGTTTCAGGAAAGTTATATCTCGACGTTCTCGATGCAGAGGCCGGAATTTACGGTCACAGATACACAGTCCTCAGCGGCGGCATTACCTTTACGACCTATCTGCCATCACTTACTGCGGCCTCACTGGAGATCAATAAAGCTGCACTCCAAGCAGCAAAAATCGCCAATTAACCCCTTTTTATTAAAGTAGAGGTTGAGAGTTTTCCTATTCGTTACACACCACGCACTCAAATCAACCATTATCTTTATGATTTTTCAGCGGGTCTAGGTAGGCTCACACCCACAAAGCCCTTCGAATACCCCTCAAGAGTGTAAGAAGGATCAACCGTTCATATTTTTCCTTGGAGGAAACCTTGAAGAAGACAACAAAGATTGTTGCAGCTTTCGCAGCTGCAGCGCTTGCATTTGGTATTGCACCAGTTGCTTCAGCAGCCGGAACTACAAAGGCATGTATCGCACTTGATACTGGCGGAGTAGATGACAAGTCATTTAACGCTTCATCTTGGGCCGGTGCTCAGAGTGCTGCGAAGGCAAATAAGTCAATCACAGTTGAGTACTTGCCAGCTGCTTCATCAGCAGATTACAAAGTCAACATCAAGAAGTTCGTTGACAACAAGTGCAACGTCATCGTTGGCGTCGGCTTCGCAATCAGCGGTGCAATCGTTGAATCAGCTAAGGCAAACCCAACTATCAAGTACGCAGTAGTCGATGACGCAGCTCTCGATCACGGTGCAGATGGTTCAGTTTGGCCAGGCGACCCAGTTGCAAACGTTAAGGGTCTTACATACGCAACAAACGAATCTGCATTTATGGCGGGTTACCTTGCTGCTGGCGTCACAAAGACAGGCAAAGTTGCAACATACGGTGGAGCTCCATACCCAACAGTTACTATCTTCATGGATGGTTTCGCAAAGGGTGTTCTCTACTACAACAAGATCAAGGGCACAAAGGTTCAGACACTTGGCTGGGATCCTGTAAAGCAGACTGGTGAATTCATCGGTGACTTTGCAAACACAGCTAAGGCACTTCAG
>CANGJV010000015.1 GCA_947454425.1 Candidatus Nanopelagicaceae bacterium
ACTGAGTCGCGATATCGATCGTTCCATTCTCTAAACGGATGAGGAAATTCTCCAAGTCCATAACGAGAAACATCCCATGGCTCAGCAATCATCTTTAAATTACGAAGCACCGAATCTGCCTCAATTGCAGACATCAATGAAGAGTTAGATGCTGAATTACTCGTGTAGAGCGCAGTTGCTAAATCAAATCTAAATCCGTCAACGCCAATTACATCGGCCCACCAGCGAAGTGAATCAACAATGAGTCGCACTGCATGAGGAGTACTTGCGGCAAATGTGTTTCCGCACCCTGTTACATCGTGATAATTTCCATTCTCATCATGGCGATACCACGCTTTATTATCAATTCCCTTAAATGAAAGTGTCGGACCACCTACGCCGCCCTCTGCAGTGTGGTTGTAGACAACATCGAGATACACCTCGATACCTGCCTCATGTAGTCGATCCACCGACTCTTGTAACTCCGAGATCGGATCCTCAGTTGCAGCGTATTCATTATGTGGCGCCGAAAATGAGATCGGGTTATAGCCCCAGTGATTCTTACGACCACGTTGCCAAATGGTTGGCTCGGTAAGGTAAGAATGAATGGGAAGTAATTCGAGTGCGGTGATGCCAAGGTGCTGCAGATGAGCAATGGTGCTTTCATGACCAAGTGCTTTGTAAGTACCGCGCTCTGCCTCCGGAATGCGAGCGTTCTTTGCAGTGAGACCTTGCACATGCGCTTCATAAATAACGGTTTGTGTCCAAGAGTTAAGTGGGCGGTGTATCTCGCGAACTGCATGGTCTGTCACAACCGAGTAAGGAACCAAACCTGCGCTATCGCGATCATCTCGTAAGCCAGAATCACCAGTACCAATTCCATCAGTTGCAATATGCGAATAAATTTCTGGCACATATTGCAATTGGCCATCGAGGCGATGGGTATAAGGATCAATCAATAACTTAGCGGCATTAAAACGTGTGCCATTCTCTGGCTGCCATGGGCCATAAACCCGGTATCCATATCTTTGGCCAGCTCGCACTCCGGCCAGGTATCCATGCCAGATTGGTCCATTGCGGTGCGAGAGTGCAAAGCGGGTTTCAATCAGCTTTCCGTTGACTTCATTGAAGAGACAGAGTTCGACCGCATCGGCAGCATTGGTCCAGATAGCGAAGTTACAGCCACCTTCGGTAAGAGTGGCACCAAGGGTTCTCGGATCTGCTGGATGCATGAGGGGTAGTGTGCCTTGTAATTGATGCTACCCATCAGTAACATCACGCCCATGAAGATTGCAGTCTGTGTAAAGCAGGTCCCTGACTCATGGGCCGAGAAGAAGATGGTCAACGGTCGCCTCGATCGCGAAAGCGCCGATGCAGTACTCAATGATCTCGATGAGTATGCCGTTGAAGAGGCACTCAAAATTGCAGAAGCTCACGGCGGCAATGAAGGTGACGATGCAGCACATTCCGTCACAGTGATTTCGATGGGACCTGAGCGCGCAACTGATGCACTACGCAAGGCGCTTTCAATGGGTGCCAATGATGCAATTCTTATTACAGATCCCGCATTGGCAGGAAGTGATGCCTTGATGACATCAAAGGTATTGGCTTCAGTAATCACTGCCGGCGGTTATGACCTTGTTATTTGTGGAACCGAAAGTACAGATGCTCGCATGAGCGTCGTGCCGGCGATGTTGAGCGCTCGCCTCGGTTGGGCACAAGCAACTTTTGCATCGGCAGTCACAATTGATCCTGCAGCTTCAAAAGTTTCCATTTCTCGAACAACAGAAGCCGGCGTCGATCAGATCACTGCATCGTTTCCTGCCGTTCTTAGCGTCGTTGAAAAAATCAACGAACCTCGTTATCCATCTTTCAAAGGCATCATGGCGGCGAAGAAGAAGACAATCGAAGTCAAAGATCTTGCAGCTGTTGGTGTAGCAGCGCAGAGTGGTTGGTCAGAAGTTAAGGATGCAACTCCTCGTCCTGCTCGTGCTGCCGGAGTCAAAGTTACCGATGACAATGGAAGTGGCGCCGAAGCACTTGTTAATTTCCTAGCAGAGAAGAAGTTGATATGAGCACAGTATTGATTCTCGCTGATTTTTCTGGCGATAAGGCGAGCAAGACCACGGCAGAGCTTGCAACAGCTGCTGCCCGCATTGGTGAAGTGACTGCCGTAGTTCTAGCAGCTCCTGGCGCCGGCGCTGCTCTTGCCGCCTCTGTCAATCAAGGCCCAATTGCCAAAGTCATTGTTGTTGAATCAGCAGACTTCGCATCCTGCGGAGTTCCAGCTGCTGCTGATGCACTTGCTCAACTTGCAAGTTCACACACTGCCGCAGCGGTACTCGTTGCATCACATGCATTTGGTAAGGAAGTTGCAGCACGTGTTGCAATCGCACTTGAGTCCGGAATCATCACAGATGCAGTAGATGTTGATGCAAGTTGTGTTGCAACTCAATTAGTTTTCGGTGGATCAACGACTGTGCATTCAGTTGTTAGCCATGGAACACCAATTATCACGGTTCGACCAAATTCAGTCACTGCAGATTTCACCGCATCAACTCCAGCAATTTCAAATGAAAGTCTGACAATCGCTGAGGTTGCAAAGAAATCTTGCATTACATCAACTGAGCCACCAGTAAAGGGCGGTCGTCCAGAGCTAACTGAGGCAAACATCGTTGTCTCTGGTGGTCGTGGCACAGATGGAAACTTTGCGGCAGTGGAAGCTTTTGCAGATTCACTTGGTGCCGCAGTTGGCGCATCACGCGCTGCAACCGATGCTGGTTGGTATCCGCATTCACACCAGGTCGGTCAAACTGGAAAATCTGTTAGCCCTGCGCTCTATGTCGCCTGTGGAATTTCAGGTGCAATTCAGCACCGCGCTGGAATGCAGACTTCAAAGACAATTGTTGTCATCAATAAGGATCCCGAGGCGCCACTCTTTGAAATCGCAGATTTCGGCGTTGTAGGCGACCTCTTTGCGGTGCTTCCAAGCGCTACCGAGGGCGTAAAGGCACGTAAGGCCTAACCGACTTCTTCAAACTAGAATGCTCGTTGTGAGCACCTACCTAGATCATGCGGCAACTACGCCGATGAACCCGGATGCAATTGCGGCTATGTCGAGCGCTCTTGCAATCATAGGTAACCCATCTTCGCTCCATACTGATGGCCGAGCGGTGCGCAAATATGTCGAAGATGCCCGTGACGTGCTTGCTAAAAGTATTGGCTGCGCACCGAGTGAAATCATCTTTACGGGTTCGGGTACAGAAGCGAACAACATCGCAGTCAAAGGTATTTACTGGCAACGCAACTCTGATAAATCGCGTCCGGTAATTGTCACTTCTGCGATTGAACATCAGGCGGTACTTGAGCCAATGCAATGGCTAGTCGATCATGAAGGTGCTGAACTCGTCGTGATCCCAGTTACCGAAGATGGTGTGATTAGCCTCGATGCACTTCGACTTATTGTTGCCGACCGTGCAGATGAAATCGCACTCATCTCGGTGATGCATAGCAATAACGAGACTGGTGCGATTCAGCCAATTGCAGATGTAGTTGAGATTGCTCAAGAAATTCCGGTGCACTCTGATGCGATTCAATCATGGTGTAAGACGCCATTTTCATTTAAAGAGCTCGGACTATTCGCGGCATCACTCAGTGGGCACAAAGTTGGCGGTCCAATCGGAATCGGCATTCTTATCTTGCAACGCGGAATCGATATTCCGGCTCTTATTCATGGCGGGGGACAAGAGCGTGAAATTCGAAGTGGCACAGTCAATGCGCCATCAATCGTCGCTCTTGCCGCAGCGGTGACGAAGAGCAATTACTCAGCTCATGAAGTAGCCGGACTTCGTCACTCGTTCGAGCGCGCACTGACAACTCAACTTCCTGATGCAATTATCAATGCCACAGATGCTGATCGACTTCCTGGGATTACCAGCGTTACCTTTCCGGGAACATTAAACGAAACATTATTGCTCTTGCTCGATGGCCAAAATATTTCATGTTCGACTGGCGCCGCCTGTACCGCAGGCGTGCACCGCCCGAGCCACGTCTTAGAAGCGATGGGTCTTGATGAGATTGCTGTGATGTCGACCTTACGCTTCTCCTTTGGCGCAACTTCTTCTCAATCAGATGTGGATTCAGTTATGGAAGCGCTACCGAAGGTGGTCGAACGAGCAAGGAGCGCACGATGAAGCTCATCGCAGCGATGTCAGGCGGCGTTGATTCAGCCGTTGCTGCTGCACGCGCGGTCGAAGAAGGACATGAAGTAATAGGAGTCCACTTAGCCCTCTCATCTAATCCGCAGAAGTACCGCAGTGGTGCGCGCGGTTGTTGCACCATTGAAGATTCACATGATGCTCGTCGCGCCGCAGATGTGATTGGAATCCCTTTCTACATTTGGGATATGGCGGAAGAGTTCCACGAAAATGTGGTCGAAAACTTTATGTCGGAATATAAAGCTGGGCGCACACCAAATCCTTGTCTGCGTTGTAATGAGAAGATTAAATTTGCAGCAGTTCTAGATCGTGCAAAGAAGATGGGATTTGATGGCGTCATTACTGGTCATTATGCGCGCACCGTTGATTCACCAGAAGGCAGAACTCTCCACCGTGCAATTGACCCATTGAAAGATCAATCTTACGTATTAGCAGTTCTCAATCGCGAGCAAATTAGTGGTGCAATATTTCCATTGGGCGATACCGAAAAAGTTGATATTCGAATTGAGGCCGAGCGAAGAGGCCTTGCGCTTGCTCAGAAGCCAGATAGCCATGACATCTGTTTTGTTCCATCTGGCGATAACGCAGGATGGCTGCGCGATCGCATGGGTAGCGAAGATGGTCCAATCGTTGATCAAGATGGAAAACAACTTGGAACACATAAAGGTGCATACACATACACAATCGGTCAGCGCAAAGGCCTTGGCCTTACCGTTCCAACAGCAGATGGTTCACCACGTTTTGTTCTCAAAATCGAACCAGTCACCAACACAGTAGTAGTTGGCGCACGCGAGGAATTAGCAATCTCATCTATGAGGGGCGAAAAGACAATTGTCTGCGGACCAGAAATTACTCCTGGAACTCATCGCGGTTTTGTCCAAGTCCGAGCCCACGGAACTCCACTTCCTGCCACTTACTCATATGAAAATGGATATTTAACTGCTCACCTTGATGAGCCGCTATTGGGACTTGCAACCGGACAAGCAATGGTGATTTACGAGGGCGATCGAGTGGTGGCCTCTGCAACGATTTGCGAGACCGCATGAGCAACGAAGCCAGACATCGAATTGTCGAATTAACACAAGAGATTCGAGACCATCAATTTAAATATTACGTGCTCGATGCACCAACGATTTCAGATGCCAAGTTTGATGCACTCCTGAAAGAACTTGGGGCACTTGAAGCAAAACACCCAGAGCTCCTTGAACCTGATTCACCTTCACTTGGCGTTGGTGGCGGCTTTGCAACTTCTTTTGAACAACATGATCACATCGAGAAGATGATGAGCCTAGATAACGTCTTTGATAGCGATGAGCTCGGTGCCTGGTTTGATCGGGTCGAAAAAGATTCACCGTCGCCGCAATACCTCTGCGAACTTAAAGTCGATGGCCTTGCAATTAACCTGCTTTACGAGAACGGCCAACTCGTACGTGCACTTACTCGTGGCAATGGTGTCACCGGTGAAGATGTCACTCTCAATGTAAAGACAATCAAAGGTTTACCGCATGCACTTGTTGGCAAGAAAGTACCAGCCCAGATCGAAGTACGTGGTGAAGTCTTCTTTCCGGTCGCAGCATTTAATCAACTCAATGAAGAGTTAGAAGAAGCAGGCAAAGCTCTTTTTGCAAACCCACGAAACTCCGCCGCTGGATCACTTCGCCAGAAAGATCCACGCGTGACTGCCTCCCGCCCGCTCAGCGTTGTGGTTCATGGCGTAGGTGCAAACGATGGCCTGGAATTTAGGAATCAATCAGATGCCTATGCAGCACTTGCAAAATTGGGTTTACCAACTTCAGCGAGATTTAAAGTCTGCGGAACTCGCAAAGAGGTAGAAGAGTTCATCGAGTATTACAACGAACATCGACACGACGTTGAACATGAAATCGATGGCGTTGTGATCAAAATTGATTCAATCGCAGAGCAACGCAAACTCGGATTTACATCGCGCGCTCCAAAATGGGCTATCGCTTATAAATATCCACCTGAGGAAGTAACAACAAAGTTGCTTG
The DNA here is from genome assembly GCA_947454425.1 of Candidatus Nanopelagicaceae bacterium. Taxonomy (GTDB): domain Bacteria; phylum Actinomycetota; class Actinomycetes; order Nanopelagicales; family Nanopelagicaceae; genus Planktophila. The sequence goes on from CANGJV010000015.1 coordinate 6,206, forward strand.
ATATTAAGGTCAGTGTTGGTCGCACCGGGCGAGTAACTCCTTTTGCCTTTATGGAACCGGTAAAAGTTGCAGGTTCAACCGTGACAAATGCGACCTTGCACAATCAAGAAGAAATCGAGCGCAAAGGTGTCTTAATTGGCGACACGGTAATCATTCGGAAAGCCGGCGATGTAATTCCAGAAGTGCTTGGACCGGTGATTGAAAAACGAACCGGTAAAGAGAAGAAATTTGTAATGCCAACGCATTGTCCTGAGTGCGGATCTGAACTGAAAGCAATCAGTGAAGGCGACGTTGATATTCGCTGCACCAACCAGCGCAGTTGCCCAGCGCAATTACGTGAGCGAATCTTCTACATCGGTTCACGTGCCGCTCTTGATATTGATGTGCTTGGCCTTGAAGCAGCTGTAGCACTGCTGGCTGACAAGATAATTGAAGATGAAGGCGATCTCTTTAACCTGACCGAGGCGCAACTTATTAAGTCAGAATTTTTCAGAAAGAAAGATGGCACTTCCGGCAAGAATGTTGAGAAACTATTAGCAGCGCTATCAGAGGCAAAGCAACGTCCACTCTGGCGCACCATTGTCGCCCTTTCAATTCGCCACGTCGGACCAACGGCCGCCCAAGCTCTTGCAGCACGCCTTGGCACAATGGATGCAATCTCAAAGGCATCGACTGCAGACCTCGCCGATATTGATGGCGTTGGCGGAGTAATTGCCGAGTCCATTATTGAATGGTTTAGCGTTGATTGGCATCAAACAATCGTGAAGAAGTGGGCCGATGCTGGTGTCGCGATGCAAAATATTTTGGGTGAGGCGATGCCACAAACCCTTGCGGGACTCACATTTGTTGTTACAGGTGGTCTCAATAATTTCACCCGGGATTCCATCGCTGAAGCAATTACGGCACATGGCGGAAAGCCTTCATCATCAGTTTCAAAGAAGACTGATTATGTTCTGGTCGGAACAGATCCCGGCTCTAAACTCGCAAAGGCGCAAGAGTTAGGCGTGACGATCATTGATGAGGCTCGCTTCTTAGAGCTTCTCGCCGGTAAGTAGTAACCTTCAGCTATGTCTATTTTCCTTGCTGAATCAACTCGCGAACTTCCAGTCTCTCCAGCCGGATTCGGAATCATTGCATTCTCAATCTTCTCGCTCTTTCTCTACATCGTTCTTCGCTTCGACAAGTAATTACTTATGCGCATTGGCCTCTATGGCGGGACATTTGACCCGATTCATGATGGCCATACGCATGTCATCACCGAATTACTTGAACGCAAAATCGTTGACCGAGTTTTACTTGTTCCAGCAGGCGAGCCGAGACTCCGTGAAAACTCACCAATTGCAACAGGTGCTCAGCGCCGGACCATGTGTCAGTTAGCAATCAATGATTTATCGCCAGAGTTTAGAAAAAAAGTTGAAGTCAACCCGATTGAAATTTTAAGAACAGGTCCGAGCTACACCATCGACACTGTTGAAGCGATTGCTCAAAGCTATCCCGATGATGAAATTCTCCTCATTATCGGCAGTGATGCCTATGAAAAAATTGATCAATGGCATCGAGTAGATGAGTTATTGAAGATGGTCACGCTCGAAGTCATCGCAAGACCAGGATATGCACCCGATTCCGCCCGTAATATTGATGCAATCGACCTCTCTGCAACCCAAGTAAGATTGAGCCAATCAGATCAGCTCTCCCCATCGGTAGCTGCATATATCAAGGAGCACAACCTCTATGTCAGCTAGCCAAAGCACAATCGCTCATACACAGATTGCCGCACAAGCTGCTGCCGATAAATTCGGAACAGAGATGGTTGCACTCGATCTTTCAGAACAAGCAGTTCTCTCAGAGGTATTCCTTATTGTCACTGCTGCAAACGTTCGCCAAGTCGCTGCAATCTCGGATTGGGTAGAAGAGAAGCTTCGCCTTGCAGGTGATAAGCCCCTTCGCCGTGAAATCAGCGAAGAGTGGGCGCTCCTTGATTATTCAGATTTAGTTGTGCACATTCAAAGCAAAACACTTCGCAGTTATTACATGCTTGATCGTCTCTGGAATGACTGCCCAACAATTCCACTTGATATTAAAGAGCCAAGCGATGTGGAAGAAGCAGTCAATGGCTAACACAATCATTCTCTGGCGTCATGGTCAGACTGATTGGAACGTCGCAAATAAGTTTCAAGGTCATACCGATATTCCGCTCAATGCAGTAGGTGAATATCAGGCAACCCATGCCGCCCGCCTTGTTGTTGATATGAAACCGACCTCCATCCTCTCTAGCGACCTGCTTCGTGCGCAGAAGACGGCACAAGCGTTAGCTGACCTCAATGGCCTCGAAATCAATATTGATCCACGGTTGCGCGAAACAAATTGTGGCAAGTGGGAAGGTTTAACGGGCGAAGAAATTCGCGCCGTCGATTTTGAAAACTTAAAAGAATGGTCACTTGGTGGAGATAATCCAGCAGGTGGCACTGGCGATCGTCGTAGCGAAGTAGGTGCTCGCGCTAAATCTGCAATTGAGGATTTTCTCGCTGGTAAAGATGAAGAGACTTTAATTGTCGCAACACATGGTGGAACTGCTCGAGCAATTATCGGCTCATACCTTGAGCTTCCAATTCCTTACTGGTCGAAGATCGGTGGACTATCGAATGCATCGTGGTCAGTTCTGTCGCACTCACCAAAAGGATGGTTACTCACCGAGCACAATGCAGGTTCAATTCCAGAGCCGGTGCTCGGCCAAGATGGAGCGGCAGTCATTCCTGATTCAATAAGGTAATATTCTTTTTGTACGCGGGGATATGGCGCAATTGGTAGCGCGCTTCCATGGCATGGAAGAGGTTAGGGGTTCGATTCCCCTTATCTCCACAGAAATTACTTTCGGCATCATCGGTTAAGATTGCCTAATGACCACCGAACCTCAAGAGCACGCGGCATACGACTTCGCCTACGTGCAAGAGAAGTGGCTTCCAATCTGGGACAAGCTCGAGCCATTTAAATCTGGCCGTCCTGACGATTCTCGCCCTAAGAAGTACGTCCTCGATATGTTTCCATACCCATCCGGTGATCTTCATATGGGCCATGCCGAGGCATACGCACTTGGCGATGTAATCGCTCGTTACTGGATTCAAAAGGGATTTAACGTCTTGCACCCAATTGGTTGGGATGCTTTCGGACTTCCGGCAGAGAATGCCGCAATCAAGCGCAATGCAGATCCACGTGACTGGACCTACGAGAACATCGCGGTGCAGAAATCTTCCATGCGCCGTTATGCATGTTCATTCGATTGGGATCGCGTATTTAATACCTGCGACCCCGAGTACTACAAGTGGAACCAATGGCTCTTTATCGAACTTCATAAGCGCGGATTGGCATACCGAAAAGATTCAGCAGTTAACTGGTGTCCTGGTTGCCAGACAGTTCTTGCAAACGAGCAGGTAGTTGGCGGACTCTGCGAGCGTTGCGATAGCGCTGTCACGAAGAAGAAGTTAAACCAGTGGTACTTCAAGATTACCGATTATGCAGATCGTCTCCTTGATGACATGGAACAACTTGAAGGTAAGTGGCCTGAGAAGGTGCTGCAGATGCAGCGCAACTGGATTGGTCGCTCACAGGGCGCCAATGTGCAATTTAATATTGAAGGTCGCAACGAACCTGTCACGATTTACACAACTCGCCCCGATACTTTATACGGCGCGACATTTATGGTCGTTGCTGCAGATTCAGCGCTAGCCGCCGAACTCGCAGCTGGCGGTCCAGTTGAATCCGAGTTCACCGCTTATCTCGAATCAGTTAAAGCTGCATCAGATATTGATCGCCTTGCCACAGATCGCCCTAAGACTGGTGTTGACCTCAAGCGCTTTGCAATCAATCCTGTTAACGGTGAGAAGCTACCTATCTGGGCATCAGACTACGTTTTAGCGGATTACGGAACTGGCGCAATCATGGCGGTACCAGCTCATGATCAGCGCGACTTAGATTTTGCAAAGGCGATGGGCTTGCCGGTTCGTGTTGTCGTCCAGAGCGAAGAAGAAGATCCAGCAGTGACTTACGTTGCAACAACTGGCGATGGTGTTCTCATTAACTCAGGCTCACTTAATGGTTTAAATAAAGTTGATGCAATTGCAAAAATTACAGAAGAGCTTGAGGCTAAGAAGTTAGGTAATTCTGCCCGCAATTATCGCCTGCGCGATTGGCTAGTTTCTCGCCAGCGTTTCTGGGGAACACCAATTCCTATCGTTCACTGTGAAAAGTGTGGCGAAGTTCCAGTCCCGGCAGATCAACTTCCACTGACACTTCCGGCGGCAAAAGATATTGATCTCAAGCCAAAGGGTCAGTCACCACTTGCCGCTGCAACTGATTGGGTCAATACAACTTGTCCTACTTGCGGCGCTGCAGCTCTTCGTGATTCAGACACAATGGATACCTTCGTAGATTCATCTTGGTACTACCTTCGTTATCCATCTTCAACGAATACAACCGAGCCTTTCTCGCGTGCAGATATCGATACTTGGTTACCGGTAGATCAATATGTTGGTGGCGTCACTCACGCAATCTTGCACTTGCTCTATTCACGATTCTTTACCAAAGTTCTTAATGACATGGGAATGCTTGGTTTCAACGAACCATTTACTCGCCTACTTAATCAAGGAATGGTCTTGATGGATGGCTCTGCGATGTCAAAGTCGCGCGGAAATCTAGTCAAACTCTCTGATGAACTTGAGAAGCATGGCGTTGATGCAATTCGCCTCTCACTGGTATTTGCCGGTCCTCCAGAAGATGATGTTGATTGGGCTGATGTTTCACCATCTGGTTCAGTTAAATTCTTAAGTCGCGCTTGGCGTTTATCAGGAGATGTTTCATCTCCAGCAGGTGTTGATTTCTCAACTGGCGATCTCTCACTTCGCAAAGCAACTCATAAGGCGCTCCACGATGCAGGATTTGCAGTCGAATCATTTAGATTTAACGTCGCTATTGCTCGAGTAATGGAACTTGTTAATGCAACTCGCAAGGCAGTTGATTCTGGTTGCGGGGCTGCAGATCCGGCGGTGCGCGAAGCGGTTGAAGCAATTGCAATCATGCTCTCACTCGTTGCGCCATTTACCGCCGAAGAAATGTGGGAACGTCTTGGACATAAGCCAGCAATCGCAACAGCCGGTTGGCCAGTTGTAGATCCTGCACTTCTAGTCGCTGATGAGGTCGAGGCAGTTATTCAAATCAACGGCAAGATTAAGGGTCGCTTCAATGTGGCACCATCAATCTCGGATGCCGATTTTGAAGCAGCTGCCCTGGCTCACCCAGATATTGTGAAAGAGCTGAATGGTGCAGCGCCAAAGAAGGTCATCGCTCGCGCACCAAAACTCGTCAATATCGTTCTTTAAGACTTTCTTCCTCAGGTTAGTGACAATGGATATTGGCACCCCGTAGCCTTAACCATGGCCGCTGAAAAAGATAAAGAGCACTCAATCGTTCCACTTAAATATGTGGATTTAGTTGAAGATATTTTCCATGCCGCACTTGCTCTTGCACTCTTAGGAATCGCTATTGGCGCATTCTTCTATAGCGTCAAGCGTCTCTTTGATACAAGCCCATTCTTTCCAAATGGCATGATTCAAGGAGTAAATGACTTCTTATTTATTGTCATCATCTTAGAAATTCTCCGCACTGTTATTTCAAGATTTACCGATGGCGTTTACCAACTCGATAAGTTTTTGATTATCGGTGTGATTGCAGCAGTTCGACATATCTTGACCGTAGGTGCTTCACTCACCTTAGAGTCCGGTAAGTCCAATGATGCATTCCATCGTGCGATTTATGAAATGGGACTCAACGCCGGCATAGTCGTCCTTCTTGTCTTCGCAATATTTCTATCGAAAACGGCACATCGCAAACCGTAATACTTGTAAGCCCAGTTGCTTCTCCTAAGGGATTTCTTTTTCTATCCACAGCCTTAGGCTGATTTCTGTTTTGGCCCTCACAATAAATCTTTACTTTGCCGATGAAACGGCGAGAATTACTGAGAGTGAAGGCGGGCGCCATTCAAAAATTACCGTAGGTAAGACTTCAGTAAGTGTTCCAAGACATTCAGAAATCAATATTGATACCGCCAGAGGCATCATGCGAAACTTAGAGCGCGAATTTGGGAAGGAATGGGCGAGATTATGACGCGGGTTTTTAAAGTTACAGCACAACGAAGTGAAGGATGGTGGGCCCTCACTTTTCCTGGTCATCAAGGATGGTTTTCGCAAGGCAAAGATGAAGTTGAAGTGGAAATTATGGCGCGAGATCTTATTCACTTTGATTTAGGAATTCCATTGGAAGATATTCAACTAGATATTACATATCTCAAAGATACGTCTGTCGCGCTTTAATAATCCACAGGAAAAGTTTTTAAGAGAGATTAATGAGTTCGCGGCCACGATGATTCGGCCATGGAAAATATACGTAATTGGTGGAGCGATCTCCACTACACACCGCTTCAGAAGCGTTCTCTATTAATCGTTGCCGGACTAGTTCTTGCAACATCTTCATTCTTTATTCTGCGCACTCCATCTTCCAGCCAGGCAATCACACCTGCGACTCTGACGGTAGATGTGGCAGCCGTTGACATCACTATCGATGTGCAAGGTGCTGTACTCCACCCAGGCGTCTATAAGTTAACGAGTGGTTCTCGTGTGATTGATGCAATCAAGGCAGCTGGTGGAGTCACCAAAGCTGGCGATCCATCCGATCTCAATCAAGCGCGACTGATTGCAGATGGCGAGCAGATCTACATTTACGCAGCAAGCGCTACCGCTGCAACAAAGCGGCAAGGGGTAAAAGTTAAGCCTAAGAGCTCTTCATTTGTACTAGTTAACCGCGCAACAGCAAAAGAGTTTGAAGCACTCGATGGCATCGGTCCGGTACTTGCGTCGCGAATTGTTGCCTACCGCAAAGCTAATGGGCCATTTACTTCCATCGATGATCTGCAGAAAGTTCCCGGGATTGGTGCGGTCACTTTATCGAAATTCAAAAGCAAGCTCCGCGTTTAACAGATAGCCGTGCACTCGCGCTAGGCGGTGCCACTTGGGTGGGAGCGTTAGGGCAGAGTCTTCTATATCCCGGAACTCTTCTGCTGCTGGGCGCTCTCATCTTGCTATTTCTACTTCGATTTAAGAGTACGCGTGCTCTTGTCTTGATTTCAGCGCTACTTCTTGGCTCAGCTGTGATGTCGATGCGCCAGTATTCGCTCAATAATAGTGAACTCCGCAAGCACTTCGGCGAGAATTTCTCCTTTGCGGCAAGAGTACGAAGTGATCCAGTTGCAATAACGCCAAAGGTTTTAGGGCATAACTTCACCAATCGTAGATTCTCATTCTTGGCGGCAACTCGTTATGGGCCCATTAGAGTCATTGCTCCTAAGAGCTCAGCCGATGGTTTACTTCCTGGAACGAAAATTTCACTTACCGGCAGAGTTATTAAGACCGATGAGCGCCGGATTGCAGCTCTAGTTATTACGACATCTCCAATCAGAACTTTTGCAAGTCCATCACGATGGGCAACATCTCTGGCAGATATTCGCAACGGTTTACGTCAGGCAAGTGGCGGGGGAGATGCCGGTGCGCTAATTCCTGGAATGGTGATTGGCGATACTGCAAAGCAGAGCGCAGAGCTTAAAAGCGATATGCGACGAGCAGGCCTTACTCACCTTGTTGCCGTCAGTGGCGCAAACTTTGCAATAGTTTCGGCATTTGTCCTTTGGTGTATGCAGTTCATCTTTCGCAAGATTCCAGCTCGATTGATAGCAACCTCAATCGCGCTTGCCTCCTTTATCGCATTGGTGCGCCCAACTCCGTCAGTCCTTCGGGCAGCTGCGATGGCGGCGGTAATGTTGATCGCAATGTCGACGCGGCAGCGCGGTGACTCACTCCCAGCGCTCGGCTTTGCAATTGCCGCAGTTGTCGCAATAGATCCATGGCAGTCGCGAGATCCAGGTTTTGCGCTCTCTGTGCTCGCAACTGCTGGATTACTTATCTTTACCCAGCCGATAACTGATCGACTTTCGAAGTGGCTGCCTACCAAAGTTGCTAGCGCACTTGCACCTCCCATTGCTGCCATGGGTCTCTGTCTGCCAATTATCGTCGCGCTCTCTGGATATATCTCACCGATTTCAATTATCGCAAACCTTGTTGCGGCTCCCTTTGTCGCACCGATTACCGTGGTGGGATTTATTGCAGCTCTTATCTCACCGCTATCGCCGTGGGGCGCAGAACATCTACTTATTCTTATTCGTCCATGTGCATGTGTAATCACATCCGTTGCGCGATGGGCGGCACATTTCCAAGTCCTCTCGATTCGCACCGGACTGATTGGATTTATTGCAACGCTGGCACTAGTAATTCTGCTGGTGGTGCTTCGGCAAAAGGGTGCCTTCGTTATCGTGCTCGCACTATTTCTCGCACTGTGGCTAGGTCGTTTTCCGATAGGTGATTGGCAAATCTATCTCTGTGATGTGGGCCAAGGAGATGCAACTGTGATTAACCTCCACAATCACAGAGCGATAGTCATTGATGTAGGTCCAGATCCGGTGCTAATCGATAAATGTCTCCGTCATTTAAATATTACGACAATTTCTCTATTAATTCTGACTCACCCACATGCAGATCACATTGGGGGATTAGCCGGCGCAAAGAAAGGTCGAGTAATCGAGAACGAATGGTTTGGAAATATCGCCGCCGGCACTGTGGCAACGATTGGAGAATATTCAATTCGCGTTCTCTGGCCACTCACAGTTGGCGCTGTTGATGATAACCCCAATAACGTCAGCATCGCAGCGGTCATTAAGAGCCGCGACCTCACCCTCTTTGCATCAGGAGATATCGAGCCCCCGGTGCAAGAGAAGTTACGAGGCAAGATCGGAAGAGTCGATATATACAAGGTTGCCCACCATGGCTCGCGCTACCAAGATCTTCCGTTGATGAAAGAGATTTCACCTACTCTCGCCCTCATCAGCGTGGGTAAAGGCAATAGCTATGGCCATCCAGCGGCGAGCACCATCGCAGATCTCGAGCGAGTTCACGCTAAAGTTCTACGTACAGATCTCGATGGCGACATCGCCGTTGAAGTTCACCGCCATGCAGTGAGCTTTCAAAGTCGAAATGCGAAACCGCATTGGATAAGTTGGGATTAAAGAGGCTGGTTAGCTTCTACTAAGCAAAGGAAGGGGTACGCGAAATGAACGCTCTCTACCTCATCCTCGGCAGCGAAGGCGCTCTGGCAGATCGCGCGATGAATAAGATCAATGCGCAATTAGCGCAAGAGCGAGCCGAAGTCACCACACTTCTTGCGGGCGAAGTTATAGTCGGAGATATCGCAGATGCACTTGCACCTTCTCTCTTCTCTGAACGTCGCGCCCTGATTATTAAAGATTTACAAGATCTTGATGATGATTGCAAAGATGAGATCACTAGGTATCTCACAAATATTGATCCAACGACTACTGTGATTTTTATTCATAAAGGTGGCGTTAAAGGCAAAGCTTTACTCGATGCCATCAAGAAGGCTAAACCTGAAATCATTGCTTGTGATGCGCTGAAGAAAGAGGCAGAGAAAGAGCAGTTCGTAAAGGATCTCTTCCTCGATGGTGGCCGTAAAGCAACACCTGGTGCAATCAAAGCCCTGGTCGGCGCACTCGGCGGAGATCTGCGCGAGCTACAACAAGCGGTCTCACAAATTTCACTCGATGCTCCAGCTGGTGCAATCGACGAAGTGATGATTGATACCCTCCATCAGGGTCGGATTGAGACAACCGGTTTTGATGTAGCCGATGCAACTCTCGATGGCGATCTATCAACTGCACTTGTCACACTTCGCAGCGCACTTGAAACCGGAACAGATCCCGTTATGGTCACCTCTGCAATCGCTTCATCACTTCGTAATCTGGCAAAGGTCAGCGGCACTAATCGCGGCAGTAAATCATTTGAACTCGCAGGAGAGTTAGGAATGGCGCCTTGGCAGATCGATAAGGCCCGACGCCAATTGGCGGGATGGACACCTCGAGGAATCGCATCTGCAGTAGCGGCGGTAGCAAAGGCCGACGCAGATGTGAAAGGGGCGAGTTCGGACCCGATATTTGCCCTCGAGAAGGCGCTGGCAACTATCGCCGCCGCCCGCGCAGCCCGATAGCTCCTCCTTCATTCCAGCGGTTTTAGGCAGGCAGAGATACTCGATTTTGGGCTCATAGCCTCGCGCTGATAGCCTACGACCCTGTTCAATCCGCCGGATTGGCAAGATTGACAATATTTAATCGAAAAGCACAGGAGTTCTACACGTGGCAAATATCAAGTCGCAGATCAAGCGTATTAAGACAAACGAGAAGGCTCGCCTTCGCAACAAGTCTGTTACATCAGCATTCAAGACAGCAGTTCGCAAGTTCCGCGATGCTCAGGCAAAGGGTGACGCTGCTGCAATCACGACAGAACTCCGCGCTGCATCAAAGGCGCTTGATGTTGCTGTTGCAAAGGGTGTTATTCACAAGAACTCAGCTGCTAACAAGAAGTCTTCAATGGCTAAGGCAGCTGCAAAGGCTGGCGCTCGCTAATTAGCGAACGCCTCCACCTAATTCTTCATTACTCTATAAACAAGGCGGTTTAAAAAGTGCCAGCAATTAGCATTGCGAAGGCGCCTCAGCCGGCTTCAACAAATCCGGCGCAGATTCGTAACTTCTGCATCATCGCCCATATCGATCACGGTAAATCAACTCTTGCCGATCGCATGCTCCAAATCACCGAGGTCGTTGAGGCGCGTTTGATGCGCGCGCAATATCTCGATCGCATGGATATCGAACGCGAACGCGGAATCACCATTAAATCTCAAGCCGTCCGCCTTCCATGGAAATCTGGAATCGATGGCCAGGAATACATCCTCAACATGATCGATACACCAGGTCACGTTGACTTTACCTACGAAGTTTCCCGATCACTTGCCGCATGTGAAGGCGCAGTCCTTCTCGTTGATTGTGCTCAAGGCATCGAAGCGCAGACACTTGCAAATCTTTATCTCGCAATGGAGAACAACCTCACCATCATTCCGGTACTTAATAAAATCGATCTTCCTAATGCGCAACCAGAAAAGTTTGCCGCAGAACTTGCCGGCCTCATTGGATGCAAAGTCGAAGATGTATTACGTGTATCAGGTAAGACCGGCGATGGCGTTGCCGAACTTCTTGATCAGATTATCGATTTGATTCCAGCTCCGGTCGGCGATCCAGATGCACCAGCACGCGCGCTGATCTTTGACTCTGTCTACGATGCTTATCGTGGTGTTGTTACATATGTTCGAGTAGTCGACGGACACCTCAAGCCACGCGAGCAGATTCAGATGTTCTCAACTGGTGTTAAGCATGAGGCGCTCGAAATCGGCGTTATCTCGCCCGAGCCACTTCCATCAAAGGGTCTTGGCGTTGGCGAGGTGGGTTATCTCATCACTGGCGTAAAAGATGTTCGCCAATCACGTGTTGGTGACACCATCACAAATTATGCACGCCCAACAAAAGAGGCGCTTGGTGGATATAAAGATCCAAAGCCAATGGTTTTTTCTGGTCTATTTCCACTTGATGGCGCAGATTTTCCTGTGCTGCGCGATGCGCTAGAGAAGTTACAACTCAATGACGCAGCGCTCGTCTACGAACCAGAGAGCTCAGCCGCACTTGGATTCGGATTCCGTTGTGGCTTCTTGGGGCTGCTCCATATGGAGATTGTGCGCGAGCGACTCGAACGTGAAGCAAAGCTCAACTTGATTTCAACTGCCCCCAACGTGGTCTACCGAGTCACGATGGAAGACGGCAAAGAGATTGTTGTTACCAACCCTTCAGAATTTCCTGATGGCAAAGTTAATAATGTAAAAGAGCCGATTGTTAAATCAACTATCTTGGCTCCATCTGAATACATCGGAACCATTATGGAGCTCTGCCAAGAGCGCCGTGGCGTCATGCTCGGTATGGATTACATCTCAGAAGATCGCGTTGAAATCCGTTACACCTTGCCGCTTGCTGAAATCGTCTTTGACTTCTTTGATCAATTGAAATCTCGCACCAAGGGTTATGCATCTTTAGATTATGAAGAGATGGGTGATGAAGAAGGAAATCTCGTTAAGGTAGATATTCTCTTGCAAGGTGAAGCGGTCGATGCATTTAGCGCAATTGTTCACCGCGATAAGGCTTACTCATATGGCGTGATGATGACCGGCAAGTTGCGCGAACTCATCCCACGTCAGCAGTTTGAAGTCCCAATTCAGGCAGCTATCGGATCTCGCATCATTGCTCGCGAATCTATCCGCGCGATTCGCAAGGACGTTCTTGCAAAGTGCTACGGTGGAGATATCTCTCGTAAGCGCAAACTTCTCGAGAAGCAAAAAGAAGGTAAGAAGCGCATGAAGATGGTGGGACGCGTTGAAGTTCCACAGGAAGCCTTCGTTGCGGCCCTTGCCACCGATGCTGATATCGAGAAGATTAAAGCAGCACGCAAACTAGAAGGCTAGGGCCTTTTAGAGATGACAATGTTCTCGTATTACGTACATATTCCATATTGCGTTCGTCGTTGCGGATACTGCGACTTCAATACCTACACGCCCTCAGAGCTGCAAGATGGTGCAACCCTTGAGATTGTCTCGGCTGATTACATTGATGCAGTACTTAAAGAACTTGAATCAACTCCTACCGATGTCGCTCACACAATCTTCTTCGGTGGCGGAACGCCTTCGCTTATGCCGGCAAAAGATCTTGGCCGCGTCCTTACGGCAATTCGTAATCGCAACGGAATCGCCGAAGATTGCGAGATCACGCTAGAGGCTAATCCAGATTCAGTGACACAAGAGAAGCTCGATGGATATATCGCAGCCGGGTTCAACCGCATCTCTTTCGGAATGCAATCAAATAAAGAGCACGTCCTTAAAGTTCTTGATCGCACACATAATCCAGAGAATGTTCGCAAGGCAGTTGATATGGCACGGGCTGCTGGCTTTGGATCTATTAGTGTTGACCTTATCTACGGCGCGCCAGGTGAATCGTTAAGCGATTGGGCATCAACTGTAAAAGAAGCGCTTTCGCTCGATATCAATCACATCAGCGCATACGCACTCATTGTTGAAGATGGCACCAAACTTGCAGCTCAGATTAAACGTGGCGAACTCACAATGCCCGATGATGATTTGATGGCAGATATGTATTTGCTGGTGGATCAACAATGTTTACAAAAAGGTCTGAAGTGGTACGAGCTCTCTAACTGGTCACAGCCAGGACATCAATCACGCCACAACATGGCTTATTGGAAATCAAGTAATTGGTGGGGGCTCGGTCCTGGTGCACATTCCCATATCGACCAAAAGCGTTTCTGGAACGTTAAGCACCCCAATGCTTATAAGGAACGCGTCTTTGCCGGTGAATCACCGATCAAAGATTCTGAAGTTCTCACTGATGAGCAGAGAAAATCTGAATACATCATGCTCGCTATCCGCATGCCAGAAGGAGTCCGCAAAGCGGCGCTGACAGTGGCGCAGTACGAGCGGACCATGGCGTACATCAAGAGTGGCCATGTAATTGAGCGTGAAGATTCGATTGCACTTACGCCAAAGGGACGCCTTATTGCCGACCGCCTGACCCACGAAATGCTCGCCTAAGGTTACAAAGGTAAACTCCACCACTATGACCAGCGATCGCAGACTCGAGATCCTTCGAGCAATCGTCGACGAATATGTCGAAACCCAAGAGCCGGTTGGCTCGAAGGTTATTGCTGAGAAGAATTCACTCGGAATCTCACCGGCAACTATTCGCAATGAGATGGCAGTGCTTGAAGAAGAGGGGCTGATTACTCAGCCACATACAAGTGCTGGTCGAATCCCCACCGATCTCGGATACCGCCTCTTTGTAGATAAATTATCTGAAGTAAAGCCGCTATCTGGCGCCGAACGCCGAGCGATTGAAACCTTTCTCCATGGATCAAATGACCTAGAAGAATTGCTTAAGCGAAGTGCAAAGCTGCTGGCCGATATTACAAAGCAGGTCGCAGTAGTGAAGTATCCAATTATTGGAGAAGGTCGCGAACAGATGGCCATCTCAGGTACTGCTCATCTAGCTCGCTCTGGCGACGGTAATTCGCTTTCTAAAATCTTAGAGGCGCTCGAAGAACAAGTCGTGCTTTTGCGCTTACTCAATGATGCCCATCCAACAGTGCAGGTGACAATCGGCAGCGAACAGCAGGATGCAAACTTGCAATCAACTTCACTTGTCACAGTTGGCTATGGCTTTGATTCAAATCCAGTTGGTGCTCTCGGTGTGCTGGGACCTACCCGCATGGATTACGCTGGCTCTATATCTGCAGTATCTGCAGTCGCCCGTTATGTGGGCCGATACATTACGGAAAGTGCGCAATAACAATGGCTGACTATTACGAGCTTCTCGGCGTTGATCGCGGAGCGTCACAAGATGAGATAAAGAAGGCATATCGCAAGATTGCCCGCGAACTTCACCCTGACGTTAATCCAGATCCAGAAGTTCAAAATAAATTTAAAGAGGTAACAGCTGCCTACGATCAACTCAGCGATCCACAAAAACGTCAGCAATATGACATGGGTGGTCGTGGCGGTGCCAGCAACTTTGGTGGTGGATTCGGTGGCGGTGGATTTAGCGACATCATGGATGCATTCTTTGGCGGCGGCGGAAATCGTGGACCACGTCCTCGTATGCGCCAAGGCCAGGATGCGTTGATCCGAATTGAAGTTGATTTACATGAAGCTTGCTTTGGAACAGAACGTGACATCACCCTCGAGAGCGCAGTTATCTGTCAAAAGTGTGAGGGTCAAGGAACTGCAAATAATTCACACCCTGAGACTTGTAAGGTCTGCGGCGGTCGCGGTGAGATGCAATATGTTCAGAAATCTTTCTTAGGTCAGGTCATGACATCACGACCATGCAGCAGCTGCTCTGGTTACGGAAGTGTCATTACAGATCCATGTCGCGAGTGCGCTGGTGATGGTCGAGTTCGCGCAAAGCAAACAATAAACATCAAGGTGCCCGCTGGCGTTGAGACCGGAAATCGCATTCAAATGTCAGGCCGTGGCGAAGTCGGTGCTGGTGGCGGACCTGCCGGAGATCTCTACGTTGAGATTGTCGAAAAGGATCATGATTTCTTGCTGCGCGATGGCGAGAATCTCCATATCGCTGTCTCAATTCCTTTTGCTGCCGCAACTCTTGGCACAACTATCAAGGTCGATGCGCTCGATGGACCACTTGATCTTCAAGTTAAGTCGGGCACGCAGAGCGGTGCCACCATTGCTATTAAGGGCAAGGGCATGACACGTCTGCGCTCAAGCCATCGCGGAGATTTGATTGTCCACGTCGATATTGAGACTCCGCATAAGCTCAATAAAGAGCAAGAGAAATTGCTAAAAGAGTTC
>CANGJV010000016.1 GCA_947454425.1 Candidatus Nanopelagicaceae bacterium
AGCAGATTGTCGATCAAATTCTCACGATGCCTACGACTACAAAATTTCAAGTACTTGCGCCGGTTGTTCGAGAGCGTAAGGGGGAGTTCGTTGATCTCTTCGCCGACCTGGTTACGCAAGGCTATGCGCGAGCACGAGTCGATGGCGAGACGATTCAACTTTCCGAACCACCAAAGTTAAAAAAGCAAGAGAAGCACACGATCGAAGTTGTCGTTGATCGCTTAACTGCAAAGGCGGAGAGCAAGTCACGTCTTACAGATTCAATCGAAACAGCTCTCAAGCTCGCAAGCGGCTTGGTAATCCTCGATTTTGTTGATGCCAAAGGGGATGAGAAAGAGCGCACCTTCAGTGAACATCTTGCCTGCCATGATTGCAATCTCTCATTTGAAGAACTTGAGCCACGTTCATTCTCATTCAACTCACCATTTGGTGCTTGCGAAGAATGCTCTGGAATCGGAACAAAGCTTGAAGTTGATGAAGAGCTCATCATTCCCGATGACTCAATCTCTATTGAAGAGGGCGCTATTGCACCGTGGGCTGGCGGACAGTCATCAGAGTATTTCTTGCGATTGCTTGAAGCCTTAGCTGGTGAGTTGAAATTTAAACTCGATACTCCATGGAAGAAGCTCTCAGTTAAGGCTAAAGATGCAGTCATCAATGGCTTCGATTACGAAGTTCATGTGAAATATAAGAATCGATATGGTCGAGTTCGAAACTACTCCACCGGCTTTGAAGGTGTCATTCCCTTTATCCATCGTCGCCACTCTGAAACCGATAGCGAATTTAGTCGCGAAAAGTACGAGGCTTATATGCGCGAGACTCCATGTCCTGCATGTAAGGGTGCGCGATTAAAGCCAGAAGTTCTCGCCGTTACCATCGGCGGAAAGTCGATTGCAGAAATTTGCTTGCTATCTATTGATGATTGCGCCACATTCCTGAAGAGCATCAAGCTCAATGCGCGAGAGGCTCAAATTGCAGAGCGCGTCATGAAGGAAGTTCATGCGAGATTAGGTTTTCTGCTCGATGTAGGTCTGGACTATCTCTCACTCGATCGCCCGGCGGCAACGCTCTCGGGTGGCGAAGCCCAACGAATTCGATTAGCTACTCAGATTGGTTCAGGGCTCGTTGGTGTTCTCTATGTTCTCGATGAGCCAAGTATCGGGCTTCATCAGAGAGATAACCGACGATTGATTGACACACTCACTCGCCTTCGCAATCTCGGCAACACCTTGATTGTGGTCGAGCATGATGAAGAGACAATTCGCACGGCAGACTGGATTGTTGATATCGGCCCCGGTGCCGGTGAGCATGGTGGCCATGTTGTTGTGTCAGGTTCGTATGAGGATCTTATTAATTCCAAGGAATCAATTACAGGTGCATATCTTTCTGGTCGTAAGTCGATTGAAATACCTAGCGAACGACGACCAGTTGATCCAAAGCGAAAGCTTGTTGTAAAGGGTGCAAAAGAGAATAACCTTAAAGATATCGAGGTTGAAATACCGCTCGGCCTATTTGTATCCGTTACTGGAGTTTCAGGTTCCGGTAAATCAACTCTCGTTAACGACATTCTCTACACAACTCTTGCCAATAAACTCAATGGTGCGCGCCTAGTCCCTGGTCGTCACCGTACTGTTACCGGCGTAGATCAACTCGATAAAGTTGTTCACGTTGATCAATCTCCAATCGGACGCACTCCGCGCTCAAATCCTGCGACTTACACCGGTGTCTTCGACAAGGTTCGCGCTCTCTTTGCTGAGACAACTGAGGCAAAGGTCCGTGGTTATAAGCAAGGTCGTTTCTCATTTAACGTCAAGGGTGGTCGTTGCGAGAACTGCTCCGGCGATGGAACCATCACCATTGAAATGAATTTCTTGCCAGATGTCTATGTTCCCTGCGAAGTTTGTCACGGAGCGCGCTATAACCGCGAGACCCTTGAAGTTCACTACAAGGGTAAGACAATTGCACAGGTACTCGATATGCCAATCGAGCATGCACATGAGTTCTTTGAATCTGTTCCTACCATTGCGCGTTATCTCAAAACACTCTGCGACGTAGGTTTGGGTTATGTGCGACTTGGTCAATCCGCACCAACGCTATCTGGCGGAGAAGCACAGCGCGTCAAACTGGCGACCGAACTTCAACGACGTTCCACAGGACGCACTATCTATGTGCTCGATGAACCAACTACAGGACTTCACTTCGAAGATGTTAATAAGCTCTTAGGAGTACTCAAGCGCTTGGTCGAAACTGGAAATACCGTGGTTGTGATCGAGCATAATCTTGATGTCATTAAATCTTCTGACTGGGTTATTGATATGGGGCCAGAGGGTGGTTTCCGAGGTGGCACTGTGGTTGCAGAAGGTACGCCAGAACATGTTGCAGGCGTAAAGGAAAGTTACACCGGACAATTTTTGGCAGAGATACTTGCAAGCAATCGCGCACTGAAGGCACCGGCAAAGAAAACCGCTGCTGGTCAGAAATCTACAATAAAGAAATAAAATGGCAGATCCAGCCAGCTATCGCCCCAGTGATATCCCGGAGGAACCCGGTGTTTATCGCTTCTATAACAAGAGCGACAAAGTCATTTATGTAGGCAAGGCGAAGAATCTTAAGAATCGGCTCAGTTCATACTTCGGTTCAAACCTTGCTCAAAAGACTTATCGGATGGTGCATGAGGCGGTGCGGGTTGACTGGACCATAGTGAATACCGAACTTGAGGCGCTTGCACTCGAGTTCTCTTGGATCAAGCAGTACCACCCGACTTACAACGTGCAATTTAAAGATGATAAGTCATATCCATATCTGGCAATATCGCTCGAGGATGAGTACCCAAGAATCTTAATTACTCGAAAAGAGAAGCGTTCCGGTTTAAAATATTTTGGACCATATACAAATGCCTGGGCGCTTCGAAATACCTATGAAGTATTGCTCAAAGTTTTTCCGGTTCGTTCATGTAGCGCTGGAAATTTTGCCCGAGCCCAGAGATCAAAAAGACAGTGCTTACTGGGCGATATTGGTAAGTGCGCCGCCCCCTGTGTCGGATGGGTTACGCCAGAGGAGCATAAGGAGATTGCATACAAGCTGGATGCCTTTATGGAAGCCGGGATGGAAGATTTAGTTCCGACGATGCGACGTGAGATGGAACTTGCATCTAGCCGGGAAGAGTTCGAACGTGCTGCCAGAATTAGAGATCAGATTGAGTCCTTTGAAAAGGCACAACGTTCAACGCAGGGAAATCTCTCCGATGACCTCGATGGAGATTTCATTGCGATTCACGAGGAGGGCCTGCATGCAGCGGGATCAATCTTCATGGTCCGCCGCGGATCGATTAAAGGTTCTCGCTCTTGGATTGTCGATCAAGAGCGCACGCTAGAAGGCGATGACCAGGTTGGTTCATTACTCTTCTCAATTTACGGCGATGGAGCGACTGAAATTCCTGCTGTCGTCCACATCAATCAAAATCCAGCAGAGCACAGTGCCCTAGAGGAGTGGTTATCTTCAATTGCAGGGCACAAGGTCACCATCAAGATTCCACAGCGAGGTGAAAAGGTAGAGCTCCTTGAAACTGTCGAACGTAACGCACACTACGCGCTCGTTCAATTTATGAGTAAGCGCGCTACTGATGCTGCTGTCTCAGGTAAGGCTTTAATTGAACTTGAGGAACACCTTGATCTTCCGCGCACTCCGCTTCGAATCGAATGTTATGACATATCCAATATCTCTGGAACTTCAGTTGTGGCATCGATGGTGGTCTTTGAAGATGGCCTCGCTAAGAAGAGCGAGTATCGTCGCTTTGCGATAGATACTTCAACTGCAACCGATGACACTCGAGCGATGCATCAGGTCATTACACGTCGAATGAAGCGTTTGATTGCTGATCGCTCTGTTAACCACAGTGAGGTTGCTGAAAC
Organism: Candidatus Nanopelagicaceae bacterium; assembly: GCA_947454425.1. Taxonomy (GTDB): domain Bacteria; phylum Actinomycetota; class Actinomycetes; order Nanopelagicales; family Nanopelagicaceae; genus Planktophila. Next base: position 3,912 of record CANGJV010000016.1, read on the forward strand.
TGGCGGAAAGTTATCGAAGTTTGCTTATCCACCTCAGTTGATTGTCGTTGACGGCGGCGCTCCGCAAGTAGCAGCAGCGCAACGCGCACTCGATGAACTTGGTGTCACCGATATCGCTTTAGTTGGCTTAGCAAAGCGTTTAGAAGAAGTCTGGCTGCCTCAATCGCCAGATCCACTCATCTTGCCCCGAACCAGTGAAGGTATGTATTTGCTCCAGCGAATAAGAGATGAGGCACATCGATTTGCGATCACCTTCCATCGATCAAAACGTTCAAAGGTAATGCTTGAATCGTTACTCGATGAAATTCCACAATTGGGGGAGTCGCGCAGAAGTGCGCTCCTTGAACGATTCGGTTCCGTGACTGCAATTCGCAAAGCCACACTTGCTGAGTTAGAGACAACTCCGGGGATTGGAGCCACAATCGCCGCAATAATTCATTCACACCTCGAAAAATTGGCTCTGCCTAACGTTGATATGACTACTGGCGAGATTCTCGAAAAGTAAGAGATAGGGCAGAATAAGGCCATGATAAATCGCGAACTCTTGATTTTGACTGGAATGTCAGGTGCCGGTCGATCAACAGTGGCGCATGCCCTTGAAGATATCGGCTGGCATGTAGTCGACAATCTTCCGCCCGCGCTATTACCAGAACTTGCAGTCGAGATGGAGAAGACAGAGACTTCATTAGCAGTGGTAGTCGATGTCCGCGGAGGACTTTTCTTTGATGCGCTCTCGAGTGCATTAATCGCCCTTGGTAAAGCCGATATAAAATTCCGATTACTTTTTCTTGATGCCAGCGACCAAGCGCTAGTGCAACGATTCGAATCAACTCGTCGCCCTCATCCGCTTCAGGCTGACGGCCGAATTGTTGATGGCATCGCGCGCGAGCGGACGAAGTTAGAAGAATTGCGCTCTCAGGCAGATGTTGTCATAGACACCTCAAATTTAAATGTCCATCAGCTCGAAAAGCGCACTGCCGAGATTTTCGCGGCCGGGATGGCGAAAGCGCTTCAAATTAATGTGCTCTCTTTCGGTTACAAGTACGGAATACCTGTTGATGCTGATCTGGTACTCGATTGCCGGTTCATTCCAAATCCACATTGGGTCCCAGAATTGCGTCCCCTCTCTGGTCTCGACGACGCCGTCTTTAGCCACGTTCTTGCTACCGAAGGCGTTGCGGAGTTCGTTAAGTCATATGTAGATGTTGTAGAGAGAATGATCCCTGGTTACTTACAAGAGGGAAAGAAATACGTCACAATTGCAATCGGATGTACTGGTGGAAAGCATCGCTCTGTCTCCGTTGCACGCGAGATAGCAAACCAACTTAACCGCGACCATAATGATTACGCGGTCTCTGCACATGCAACTCATCGTGACGTAGGTCGTGAATGATTGTCGAAACTCGGGTAGTTGCTTTAGGTGGTGGCCATGGTTTGGCAGCCACGCTGACATCGCTTCGTTCAATCACAAAGCAAATTACTGCAGTTGTCACCGTTGCTGATAATGGTGGATCGAGTGGACGACTTCGCAGCGAATTCGAGATCATGCCACCAGGCGATTTGAGAATGGCGCTAGCGGCGCTCTGTGGCGATGATACTTGGGGCCGTAATTGGGCAGAGATAATGCAATACCGCTTCACCAGCGCCGGCGAATTAGATGGACATGCAATCGGGAATTTGTTGTTAACCGCCTTGTGGAACCGCGATGAAGATGTTGTCCTTGGTTTAGATCAAGTTGGTGCTTTGCTTAAAGTTGTCGGACGTGTTCTACCCATGACAGCAGAGCCGTTGGATATTGAAGCAACCTTTGAGAGTAGAGGCGAACTGCATGAGGCGCACGGCCAAGTTGCAGTCGCTACTACCGAAGGAAAATTGCACTCACTTCGATTAAAGCCAGAGAGTCCAACAACCCGACCTGAAGTTATTGCAGCAATTGCAGATGCAGAGTGGATCACAATGGGGCCAGGGTCGTGGTTCTCAAGCGTTCTACCTCACCTACTTGTTCCATCTCTTCGAGCAGCGATTGCAAATTCACCAGCAAAGAAGATTCTTATTCTCAATCTCGACTCAGACCAGCAGGATTCATCAGCGGGGGAGTTCGCGGGTCACACACCTCGCGAACATTGTGAAATTCTCTCTCGTTATGCTCCTGAAATTCACTTCGATCTCGTCATCGCCGACTCTCGCCTTGCTGGACGTGCCGAACTCCAGGGGTACTTAAGAGAGCTTGGCACTGGATATTTCGAGGCAGATTTACGCAAGGATGACTTCACAATCCACCACGATCAGCAGAAATTAGCCTCAGCTTTCGCTCACATTGCGCGAGAAATACTGGTTGGATAGCCCTATGGCAATGACAGCAGCGGTCAAAGATGAACTCAGCCGGCTCACGATTACAAAACCGTGCTGCCGCAAGGCTGAAGTTTCCTCGCTCCTTCGTTTCGCCGGTGGATTGCATATCAACTCCGGCAAGGTCGTAATTGAGGTCGAGCTAGATACTTCGCAATCGGCTCGTCGCTTAAAGAAAGATATCGCCGACATCTACGGCCATGACTCTGATCTTGCAGTTCTCTCATCCAGTGGTCTACGTAAGGGTTCTCGTTATGTCGTCCGTGTGATTGAAGCAGGTGAAGCACTTGCTCGTCAGACCGGGCTGATTGATTCGCATGGTCGCCCGGTTCGCGGACTTCCGCCACAGGTAGTAGCAGCAAATGTCTGCGATGCTGAGGCGGCATGGCGTGGCGCATTTATGGCACATGGTTCGTTGACTGAACCTGGTCGTTCATCCTCACTTGAAATCACCTGCCCAGGTCCAGAGGCGGCATTAGCACTAGTCGGCGCAGCTCGCCGACTTAATATCGTTGCGAAGGCGCGTGAGGTTCGTGGAGTAGATCGAGTTGTCATCAGAGATGGTGATGCAATTGGAAATCTACTTACTCGCCTGGGTGCACATGAGAGTGTCTTGGCATGGGAAGAACGTCGGATGCGTCGTGAGGTCCGTGCAACGGCAAATCGTCTCGCCAACTTCGATGATGCAAATTTACGCCGATCTGCTAGAGCGGCAGTTGCGGCAGCAGCTCGAGTTCAACGTGCAATGGAGATTCTCGGTCCAACTATTCCGGATCACCTCAAAGAGGCTGGCGAATTGAGAATTGCACATGGACAGGCATCGCTAGAAGAGCTCGGTTCACTTGCCTCTCCTCCAATGACGAAGGATGCAATTGCCGGTCGTATCCGTCGCCTCCTTGCGATGGCAGATAAGCGCGCGGGAGAACTAGGAATTCCTGATACTGAGGCAGGTCTTTCGCCCGACCTTCTAGGCGAGTAAGGCTCGTAAACCAGCCAGTACGTCTACGGCTGGTATCCTTCACCCAAGTCCCAACGTTGTGGCGCATGTAAAGCCACCTATCTTTTTATGGGCTTATTAACGGTAAATCACCTTATCTACGAACGAGGTTTAATAATGATTAATGTCGGAATCAACGGTTTTGGACGTATCGGGCGTAACTTCTTCCGCGCAGCGCTCACCAACCCAAATATCAATATCGTGGGCATCAACGACCTCACAGATAATGCAACTCTTGCCCACCTTTTGAAGTACGACTCTATCCTCGGCCGCTTAGGTCTTGAGGTTACACATACAGAAGAGTCAATCACTGTTGGTGGAAAGACAATTAAAGTTTTTGCAGATCGCGATCCAGCAAATCTTCCATGGGCAGCAGTTGGCGCAGATATCGTTATCGAGTCAACCGGTCACTTCACAAAGGCCGCTGATGCTAAGAAGCACATCGCAGCTGGCGCTAAGAAGGTCATCATTTCAGCTCCTGCAACAGATGAGGACATCACTGTTGTCATGGGTGTTAACCACGAGAAGTACGACCCAGCTAACCACCACGTCATCTCAAACGCTTCATGTACAACTAACTGCCTTGCGCCAATGGCGAAGGTGCTTGATGAAGAGTTCGGAATCGTCCGTGGTTTGATGACAACAATTCACGCTTACACAAATGACCAGGTAATCCTCGATTTCCCACATAAGGACCTTCGTCGTGCACGTGCAGCAGCAACAAATATCATTCCAAGTTCAACAGGTGCGGCTAAGGCGATCTCACTCGTACTTCCACAGCTCAAGGGCAAGCTCGATGGTTTCGCAATGCGCGTTCCAGTTCCAACAGGATCAGCAACAGACCTCACAGTCGAGCTTGCTAAAGAAGCAACGGCAGAGCAGATCAACGCTGCTATGAAGAAGGCTGCTGAAGGATCACTCAAGGGCTTCCTCTCATACACAGAAGATCCAATCGTTTCATCAGATATCGTGACAGATCCTTCATCATGTATCTTCGATGCACAGCTCACCAAGGCAATCGGAACAACCGTTAAGGTCGTTGGTTGGTATGACAACGAGTGGGGCTACTCAAACCGCCTCGTCGACCTCGTTGGTTATGTAGGAAAGAGCCTCTAATTTAATGACTACTTTGGCTGACCTAGATGTAAACGGTAAGCGCGTATTTCTTCGTTGCGATCTTAATGTTCCTTTGAAAGAAGGAAAGATCACAGATGATGGACGTATTCGCGCATCCTTGCCAACAATTAACGCGCTCCTTGCAAAAGGTGCATCACTCGTAATTGCTGCGCATCTAGGTCGTCCAAAGGGTGAGGCAAAGCCTGAGCTTTCACTTGCACCAATTGCAGTTCGACTATCAGAATTACTTGGTAAGCCAGTTAAGTTCGCAGGCGCAATCACCGGTGCAGATGTCACATCACAGGCGCAATCTCTTGCAGCCGGAGAAATCTTGTTGCTCGAAAACATTCGATTTAGCGCTGCTGAAACTTCCAAGGAAGAATCCGAGCGCGCAACGTTTGCCGCAGAGTTAGCAGAGCTTGCAGATGTTTATGTGGGCGATGGTTTCGGCGCAGTACACCGCAAGCATGCATCTGTGTTTGATCTCCCTAAGCTTCTTCCACATGCAGCAGGAACTCTCGTTGCAGCAGAGGTTGAAGTATTGAAGAAACTCACAACAGATCCGGCCCGCCCCTACGGCGTGGTCCTCGGTGGCGCAAAGGTCTCAGATAAGTTGGGCGTTATTTCCAACTTACTTGGCAAAGTCGATGTGATGGCAATTGGCGGAGGAATGGTCTTCACCTTCCTCGCCGCGCAAGGCCATGAAATTGGTAAGTCACTCGTTGAATCTGAAATGCTCGACACTGTTCGGGGATTGATTAAGGAGGCATCTGATAAGGGGGTTCGCCTTGTTCTCCCAACAGATATCGTTGTGGCACCTGCATTTGCAGCTGATTCACCAGCGACAATTGTTGCAGCAGATGCAATTCCAGCAGATCAGATGGGCCTTGATATCGGACCAGATTCTGCTGCTGCCTTTGCAACCGCAATCCGTGAATGTAAGACAGTATTTTGGAATGGCCCAATGGGTGTCTTCGAATTCGCCGCATTTTCAAATGGAACAAAGGTTGTTGCGCAAGCTCTGACTGAAGTTTCAGGTATCTCAGTCGTAGGTGGGGGAGACTCCGCTGCAGCCGTTCGCGCACTTGGCTTCAAGGATGATCAGTTCGGTTACATCTCAACTGGTGGAGGCGCTTCCCTTGAATACCTCGAAGGCAAGGAACTTCCAGGACTTAAGGCGCTTGATCTTTAAATTTAACTTCTGCACTATTGAGAAACTATCGAAGGAGTAATAATGCGTAAGCCACTTATGGCAGGTAACTGGAAGATGAACCTCAATCACCTTGAGGCGATTGCCGTTGCCCAGAAGCTTGTTTACTCTTTAGGCGATAAAGATTACGACGAAGTCGATGTTGCAATCATTCCTCCATTTACTGATATTCGTTCGATTCAAACGATGGTCGATGGCGATCGCTTGCGTCTTCAATATGGAGCGCAAGATCTCTCTCCTGAGAGCGCTGGAGCATTTACCGGCGATATCTCTGGTTCAATGCTTAAGAAGTTGGGTTGCACCTTTGTAGTTATTGGACACTCAGAGCGCCGCGCAATCCACAATGAAGATGATGCGCTAATCAACCGCAAGATTAAGGCAGCGCTTGCAAATGAGCTCACCCCAATCTTCTGCGTTGGCGAAGAACTTCCAGTTCGCGAATCAGGGGCTCATGTCTCACATGTAATTCGCCAAGTTCGGGCCGGACTCGAAGGCTTTACAAAGCCAGAGTTAAAGAAGATTGTTATCGCCTACGAGCCAGTCTGGGCGATTGGTACAGGAAAGACGGCAACTCCTGAAGATGCGCAAGAAGTCTGTGCCGCAATCCGAGAAGAGATTGAACAGATTGGTTCAGCTGAAATCGCCAACAATATGCGCATTCTCTATGGCGGTTCTGTGAAGTCCTCAAATATTGTAGAAATCATGAAGCAGGAAGATGTAGATGGCGCCCTTATTGGGGGAGCGAGCCTAGATCCTGAGGAATTGGCAAAAATTACCAAGTTCTACGCTCAGCCAGAGTAAGTAGTCAGCTCTGAAATTCGCTATCCTTACCATCTGAAAACTTAGAGGAGTTATTCGTGACTTTAGCATTATCAATCTTTCTTGTGATCACCAGCGTTTTGATGGTCCTTCTCGTTCTCCTTCACAAAGGTAAGGGCTCTGGACTTTCAGATCTCTTCGGTGGCGGTATCTCATCTAACTACGGTGGTTCATCAGTGGTAGAGCGAAACCTCGACCGCATTACAATCGTTGTTGGTGGACTGTGGTTCGCAGGCGTTGTCGGCCTCTCATTAGTTTTGAAGGGTTAATCAATGGCAAGTGCAATTCGCGGAAGCCGTGTTGGCGCCGGCCCAATGGGCGAGGCAGTTCGTGGTGATCAGATTGAGCGCGCAACAGTTTCATACTGGTGCGCCAATGGACATGAAGTCCGTCCATCATTTGCAGTAGAAGAGACCGTTGTTATTCCAGCCGAGTGGGATTGCCCAAAGTGCGGCCTACCAGCAGGACGTGATCGCAACAATCCACCAAGTGCCGTTGTTAATGTTCCATACAAGACACACTTGGCATATGTAAAAGAGCGTCGTACCGATACAGAAGGTGCAAAGATTCTAGAAGATGCGCTACGCAAGTTGCGTGGCGATGATATCGAGTAGCACTTCTTAAAGTTTTAAAGGGCGCGAGCTGCCTTAAGAATTTCAGCAATACCCGCACTTCGATTCTTCAAATGAAGATTGAGTAGCGGGTATTGTCGTTTCGAGAGAGCTCTACCATCTCCAAGAGCTTGTGCAGCTAAGAGGGTTGCGAAGGTGAAGTCACGACCTGGAATCTTAAAGTCGCAATCAACCTCTCCGGTGATCTGAATAAATGTTCCATTAGGTTGACCTGCTTTATGGAATTGTCCGGTGGAGTGTAAGAAACGCGGTCCCCATCCAAATGTTGTTGGTCTTCCAGAGGCCGCAGCTAAAAGTGAGCGAAGTTCTTCAAGTTGAACATCATCTTTTCGATCAAGGTAGGCCATGATTGCGATGTAGCCATCACTTTTCATATCGGCAATCGCTTTTCGCAGTGATTCAACCACTGAAGAACCCGAACCAAAAATCTCCACAGAGCCAACAGTGGCGTCCGCAGTGCGGCCAGGGATGTGTGTCTGACCTGAAGCAGTCCATTCGGTAAGGAGAGCAGTTGTCTGCTCTTTTGCCTCAGTAACATTTGGTTGGTTAAATGGATCTACTGAGATTGCTGCACTTACAAGCGCAGTAACCCACTCCCAGAAGATGAAATGCGCACCGAGTGGAGCGATTACATTCAAGTCAGCATTTGCTTCGGCAAAAGAGATTGTGAAAGCCCCACCGATACTTGCGGCTATGACTGATTCCGCAACAACTGGCAGGCGACCTTTGCCATTTTTGCCAGTCGACTCAGCAATCAATTGTTCAATCCAATCGGATAAACCAGGAAGGTCTGAGCCAGTATCTGTGAAAGCAAGGTATTGGCCCGCTACCTCTGAGAGTAGATAGGCAACATCGAGAATAACTTCATCCGATGCTATGAAATCCTGCTTAGCTTGTAGCGCATCTTGCGCAACCTTCCAGATATCTATTCCTGCAAGGACCGATGGAACAATTCCGAATGCACTCAATGCGCTGTAACGACCACCCACATGAGGGTCAGCATTGATAACGGTAAAGCCGGCAGCGCGAGTTTCGAGATCGAGTGGTGATCCTGGATCGGTAACAAAGACAATGTGGTCTTTGGCTATTAAGCCGGCTGACTCGAGTAGCTCTTGGAAGAACGCACGTTGAGAAGCAGTCTCAATGGTAGAGCCAGACTTGGAACTCGCCACAACTACTGTCTTTGAAAGGTCTCCGGCTACGAAGTGGTTTAAGTAATTGGGATCGGTGGAATCAATTATTAGAAGCTCGCGCTTAAAGGTCTTTGCAAGAACTTCTGGCGCAAGGGAAGAGCCACCCATACCGCAGAGAATGACACGGTCAAATCCAGCAAACTTCTCTGCTATCGCATCAACTTCAGCACGCAAATTTATAGAGTCCTCGGGAAGATTAACCCAATTTAATCTCACTGCAGCCTCGGCAGCGGCCTCTGCACCCCAAGTCAGCGGATCCTTTACTGCGATGCGCTGGTGAGTATCTTTGAGAAAGGAGTATTTCGCATTTGTGCGGTCTACCTTTGTTAGTGCAGGACCAGATACTTTGATTGACATTATCTCGCCCCTGCAACACTTGCTAGCAGCGAAGTCCAGGCATCGGAAAACTTCTTTACACCGTCTACTTCTAGCTCATGGGTAATCTCGGCAATCGATACACCCGCTGCCTCGATAGCTGTGATAGTGCTCCGTGCCTTATCAAATTGCGTCGAAATTGTGTCGCCTCGAATAACTCCGTGATCTAACAGCGCATCGAGTGTTCCTTGCGGCATCGTGTTCACACAGTTATCAGCGACTAGTTCAACGACGTAACGAGTATCTTCATATGCCGGATCTTTTACTCCAGTAGATGCCCAGAGGGGGCGTTGCATATTTCCACCCTGTGCAGCGATTTTCTGCCAGCGTTCGCTATTGCTGAGCTTTAGAAAGAGCTCATAAGCCAAATGAGCATTGGCAACAGCGGCCTTTCCGCGAAGATGAGAGTTATTGGACTTATCCAATAGCGGATCAATTGCAGTGTCGATTCGGCTGATGAAAAATGACGCAACGCTATGAATATCCGAAATTGATTCTCCACGAGCTAAGCGAGCTTCTAGTCCTGCCATAAATGCAGAGATGACAGCTTCGTAACGTTCGATGGAGAAAATCAAAGTTACATTAACGCTCACTCCGGCTGAAATTAAAGCAGTGATAGCAGGAAGACCTTCGAGCGTTGCTGGAACCTTGATCATCACATTGGGACGACCGATTACCTGGAAGAGCGAGAGCCCCTCAGAGATTGTCTTTTCTGTCTCGTGTGCGCTACGTGGGTCAACTTCAATACTGACGCGACCATCAACTCCGTTGGTGGCTTTGTAAATATCGGTGAAGAGATCGCATGCCTGGCGAACATCATCAGTGGTTAGCTTTGTAATGACTTCCTCTATGGTGGCCCCGCTCAGTGAAGCGATATCAGCTGCATAATCTTTCGAACCTGAGATTGCTGCCGAAAAGATAGAGGGGTTGGTTGTTACACCAACTACTCCATCATTCTTTATGCGCTGTGGAAGGCTGTGCGCATCTGCGCCCGTTATTTTTGAACGAGAGAGATCATCGAGCCAAATTGATGTTCCAAATTTTCCCAGTGGGCTACTCATGCGAGTTCCTTTTCTACTGCGGCGACGATTCGATCGGCATTGAAGCCAAATTCGGTAAAGAGCTTTGCAGCGCCAGCAGAGGCACCGAAGTGATCAATCGAGATGATCAGCCCTGAGTCACCGACGTATTCACGCCATCCTTGCGAAATTCCAGCTTCGACGCTGACGCGAAGCTTTGCGCTCTTTGGAAGTACTTCTTCACGATAGGAGAGTGGCTCTTCGTTAAACCACTCAAGGCAAGGTGCACTAACAACTCGGGTAGAAATTCCCTTTGCTTCAAGTGCAATCTGTGAATCCAAAGCGAGAGCAACCTCAGAGCCTGTAGCAATAATAATTACATCAGGCTTATTTGAAGCTTCCTTAAGGATATAGGCACCTTTATCTACGCCAGAGGCTGCACCATGGGTTGAACGATCAACTGTTCGAAGATTCTGGCGAGAGAGGAAGAGGCCAGCTGGCTTCTTTCGATTCAAGATTGATTTCCAAGATTCACGAACTTCGTTTCCATCAGCAGGTCGAATAACTGAAAAGTTTGGAATCGAACGCATCGCTGCGAGATGTTCAATCGGTTGGTGTGTAGGTCCATCTTCACCGAGTCCGATTGAATCATGGGTCCACACAAAGGTGGTTGGAATATCCATCAAAGCTGCAAGACGAACAGATGGTCGCATGTAATCGCTAAAGACGGCGAAGGTGCCACCGAATGTGCGAGTTAATCCATGAAGCGTGATTCCATTAAGGATAGATCCCATTGCATGTTCACGGATTCCAAAGTGAATGATGCGTCCGTAAGGCGATGTATCTTCCATTTCACTCGATGCAGGTAAGAATGATTTTCCACCTTCGATAGTCGTGTTATTGGAACCTGCTAGGTCGGCCGAACCGCCCCAGAACTCTGGCAACGCCTTCGCAATTGCATTAATGACATGGCCTGACGCAGCACGGGTTGCGACATCTTTACCGACTGCAAACTCAGGTAGATCTCTATCCCAACCTGTTGGAAGTTCGCGCTTTACTAGGCGTTCTAGCAGAGCTGCCTTATCTGCGTTTGCTGATTTCCAACTTTCAAAGCGGGTATTCCACTCTGCATGTGCCGCGGCGCCACGATCCTTTACAGCGCGGACATGGGCAAATACATCTGCCGGCATTGCAAACTTTTCCTCAGGGTTGAGACCAAGTTCGACTTTAGTCGCCGCAATCTCAGCATCGCCAAGTGCAGAGCCATGAGATTCCGCAGTTCCACGAGCCGCTGGAGCTGGCCATGCAATGACTGAGTGCATCCGAATAAGAGAAGGCTTTGATCGCTCTGACTTCGCTTTAATCATTGCAGCATCAAGGGATGCGAGATCAACATTTCCATCGGCCAATGCAGCAACTTCCTGTACATGCCAACCATAAGCACGGTAACGCGCAGCTACATCTTCGGTAAATGAAACGTGTGTGTCGCCCTCAATTGAGATTCGATTATCGTCATAGATCATGTTGAGATTTCCGAGCGCCTGAGTACCGGCAAGTGATGATGCTTCAGCACTTACACCCTCTTGAAGATCTCCATCTGAACAGAGAACCCAGATATCGTGATCGAAGAGAGATTGACCATCGGCTGCATCGGGATCGAGTAAGCCACGCTCATAGCGTGCTGCCATCGCCATTCCGACAGCTGTTGCAACGCCTGCACCGAGTGGACCAGTAGTTGTTTCTACTCCGGCAGTGTGTCCAAACTCTGGGTGACCTGGAGTCAGCGATCCCCATGTTCGGAATGACTGCATATCTTCCATCTCGAGGCCGTAACCGCTGAAGAATAATTGGGTATAGAGAGTTAGTGATGAGTGGCCACATGAGAGAACGAAGCGATCTCGCCCGAGCCAATGTGGATCACTTGGATCATGACGAAGGTGGCGCTGAAAGAGATTGTATGCAACTGGCGCTAGTGACATCGCTGTGCCTGGATGGCCATTGCCTACCTTCTGCACTGCATCCATTGCAAGTGCGCGGGCGATTGCAACTGCACGGTCATCTAGTTCGGTCCAGCCATTGATAGTTGTCATTTTCTCTCCATCGTCTTAGTTGTTGAATTCAATACTTCTGTGAAAACTTATCGTCTACCTCGGAAGGATTTGCGGCGTAGAACTGAGTGAGGTGTATGCGCCAGGCGGCCATCCATACAATGGATGAACCTAATAAGTGGATTGCCACTAAGACTTCTGGAACTCCAAGTTGGTATTGCAGATAACCAACTAGACCCTGAATCAGCGATAGGCAAAGAAAAATAGTTAGATAACGTTGGCTCTGATCTTGAAAATTCGACCATTTTCTATAAATTCCGGCGATTGTCATCAGGATAAGAAAAAGAACGAGAAATCCATGAATCGCGGCAACAGTTGGAATCGCTACGCGAAGTCGAGGAGCTGACACGTCGCCGGCATGTGGGCCGGCGCCAGTAACCAGGGTTCCTGCGACAATCACGATAAACGAGAGAACTACGTGGATGCGCAGGAATAGAGATCTCTGCGGATTTTCAATTCGATGCATCTTGCTCCGCTGTAGTAGCGAAAGCGAGGCCGCAATCAGCACCATCGAGAGTAAGAAGTGAGTAGCCACAGATAACGGATTGAGCTTTGTCAGAACCGTTACTCCACCAACGATTGCCTGTCCGAAAATTCCACCGATTTGTGCCAAGGCAAGGAGCGTTAAATCCCGACGGCCTGTGACAAGAACAATCAGAATCATTGCAATTGCGGTAAAGAAGAGTGAAAAGGTGAGGAGTCGATTTCCGAACTCAATCCAAGAGTGGAGCGCACCCTCTGCCTGGCCTGCGATCGGCGTATATGAATCAGATGTGCACTCTGGCCAGGTTGGACATCCGAGGCCAGACCCCGTCACTCGAACCGCGCCTCCAGTGAGAACGAGTAGCGCTTGCAGAGATAAGAGGAGGCGAGCTACCGGCGTCAGGAGTCGGGTAGCGGGCATGTCATTAGCCTACCGAGGGCAGGGGTCGTAAGCGTGCCAAGTGGCGAGGTGAGGCTAATTACGACACAATAGTGTTGTGAAAATCGATGAAGTCGGCACCCGCAATGCCGTCGCGCGCTCAGTCCTTGAAAATGGACCATCGACAGCCGTAGTGATTGGAGAGCGGCTCTCTCTGACCCCGGCCGGCGTACGTCGCCACCTCGATCTCTTGATTGCCGATGGAATCCTAGAAGCGCGCGAGCCTCACAGCGCACTCTCGCGCGGTCGTGGCCGTCCATCAAAAGTCTTTGTCATGACCGATGAGGGACGAGAAAAATTTGAACATTCATATGACGATTTAGCTGTCGCTGCACTCAAGTTCATCTCCGCGCATTCAGGTGCACATATCGTTGGAGAGTTTGCACAATCTCGCGCAGATGAGATTGGACGTAAAGCCGAACTCGCACTCGCCGGCGTAAAAGAAGGCGAAAAGAATCAAGTGCTTGCAGATTTTCTGACCGAACAAGGATATGCAACAAATATTCAGAGCCGTGGTCTCGGTGAAGAACTCTGTCAGCACCACTGTCCCATCGCACATGTTGCTGCAGAATTTCCACAATTATGCGAGGCGGAGACCGAACTCTTCTCTAAATTACTCGGAACTCATGTACAACGTTTGGCAACAATCGCACATGGCGATGGTGTCTGCACCACTTTTATCCCCGGAAAAAGCAAGAAGATTAATTCCACAAACAATAAGCAACTAACGTCTGGAAAGGCGCGAACATGACAACTGCACACCCAGAGCTCGACGGTCTCGGCAATTACGAGTACGGCTGGTCTGATGGAAATGACGCTGGCACAAATGCAAAGCGTGGTCTCAGTGAAGAGGTCGTTCGCGATATCAGCTCAAAGAAGTCAGAGCCGCAGTGGATGCTTGACCTTCGCCTCAAGGGCTTGAGCCTCTTCGATAAGAAGCCAATGCCTTCATGGGGCTCTGATCTCACCGGTATTTTCTTCGACACCATTAAGTACTTTGTTCGCTCAACCGAGAAGCAAGCTGCAACATGGGAAGACCTGCCAGAAGAGATTAAAAATACCTACGATCGTCTCGGAATTCCAGAGGCGGAGAAGCAGCGTTTAGTTTCTGGTGTAGCAGCACAGTACGAATCTGAGGTTGTTTACCACTCAATCCGTGAAGATCTCGAGAAGCAAGGCGTAATCTTCCTTGATACCGATAGCGCCCTGAAGCAACATCCAGAACTTTTCAAAGAATACTTCGCAACAGTTATCCCAGTCGGCGATAACAAGTTCGCAGCTCTTAATACATCAGTCTGGTCTGGTGGTTCATTTATCTATGTACCAAAGGGTGTTCACGTCGATATTCCTTTGCAGGCTTACTTCCGTATTAATACTGAGAATATGGGCCAATTCGAACGCACCTTGATCATCGCAGATGAGGATTCATATATTCACTACGTCGAAGGCTGTACTGCACCTATCTACAAGTCAGACTCACTTCACTCAGCTGTTGTTGAGATCATCGTCAAGAAGGGTGCTCGCGTTCGTTACACCACGATTCAGAACTGGTCGAACAACGTCTATAACCTCGTTACAAAGCGCGCTATCTGTGAAGAAGGTGCAACGATGGAATGGGTTGATGGAAATATCGGATCTAAGGTCACAATGAAGTACCCAGCTGTGATGTTGATGGGTCCACATGCAAAGGGTGAAACTCTTTCGCTCGCATTTGCCGGTCCTGGCCAACACCAAGATTCTGGCGCGAAGATGGTTCATGCAGCGCCGTACACATCTTCTTCAGTTATCTCGAAATCAGTAGCACGTGGTGGCGGACGTACTTCTTACCGCGGTCTCGTTCAGATCAATGAAGGTGCACATCACTCTGCATCTACTGTGAAATGTGATGCGCTTCTTGTAGACACCATCTCTCGCTCTGATACATATCCATATGTAGATATCCGCGAAGATGATGTCTCAATGGGTCACGAAGCAACTGTTTCTAAGATTTCAGATGATCAGCTCTTCTATCTCATGTCACGTGGTCTTAATGAAGATGAAGCAATGGCGATGATTGTTCGCGGATTTATCGAGCCAATCGCTCGCGAACTCCCAATGGAGTACGCGCTAGAACTCAACCGTCTGATTGAACTTCAGATGGAAGGAGCAGTCGGCTAAATGACAACGCTTGCTAGCAATATTTTAGAAAATCACACTCCGACTGGACGGGAAGAAGCATGGCGTTTCACGCCGCTTAAGCGTCTAGCCGGTCTGCATGATGGAAGCGCAACGCCTGATGATCGTAAATCTTTAGCAATCAATGGTGCGACCGCAACAGGTGTCTCGTTTACTCGAGGAACAATCACAGCGGCATCACCAAGTGAAGATGCAATTGTCAATCGCATTCGCAATCACACTTCTGAAGGTGCAATCCTTGCAATCGATAAGAACACCGTCGTTTCAGAGCCAATCTTTCTTAATCGAACAACGTGGGGGCTTGATTCGGCCGAACTTTCACGAGTTCAGATTCGCCTCGGCGAGCATGCAAAGGCGACAGTAATTCTCGAAAACACCGGAGATACACATCTCGCGGAAGATCTTGAGATGGTGCTGGCGCCAGGTTCTGACCTCACATTTATCTCACTCCAAGAGTGGGAATCAAAGAGCGTCTACGCCGCTACCCATAATGCAATCATTGATCGTGATGCATCACTGAAAACTATTACCGTCACTGTTGGTGGAGATCTTGTTCGTCTCCTTCCAAAGGTTGAGTTTATTGGATCTGGCGCATCAGCAGATCTTCAAGGTGTCTACTTCGCAACGGCGGGACAGTTCTTCGAGCATCGCATGCACGTTGATCACGCTGTCCCACATGCAAAGTCGAATGTTAATTACAAGGGCGCACTTGCGGGGGATAAGGCTCACACCGTTTGGATTGGTGATGTCTATATCCGCGCTGCCGCAGAAGGAACGGATACATACGAGCTCAATCGAAACCTCATCCTCACAGATGGAGCTCGAGCAGATTCAGTTCCAAACCTGGAAATTGAGACTGGTGAAATTGTTGGCGCAGGACATGCATCAACAACTGGACGCTTCGATGATGAGCAACTCTTCTACTTAATGTCTCGTGGTATTCAGGAATCTGATGCACGTCGACTTGTCGTTCGTGGTTTCTTCAATGAAGTTATTTCGCTGATTGGAAATGAAGAGATTCAGGAACGCCTCATGGCACGTATCGACAATGAACTAGAGAAGGCAGGGAAGTAATGTCTGATCTTTCATTTGCCACTCTGGTTCCAGGTAAGCCAGTTCGAATCGAAAAGGATGGCGAGTCCATCTGTGTAGCTCGGATTGGTGATGAGGTTTTTGCAATTGGCGATACCTGTAGCCACTCCGATGCATCACTCTCAGAGGGCGATATTACTGACTTTAAAATCGAATGCTGGCTTCACGGAGCAGAGTTTGATTTGCGTACCGGAGAGGCACTTACCCCTCCAGCAGTTATGCCAGTTCATAAATATTCAGTAAGCGTTGACGGAGACTCCGTCACGATTGAGAAGTAGTGGAGTCCGCAATGAGCACATTAGAGATTCGTGGTTTAAAAGTTACTGTTGATACAGAGCAGGGAGTGAAAGAGATTCTTAAGGGAGTCGATCTCACAATCAAATCTGGCGAGATTCACGCAATCATGGGGCCAAATGGTTCAGGTAAGTCAACGCTTGCATACTCAATCGCCGGCCATCCTAAGTACACAATTACAGGTGGAACGGTCACTCTTGATGGTGCTGATGTTCTGGAGATGACTGTTGATGAGCGCGCAAAGGCTGGACTCTTCCTTGCGATGCAGTATCCAGTTGAAGTTCCAGGCGTATCTGTTTCTAACTTCCTCCGTACAGCTGCAACTGCTCTTCGTGGTGAAGCACCGAAGTTGCGCGAATGGGTCGGTGAAGTAAAGGGTGCGATGGAAGGTCTAAAGATGGATCCATCATTTGCACAACGCAATGTCAACGAGGGATTCTCGGGCGGCGAGAAGAAGCGCCATGAAATCATGCAGCTTGAACTTCTTAAGCCAAAGTTTGCCATCCTCGACGAGACAGATTCAGGTCTTGACGTAGATGCACTTCGTATCGTTTCAGAAGGTGTTGTACGCGCAAAGGAAGCAAACAACCTCGGCGTACTTCTCATTACTCACTACACACGCATCCTTCGCTACATCAAGCCGGACTTCGTGCATGTATTTGCAGCTGGCAAGGTAGTCGAGCAAGGTGGAGCAGAGCTTGCAGAGAAGCTAGAAGCTAACGGTTATGCGGAGTACGTAAGCGCGTAATAATGACATTTGATCCAGCAGTGCTCCGTCGTGATTTTCCGATCTTTGATCGAACAATCCGCGATGGCAAGCGCCTTGTCTACCTAGATTCAGGTGCGACAAGTCAAAAGCCGCAATCGGTAATCGATGCTGAGTTAAATTTCTATCGCAACCACAACGCTGCTGCACATAGAGGTGCCCATCAGCTAGCCGAGGAAGCGACCGATATCTATGAAGGTGCGCGCCTCACTGTGGCAACCTTTATCGGCGCATCCGATGATGAAGTTATCTTCACAAAGAGTGCAACTGAGTCCATCAACTTACTTGCCTACGCCATGGGAAATGCACCGCTTGGAAATCGCTTTCATCTCACTGCGGCCGATGGAATTGTTGTTACCGAGATGGAGCATCACGCCAATCTCATTCCTTGGCAACAACTTGCTGCGCGTACCGGCGCTGCTCTCTCTTGGTTCGAGGTTACTCCAGAGG
>CANGJV010000017.1 GCA_947454425.1 Candidatus Nanopelagicaceae bacterium
AGCTTTCAAAGGAAGGTAAGTAATGTCAAAGTTAACTCCCGTCCTTTCGGCACATTGGGATCAGAAAGATTCATTCACAATTGATGCTTATAAGCGCAATGGTGGATATGCAGCTGCAACTAAAGCACTTGCGATGGATCCAGATGCGGTAATTCAAATGGTGAAAGATTCCGGACTTCGCGGTCGTGGTGGTGCTGGCTTCCCAACTGGAATGAAGTGGGGCTTTATTCCACAAGGCGATAACAAAGAACATTACTTAGTTGTTAATGCAGATGAGTCAGAGCCAGGCACATGTAAGGACATGCCATTGTTGATGGCGAACCCACATGTTCTTGTGGAAGGCGTCATCATCGCCGCTTATGCAATTCGTGCAAAGCATGCCTTTATTTATATTCGCGGAGAAGTAACTCACGTTGTTCGACGAGTCAACCAAGCGATTGCAGATGCGTACAAAGCTGGTTACCTCGGTAAGAATATTTTCGGAACCGGCCACGATATTGATCTCGTTCTTCACATCGGTGCTGGTGCATATATCTGCGGTGAAGAGACAGCGCTCCTTGATTCACTTGAAGGCTTCCGTGGCCAACCGCGCCTTCGCCCACCATTTCCAGCAATTGCCGGACTCTATGCGCGCCCAACCGTAGTCAATAACGTTGAATCAATTGCAGCGGTTCCAGCAATCATTGCAAATGGCGCAGAGTGGTACCAATCAATGGGTACAGAGAAGTCAAAGGGAGCAACGCTCTACTCTCTCTCAGGCCATGTAAATAATCCGGGTCAATTTGAAGCTCCACTTGGAATCACACTACGTGAAATTCTCGAACTCGCAGGCGGCATCCGCAACGGTCACCAACTTAAGTTCTGGACGCCAGGTGGATCATCTACTCCGCTATTTACAGCAGAGCACCTTGATGTTCCACTGGATTATGAAGGAGTAGCTGCGGCTGGCTCAATGCTTGGAACAAAAGCGCTACAGATTTTTGATGAAACTACCTGTGTAGTTCGCGCGGTATTGCGATGGACCGAGTTCTACAAGCATGAGTCATGCGGAAAGTGCACACCTTGTCGTGAAGGCACTTGGTGGTTAGTTCAGATTCTTCGTGATCTGGAAGAAGGCAAGGGAACAGAAGCCGATTTACAGAAACTTCTCGATCTCTGTGACAACATCATGGGTCGTTCATTCTGTGCCCTCGGTGATGGTGCAACTAGCCCAATTACATCTTCTATTAAATATTTCCGTGATGAGTACATCGCACACGTAACTGGTGGCGCATGTCCATTCGATGCATCCAAATCTACACTTTTTGCGGAGGCCAAATAATGACAACTCTTGCAAATAATCCAACAGAAGTAACTCCGGTTGAAATGATTACAGTTGTTATCGATGGATTTGAAGTAACAGTTCCAAAGGGAACACTCATTATTCGTGCAGCTGAGAAGCTAGGAATTCAGATTCCACGTTTCTGTGATCACCCACTTCTCGATCCAGTCGGCGCTTGCCGTCAATGCCTCGTTGATGTTGAAATCAACGGTCGTGCTTTTCCAAAGCCACAGGCATCATGCACAATTCCGGTTGAGCCAAATATGATTGTTAAAACTCAGCTCACATCACCTGTTGCAGATAAAGCACAGAAAGGCGTGATGGAGTTGTTGCTCGGCAACCACCCACTCGATTGCCCTGTCTGCGATAAGGGCGGCGAATGTCCATTGCAGAACCAAGCAATGAGCAACGGAAATGCCGAATCTCGTCTTACTGGTTATAAGCGCACATTTGAGAAGCCAATCAATATCTCTTCTCAAGTTTTGCTTGATCGCGAGCGTTGCGTTCTCTGCGCACGTTGTACTCGTTTTTCTACACAGATTGCCTCAGATCCATTTATCACTCTCAACCATCGTGGTGCGCTGCAGCAGGTTGGAATCTACGAGAATGATCCATTCAATTCATACTTCTCTGGAAACACGATTCAGATCTGCCCAGTAGGTGCATTGACTGGTGCTTCATATCGCTTCCGTGCACGTCCTTTCGATTTAGTTTCCACACCATCTGCTTGTGAGCACTGTGCATCAGGTTGCGATATGCGTACCGATGTTCGTCGCGGAAAAACACTTCGTCGTCTCGCCGGCGATGATGCAGCAGTTAATGAAGAGTGGAACTGCGACAAGGGCCGTTGGGCATTTAAATATGTAACATCAACCGATCGCCTGACACAGCCATTAATTCGAAATGCCGAAGGTGAACTTGTAGAAGCTTCATGGCCAGAGGCACTAGCTGCAGCTGCCGCAGGTCTTAAAGGAAAGCGTGCTGCTGTCCTAACTGGTGGTCGTGTTACAACTGAAGATGCTTATGGATATTCAAAGTTTGCTCGCATTGCTCTTAAGACAAACGATATTGATTTCCGTGCCCGAGTTTCAGGTAAGGAAGAGGGAGATTTCCTGGCAGCTAAAGTTGCAGGTAATTTCGACGTTCATTACAGCAATATCGATTCAGCAGATCACGTTCTCCTTGTGGCATTCGAGCCAGAGGAAGAATCACCAATTGTTTTCTTGCGCATCAATAAGAACTTTAAGAAGCGCGGGCTCAAGGTCACATCAGTTGCGACCAAGGGCTCAATTGCGGTGGATAAGCTCAAGGCTGATTTCATCAAGGTTGCCCCAGGCGCCGAAGCTGCTGCTGTGGCCGGAGTTGCACTCACTGCGAAGTCAGTAATTCTTTTAGGTGAGCGCGCATCAGAGTCCGCCGGACTGATCTCTGCCGCTGTGGCACTTGCTGAAAAAACTGGCGCAAAGCTTGCGTGGATTCCTCGTCGTGCAGGAGAGCGCGGCGCTTTAGAAGCCGGCGCACTTCCAGCTCTGCTTCCGGGCGGTCGCCCTGTTGCAGATAGCGCAGCCCGTGTTGATATTGCAGCAGCGTGGGGTGTTGATTCACTTCCTGATACACCTGGCCGTACTACTCATCAAATCATCGAAGCACTTGGAAATAACGAGCTCGATGCAGTTGTTGTTGGCGGCGTAGATGCACATGATCTTCTCAATGGTCGCAAAGTGCTTGACTCATTACAGAAGTCATTCGTTGTTTCATTAGAGATTGCAACATCATCAATAACTGAAGTTGCCGATGTGGTACTCCCTGTTGCTGCTGTGACAGAGAAGTCCGGATCATTCCTTAACTGGGAAGGCCGTTCCCGTGCATTTGATGCAGCAGTTGCAGAATCATTGAATAGAAGCGATCTTCGCATTCTCTCTGCCTTGGCAGATGCAATGGGTGAATCAATAATGCTTGGAACTGTTTCTGCTACCGCTCGTGAAATTTCACAGCTCGGCAAATGGGATGGCGCTCGAGTTCAATTCACACCAGTTGCACCAGGAAGCGCAGTCGCCGCCACTGGTGACCAAGCAATCTTGACTTCTTGGCGTCGTTTGCTCGACATGGGCACAATGCAACGTGGTGAAGACAACTTGGCAGGCACTCGTCGCCAAACAGTTGCCGTGATCTCTGAAAAGCGCGCCAATGGAATTAACGTCTCAACCGGAGATCAAATTCGCCTTTCAAATGCAAATGGCTCAATTACATTGCCAGCGCTCGTTGAAGATATTCATGATGATGCTGTTTGGATTCCACGAAATTCTTTTGGCTCTCAGGCACTTACCTCACTTAATGCGGTACATGGCGAACTAGTAACGGTGGTGAAGGCATGACAACTGCACAACTCCTCGGAACAGATCCAGGTTGGCTGGTTGCCGTAAAGGCAGTTCTAGTCTTTGCAATCTGTGTTGTAGCAACGCTGATGTCAGTTTGGACAGAACGTCGCGTGCTGGCAAAGATGCAGCAACGAACTGGTCCTAACCGAGTTGGCCCATTTGGACTTTTGCAATCACTTTCAGATGGCGTAAAGCTGGCGCTGAAAGAGGACATCATTCCGGCTGCCGCAGATAAAATTATCTTTATCGCAGCTCCAATTATTGCCGCTGCAATGTGCTTTATGTCTTTTGCGGTTATTCCAATGACAGGCGTTGTCACGCTCTTGGGACATAAGACCGCGATGCAACTCACCGATCTTCCAGTTGGAGTTCTCTATATCTTGGCTGTTACATCTATCGGTGTTTACGGAGTTGTACTGGCTGGCTGGTCTTCTGGATCTACTTACCCACTTCTCGGTGGACTTCGCTCGAGTGCGCAGGTGATTTCATATGAAGTTGCGATGGGTCTTTCACTGGTCGCAGTCTTTATCTATGCCGGCTCAATGTCGACCTCAGATATCGTCGATTCACAGCATCAACATATTTGGAACGCAATTGTTCTCTTCCCATCATTTGTTATCTATGTAATTTCAATGGTTGGCGAAACAAACCGTGCACCATTTGACCTTGCTGAAGCAGAAGGTGAACTCGTTGGCGGTTTCCACACTGAGTATTCATCACTGAAGTTCGCACTCTTCTTCTTGGCGGAGTATGTAAACATCATCGCTGTCTCTGCTCTTGCAACAACCTTGTTCCTCGGTGGATATCACGCCTTCCCAGGACTTGGATTTACTGAGAGCTGGCTCGGTGGTTGGTTCACAATCGTGTGGTTCTTCCTTAAGGTTAATCTCTTCTTCTTTATCTTTATGTGGCTTCGCGCATCTTTGCCGCGTCTTCGCTATGACCAGTTTATGAAGTTCGGTTGGAAGGTTCTGATTCCAGTCTCACTTATCTGGATCATGATTGTGGCATCGCTTCGAGTTATCCAACAGAATGGCGCTTCTCGCACCGTCGCACTCGCATTCGCACTTGGAATAGTTGTAATCGTGATGGCAATCTCTTCTCTCTTCGAGAAGTCAAAGAAGCAGTCACGTAAACCTCTTCCAGCAGGAGCCGCGCCAGATTTCCCACTTCCACAACTTCCTGGCGTTTCATCATTTAATGCATCAAGTAACTCTCACACTTCCACCCAGACCGCAAGCGTGCAGACTTCAGGAGATATCAATGAGTAATTCAATCGAGCCGAAGAAGTCTGGCGCTGCTAAGGACATCAACGACGTATCTTTCGTTGAAGTTGAACAACCTGGGCCTGCATCGCTTGGTAAGCAATCATTAGGCTTCTGGGTCACATTTAAAACAATGTTTAAGAAGAACCTCAGCGTTCAATATCCTGATGTAAAGGCACCTACTGAAGCTCGTTTCCACGGTCGCCATCAACTCAATCGCCACCCAGATGGACTTGAGAAGTGCATCGGCTGCGAACTTTGCGCATGGGCATGTCCAGCAGATGCAATCTATGTTGAAGGTGGAGATAACACTCCTGGCAATCAAGTTTCACCTGGTGAACGTCACGGTGCGGTCTATCAAATTAACTATCTTCGCTGCATCTTCTGTGGCCTCTGTGTTGAAGCATGCCCAACACGTGCGCTGACTATGACAAACGAATATGAGCTTGCCGATAATTCACGCGAGAAGTTGATCTTCGAAAAGGAAGATTTGCTCGCTCCACTTCGCGCAGGAATGGTGATGCCACCACATCCAATGTATCCAGATATGGATGAGAACAATTATTACCGAGGTGAAGTAAAGGCTGCAGATCCTTCTCAGGGTCCAATTTTTGATGGTCTAGGTGCGGGGGAGAGTAAGTAATGATTATTCAGACTCCAGAGACTGTGATGTTTTGGGTGCTTGCACCAGTTGCAGTTCTTGCAGCGCTTGGAATGTTGCTTGTAAAGAAGGCAGTTCACTCCGCACTCTTGCTCGCTTGGGTCATGATTACTCTTGCAATTTTCTACATCGCACAAGATGCGCTCTTCCTTGGAATTGTTCAGATTGTCGTCTACACCGGCGCAGTAATGATGCTCTTCCTATTCATCTTGATGCTCGTAGGCGTTGACTCATCAGATTCGCTCAAGGAGACCATCCCAGGGCTTCGCCCAATAGCCATCACGGCAGCAATTGGTTTTGGTGGATTGCTCACCTCTTTAATTGGCCGCGCATTAATTGGCCACAGCGCCGCTGGTCTTGATCAAGCAAACTCAGCAGGCAATGTGCAGGCGCTAGCAAAACTAATTTTTTCAACTTATGTCTGGCCATTTGAAGTTGTCTCAGCTCTACTTATTACCGCTGCCCTTGGCGCAATGGTGCTTGCACATCACGAACGAACAGTTGCCCGACCAACGCAACGTGAAAGTGCAATCGCTCGCTTCCGAACCGGATCACTTGCAAGTGCGGCAGGACTTCCAGGTCCTGGAGTTTTTGCTCGTCACAATGCAGTTGATGTGCCAGCGTTACTTCCAGATGGATCTCCGGCTCCTACATCTATCTCTGCAACGCTGAAGGCTCGCGGAGACATGCTCGAGTCTGCCCCATTCCAGCTTGATGTTGTCGATACAACTGTTGTGGAGGAGAAGTAATGAATCCAAATAACTACCTCTACGTAGCATCGCTACTGTTCACAATTGGTGCAGTTGGTGTGGTTGTCCGCCGCAATGCCATCGTTGTCTTTATGTGTGTTGAGTTAATGCTCAATGCAGCAAATCTTGCCTTCGTAACTTTCTCGCGCATCAATGGAAACTTGGATGGGCAGGTCACCGCCTTCTTCACCATGGTTGTTGCAGCATGTGAAGTTGTAGTGGGACTTGCCATTATCGTGACGATTTATCGTTCACGCCGATCAGCATCTGTTGATGATGCTAGTTTGTTAAAGCGATAATTATGAATACTTCAACATCACTTGTTTATCTCATCGCCCTTCCGCTTGCAGGCGCGGCAGCGCTTCTTCTAGGTGGCCGTCGCACCGATAAGTGGGGACACCTCTTAGCAACCGCGCTTTCAGCTAGCTCTTTCGCGGTAGGTCTCTACCAGCTCTCTGCAATGCTTGGTCGCTCCACTGAACAACGCGCAGTTACTCAGAAGCTCTTCTCTTGGATCGCAGTGGGCAATTTCAATATTGATGCCGCGCTCTTGTTGGATCAACTCTCTATCTGTTTTGTATTGCTCATTACTGGCGTTGGCACATTGATTCACATCTACTCCATCTCTTATATGGAACATGATGAGAACCGTCGCCGATTCTTTGCCTACCTCAATCTCTTTATTGCAGCGATGCTCCTCTTGGTGCTCGGTAATTCTTATCTCAATCTTTATGTTGGTTGGGAAGGCGTAGGACTTGCTTCTTATCTCTTGATTGGCTTCTGGAATCAAAAGCCTGCATATGCAACTGCCTCGAAAAAAGCCTTCATCATGAACCGTGTAGGCGATATGGGACTTTCATTTGCAATCATGATTGCCTTTGCAACGCTTGGAACAACAACATTTGCAGGTATCGCAGAGGTTGCACCGCAGGCATCTAAGGCAGCGCTGACAGCAATCGGAATCATGTTGCTCGTTGCTGCGACTGGAAAGTCAGCGCAGTTCCCATTGCAAGCTTGGCTCGGAGATGCAATGGCTGGACCAACTCCAGTATCTGCGCTGATTCACGCAGCAACAATGGTGACCGCAGGTGTCTATCTCATTGTGCGTTCGCACTTTATCTTTGACCTCGCTCCAACAGCACAGTTGCTGGTTGTAATAGTCGGTGCAATTACATTGCTCTTGGGCGCACTCATTGGTACTGCTAAAGATGATATTAAGAAAGCGCTGGCAGCTTCTACTATGTCCCAAATTGGTTACATGGTTCTTGGTGCTGGCCTTGGCCCTGCTGGTTATGCATTTGCAATCATGCACTTACTTACCCACGGATTCTTTAAGGCGAGTATGTTCCTCGGTGCAGGATCAGTTATGCATGGAATGAACGATGAAGTAAATATGCGAAAGTTTGGAAATCTTCGCAAGTTCATGCCGATTACATTCGTAACTTTTGCCCTTGGTTATCTTGCAATTATTGGAGTTCCTCCATTTGCTGGCTTCTACTCCAAGGATGCAATTATTGAAACCGCCTTCAATGCAGGGGGAGTCAAGGGAGTAATCCTTGGTTCTGTTGCTCTGCTTGGCGCAGCAATCACTGCCTTCTATATGTCACGCGTCATGATTCTTACCTTCACAAGTAAGGCGCGTTGGGACGATGATGCTCATCCACATGAATCACCAGCCCTTATGTGGATTCCAATCGCAATCCTTGCAGTTGGTTCTGTTGCTTCAGGATTCCTCTTTACCCGCGGACATGCCCTGGTCAATTGGTTGACGCCAGTTGTAGGCGAACATACTGGCGAGCATGAAGAACTGCTCGCACCAATTGTTGTATCGGGACTCGCACTTCTCGCAGTTGTCATCGGAGTTGCCATTGCTGTCATCAAGTATCAATTGGCAGAGGTTGAAAATGTGGCTCCAGAAAATGTCTCTGGCCTCACTCGATTTGTCCGCAAGGATCTTGGCCAAGATGCGCTAAACGAAGCTCTCTTTATGCGTCCTGGAATAGTGCTCACCGAGGTGGCAGAGCAACTTGATGTAAAGGTAATTGATGGCGCAGTTTGCGGCGTGGCAAATATGGCAATCGGTTCCGGTTCAACGTTACGACGAACCCAGACTGGCTTCGCTCGTAGTTATGCAGCTTTCATTCTTATCGGTGCGGTCGCCTTGATCGCTGGAATCTGGGTGGTTACACAATGAGTTCAATACTGACGCTCGCAATATTGCCGCTCATTGGCGCGCTCCTTGTTGCAGTTCTCCCAAATGAGAATGTACTTCGCATTAAGCAGGCTGCGCTCGGCACAACCGTACTGACCGCCCTCTTCGGAATCTTTATTGCAACGAAGTTCGTATCCTCAGATACAACTTTTCAATTCACTCAAAAGTTAGAGTGGATTCCATCATTTTCAATTAACTTTGCGCTCGGTGTAGATGGATTAGCGCTGGTACTCATATTGATGTCGGTAGTTCTTGTTCCGATTGTCCTGCTCGCAGGATGGCACGAATCAGAGGGTGGACGTTGGTCTGCCAAGGTCTTCTACATTCTCATTCTTGTCCTTGAGACGATGATGATTGGTGTTTTTGCAGCAACTGATCTCTTCTTGTTCTACGTAATATTCGAAGCAATGCTGATACCGGTTTACTTCCTCATCGGCGGTTATGGCTCTGGTGAGCGCGCTGCTGCGGCAGTGAAGTTCTTGATCTACAGCCTCTTCGGTGGACTCTTGATGTTGGCCTCAATCATCGGTCTCTATGTCATCTCAAATAATGCAGGGCATGCAACTTTTGACATTACAGAGCTTTCACAACTTCACACAGTGATGAGTTCTTCAACTCAAAACTTGCTCTTCCTCGGATTCTTTATTGCCTTCGCTATTAAGGCGCCTTTGTGGCCACTACATACTTGGCTGCCAGATGCTGCTAAAGCAGCAACACCTGGAACCTCGGTGCTCTTGCTCGGTGTGCTCGATAAGGTCGGAACATTTGGAATGATTCGCTTCTGCATCACAATCTTTCCTGATGCAAGCAAGACTTTCACACCAGTAATCATTGTTCTCTCTGTAATCTCAATTATTTACGGTGCATTCTTGGCTATTCGCGCCCGTGATTTGAAGCGACTGATTGCATACACATCAATCTCTCACTTTGGATTTATCACAATGGGAATTTTCGCCATGACCACCCAAGGTCAATCTGGTGCAACCTTCTACATGTTTAATCACGGCTTCTCAACCGCCGCGCTGTTCATTGTTGGAGGCTGGATGATTTCTCGCCGTGGATCGTCAACAATCGCAGATTTCGGTGGACTTCAGCGTATTACTCCGGTTATGGCATGGATGTTCTTTATCGCGGGAATGTCATCACTTGCCCTGCCAGGGCTTTCAAGCTTTGTCTCTGAATTTCTCGTTCTCGTTGGTACTTATACGCGATATCCAGTTGCTGCAGTTATCGCAACCATCGGAATTGTTCTCGCCGCTCTCTATATTTTAATTCCAGTACAGAAAGTCTTGCATGGCCCAACAACTGCCGGCAATGAAGATCTGCCAGATTTGAATTTGCGAGAGAAGATTGCAATTGCTCCAGTAATCGCTGTAATCGTTGCCTTTGGATTTTATCCATCGCCACTTCTCAACATTATTAATCCAACATCTGCACACGTTATTCACGATGCTGGATTTACCGACCCGGCTCCAACAGAGATTGCAGGTAAGTAAATGACATTTACAGCTCCCGTTCTCCAATATGCGCTCCTTGCGCCTATTTTGATTGTTCTAGCCGGCGCCCTCATCGGCGTATTAATAGAGGCCTTTGTTCGCAGTAGCTCTCGTGCATCAGCACAACTTTTCGTTGCAGTAGCAACAATTGTGATTGCCTTTGCTCAACTCGTTCGGGTTCGTGGTGAAGGCTCTATTGCGGCAGCGATGAGCGCGGTGACATTCGATGGCGCAGGAGTTCTTTTGCAAGGCTCAATCCTTGTAATCGCACTTATTTCTTTATTCCTGATTGCAGATCAAGATAACTTCACAGCGGCAGCGGCTGCTGTGCCAGGTTCACTCGATGAGCGAGAAGCACATCAAGCGCGAGTAAGAACCACCGAAGTTTTCCCACTGACACTCTTTGCCGTAGCTGGCATGTTGCTCTTTCCTGTTTCAAGTGATCTCATCACTTTATTTGTTGCACTAGAGATGTTGTCACTACCTCTCTATCTCATGGCAGGTCTTTCACGTTATCGCCGTCTGGCTTCGCAAGAAGCAGCGTTAAAGTACTTCCTGTTAGGCGCATTCTCATCAGCCTTCTTCCTCTTTGGAGCAGCATTCCTTTACGGCTACTCCTCATCACTTACCTTTGCCGGAATTGAGGCAGCTGTTTCGGGTGGCGCAGGCAATGATGTCTTCTTGCTACTTGGAATCGCCTTTGTCTCAGTTGGCCTTCTCTTTAAAGTTGGTGCTTTTCCATTCCATGCTTGGTCACCTGATGTCTATCAAGGTGCACCGACTCCGGTTACTGCATTTATGGCAGCAGCAACCAAAGTTGCCGCATTCGGCGCAATTCTTCGTATCTTCTATGTGTCCCTAGGAAGTGCGCAGTCGCAGTGGAGGCCAGCTCTGGTTGTCATTGCAATTGCAACGATGCTCTTTGGATCACTTGTTGCAATTGCACAGAAAGATGTGAAGCGGATGCTCGCTTACTCATCAATCGCGCATGCTGGATTCTTGCTCTCAGGTGTAATCGCACTGAGCAAGGCTGGCCTTGATGCATCAATCTTCTATCTATTTGCTTATGGCGTAGCAACTGTTGGTGGATTTGCAATCGTGACACTTGTTCGCGATTCTGCAGGCGAAGTGACAGATTTGAATCGCTGGAGTGGCCTTGGAAAGCGATCGCCGATTGTGGCATCAACTTTCGCCTTCTTCCTCTTGGCTTTTGCTGGTATTCCAATGACCAGCGGCTTCATCGGAAAGTTCTCAATCTTCTCTGCTGCATACGAGTCAGGAAACTCTGCAATCCTTATTGCAGGTGTGCTCTCATCTGCAATCGCGGCGTTCTTCTATATTCGAGTAATCGTTTTGATGTTCTTTAAGGATCCAGTAGAAGATGGCGCAAGCGTTGTTATTCCATCAGCTCTCACCACAACAACTATTGCAATCTCAGCAACGATCACATTGGTACTTGGAATCTTTCCAGCACCACTCATTAACTTCATTGCATCTACCGCCGTCTTCCTCCGCTAATGAGTAATTTAGGCATTCCCGGCATGGCTCCTGCCCTTGAGGCAGAGCTTGCAGAAGGAATGGCCAAGGTAGAGGCGCTATTGCGTAGCCATATTGAAGGTAAATACCCATTGGTGGAGGAGACATCTCGACACCTTGTTGCTGCTGGTGGAAAGCGTTTACGCCCACTTCTTACATTGCTGGCATCGCACTACGGCGATAAGAACCGTAAGGGGATTATTGAGTCTGCCGCAGTCTGCGAACTTACCCACGTAGCGACCTTGTATCACGATGATGTGATGGATGAAGCTCCGCTTCGACGCGGAGTAGAGAGCGCTAACCATCGTTGGGGCAACACCGTTGCAATTCTTACCGGAGATTATCTCTTTGCAAAAGTTTCTGCACTGCTGGCAGATATTGGACCAGAAGCGGTCCTGCTACAGGCACTCACATTTGAGCGCCTAGTAATCGGTCAGATTATGGAGACGCAAGGTCCGCAATCTGGCGAAGATGCACTTGCACATTATCTTGCAGTTGTTGCCGATAAGACCGGTTCATTAATCGCTGCATCGGCACGATTTGGTGCAATGGTTTCCGGAGCACCGGACGAGATCAAAGAAACTCTGACTATATTCGGTGAGAAAATTGGTGTGGCCTTTCAATTGGTAGATGATGTTATTGATATTGCATCTGAATCTTTTGAATCAGGAAAGACGCCAGGAACAGATTTACGTGAAGGCGTTCCTACCTTGGTGACACTTAATGTGATTGCTATGAACCGTCTAGAAGATGCTTCCCTAATTGAGATGTTGAAGGCTCCGATTAATGAAGAAGAGAATGTGCAAGAAGTTATTAAAATTCTTCGAGCTCATCCAGCTTTAGAGTTATCGCGTCAGCAGACTTTGCAATATGCCAACGAGGCACGAAAAGCACTCGGACCGTTGCCGGTTGGTGATGTAACAGGTGCGCTCTACTCGCTATGCGATGCGATTATCGGTCGCACGGCTTGATCGCAATAGATCAATAGCCAATGCAGCAAGTGCCATCCAGATAAAGATAAAACCTATCCAACGCGCCGCCGGCATTGCCTCATGGCGCACCCAAACTCCAATTGAGAATTGAATGGTTGGAGTGATGTACTGCATCAGCCCGATAACTGTGTAAGGCAGGCGCGTGGTTGAGCCATTGAAGAGAAGCAGTGGAATTGCAGTAATTGCACCGGCGCTTATTAGAAGAACTGTGAGCCCTAAATGATGGCCGAATTGGCCGGTTCCATTGTTCTGTAAGAATAAAAGGAATGTCAGATACGGGATGAAGCTGAGCATTGTTTCGATGGCAAGGCCCTCAAGTGCGCCAAGTCCTAGAACTTTCTTGATGACTCCGTAACTGCCCCAAGATAAGGCGAGAGCAAGTGCAATCCACGGGAGTCGTCCGTAATCGATTGTAAGTACAGCGACACCAGTTGTGGCTATTCCCACCGCAATCCACTGTCCGGTACGCATCTTCTCTTTCAGTAATAAGACCCCGAAGGCAATGATGACAAGTGGGTTGATGTAGTAACCGAGCGAAGCCTCTACGACATGACCTTTATTGGTTGCCCAGATATAGACAAGCCAATTGATAGAGATAAGTGTCGATGTGGCGGCAAGCCCAAGCAAAATCTTTGGTTTTTTCAGTTGGATGAAGGTATGACGAAGTTTCTTATGAAATGCAAGAACAGTCAGACAAAATATTAAAGTCCAGACTGCGCGGTGCGCAACTATTTCGCCCGCGCTTGCAGGCTTTAGTAGTGGCCAGTAGAGCGGAAAGAGCCCCCACAAAATGTAAGCGCTTAAGCCAAAGATGAGTCCAAGCGATTTCTCGCTACGTGTAGCCACTTATTTAGCAGTAATCGCTATTAGCGATAGTTAGTAAATTGAACGGCGAAGTCGAAAGGACCTTCCTTAATCTGCGTGATTGCATCTTGGAGATCATCGCGGCTCTTAGATGAAACTCGAAGCTCATCACCTTGAATCTGGGTCTTGATTGTCTTTGGACCTTCATCACGGAGAAACTTCGCAATCTTCTTTGCATTCTCTGTTGAGATACCTTCTTTAAGTGTGCAAGCAATCTTATAAATCTTGCCAGAGAGTTGTGGCTCGCCTGATTCAAGGTGCTTGAGCGATACTCCGCGCTTGATCATCTTCTCTTTCACGACATCAAGTGCTGCCTTTGCACGTTCTTCAGTTCCTGCCTCAATCTTGATTGTCTCTCCTGCGAGTTCAACCGAAGTGCCAGTGTTCTTAAAATCAAAACGGGTATCAATTTCTCGGATTGCCTGATTAATTGCATTATCAAGTTCCATACGATCAATCTTGGAAACTACGTCAAAACTGCTATCAGCCATTGATTTTGGCCCTCTCTACTCAAAGGTCTATCGAAGAAAAAGGACGATTTTTCATCCTTATGTGCCTAAGGTATCCTTTCGCCTCGTACTTCTAATGCCGCAACACTAGTTCGACCCTGGCGGGTTGCCCGAGCGGCCAATGGGAGGGGACTGTAAATCCCCCGGCTCTGCCTTCGAAGGTTCAAATCCTTCACCCGCCACCAGTAAGAAAAAGGTAGCCAGATTTCGATCAGGCTACCTTTGCTGTTTTTCGGATGAAATCGGCCGTTAAATCAGGATAATTCCACATGATTACGTGGGCACAGTTATCTACGACAATCCAATTTGAATGTACCGGGGCGAGGTCCTTCTCTTGCGCTATCTCTTCTGGAAGTGTTAAGTCGTAATCTCCAAAGACGATAGAGACACGTACATCTTTTGGAATCTGGGATTCGAATTTTCGTCCCCGAAGGCCACGCCAAAGTGGCATATAACCTTTTGAATTTGCCATCGCAATAACGGAGTCACGACAAGACTCAAAGCTAAGTTCTCGCCACAAATGTGTAATCTTTTTATACCCAATCGCTTTAAGCGGTGGCAAGTTGTAAGCCAACTTCATAAAGTGTTGCGAGATTTTTGCGAGTATGCGTGCATCAAAGAAGCTTGGTGGCAATTTGCTCTTCGGTAATTGATTCCAAAGCCCGGCTGGAGCCAGAGCGGTAATGCTCTTGACCTTATCTGGCGCGACTGCGCCCATCTCGAGTGCAATCCAGCCACCGAGTGAGTTACCTGCTACGTGCATCTCAGAGATGTTATGACTTTTAGAGACCTCTTCCACAATTGCATGGGCAAGTGATTTCGGATCAACTTTCTCATCGGCTGTGATTGAAGCATCGCCATGACCCGGCAAATCAACTGCAAAGACAGAGAAGTGGGGAGTGAGTTTTGGAATCAAACTATTCCAAATATTTCCAGCAGAGCCCAAACCATGTACTAGAACTAGTGCAGGTCGCTCAATATCTTCGGTATATAGATGAGTGTTGATTGGCATAGATTCTTCGCTTATCGTCTTACCAAAGCCGCATAATCAACTTTGATGCAGCGATCCATCACTACGCGCATTCCAACTGCAGAACCTTGCTCGGCGACATCGGAGTTAGAAATTCCCAGTTGTAGCCAGATTGATGCAGCGCCTATTTCGATTGCCTTTTCAAGTACTGGGAGACAATCTTCTGCTCTGCGAAAAACATCGACGATATCAATATGGTCAGGAACATCCGCGAGCGAGGGATAGGTCTTCTGGCCTAAGACTTCTTCAATAACTGGATTGATAAAGAAGAGAGTGAAGTGCGAATGTTGCTGGAGCCATTTTGCGACTTGGAAGCTGGCGCGTTCTTCCTTATTGGAGATGCCCACAATCGCCACATTCTTTGAGGTGGTAAGCAACTGCTTAACCTCTTCATCATTAGGCGGATTCCAACTCATGGCGGTCAGTCTAGAGGGCTCGGAAATGCCAAGGTAGTCGAAAGGCTCTAAAGTTATGCCATGGAGAACATTTCAAACCCAGCGAATCTTGATGAGGCAGAGCTCGCAGCAACGCTCGACCCGCTCTCATATGAAGTTCTTCGAAAGGGCGCTACCGAACGACCATTTACGGGTGAATACACCGATAGCGACAAAGTTGGCTCTTACCGATGCAAGGCATGTGGCAACGAATTATTTCGATCCGAGACTAAGTTTCACTCTGGCTGCGGTTGGCCTTCTTTCTATGCACCATCTGAATCAGATTCTGTTCGCCTACTTGAAGATAGATCGCTTGCCCCACGTGTACGGACTGAAGTTCGTTGCGGAAAATGCGACTCTCACCTAGGTCACGTCTTCAAAGGCGAAGGCTATGACGTGCCGACTGATGAGCGTTGGTGCATTAATTCTGTCTCACTCATTCTCGAAGAGAAGTAATGTTTCCACGCCTAGTGCAGGCCGTGACTTCCCGCGGTTTATGGTTGCGCCAAATAGGTGTGGCTAGCCTTTCAGGTGCCACCGCTTGGCTGCTCGGAAATCAATTAGGTACAAATGGCGGAGTTATTTCCGCAATCGTTTCAACTTTAACGATTCGCATCTCGCTTCATAAATCACTCCGCGAAGGCATAGGACAAATCCTCGGAACTGTCATCGGCTCTGGAGTTGCACTCGGCTCGGTCAAGATATTCGGCTTTGGATTTATTGCGATTGCACTCACCATATTTGTCTGTGCAATTCTTTCTCGCGCTATTCGGTTAGGAACAATCGCCGCGGTTAATGTTCCAGTGATTGCGATGATCATTATTGGACCTGGAATCTCTGAGAACACTGCAACCCATCGATTGGTCGCAACCTTTATTGGCGCCGGGGTTGCTATCTTCTTTTCATTCTTCTCTCACCCAAACACTCCCATCGATCGCTCCTATGAACTCCTTAATAAACTTGGGCTGCAAGGAGCTGAATTACTCGCACAGATGTCAGAGGGTGTTGCGGCCGGCTACTCGCAAGAAGTTGCAGATCATTGGTTAGCTAAGGCTCGAGCCCTAGTAAGGAAATTGCCTGAGCTTCGATCAAAGATTCATGATGCAAAGGGCTACACACGTTGGATTCGCGTCGGGCAACGTGATGAGGCAGAGAAGGCCTCGCTTGAGAGCCTTGCGATTGAGCACACATTGGTTCAGATTCGGGTAATTGCAAGAACTCTCTTTGATGCAGCAGTTGATGCGGGAATTGCAGAGATTGCTCGTAAGGAGATTGCGGTGGCGCTATCGGCAGCCAGTTATGCCTTAACTGCTCATATCGAAAAGCCAGAAGACATTCTCGGCACGAGCAAGAGTCCGACGGAAGATCTTCGAGATGCTGCAGATCAACTTACAAAAACCTTTCTTGCCAACACTTCAAATGTCAGTAAAGCTCAAATCGTGAAAGGCCTATCCGTCGTTTCAAATATCGAAATCATCGCCGACTCACTGGACTTTAACTCTCCTGCTCTTAACGACCATGTGGGCGGCGACTTTAGCTAGTTTGTACACAATCGCAGAGTCTCTGGTAGAGTAAGCCTATACCCTAGGGGGTATATCGAAAAACGATTAAGGAGAAGCCATGTGTTCCCGAGTTACCTGCGACAAATGTAAGAAATACACCTGGTCTGGATGCGGCGAGCATATCGACTCTGCGCTCCAGGGCCTTGCAGAAGACCAGATTTGTAAGTGCAAGTAAATGCCAGCCAAGCCAACACATGTCCTGCAAGATCAGGGTCAAATTGATGCAATCGGAAAACGGTTAAAGCGGGCCCATGGTCAATTAGCGGCGGTTATTCGCATGCTTGAAGAGGGCAGAAACTGCGATGAGATAGTCACGCAAATGTCTGCAGTAAGTAAAGCAGTAAATACTGCGGCATTTTCTTTGCTTTCGACAAGCCTCCGCGAGTGCATAGTCGATGACAAGAACAATAGTAAAGCAGTGCAAGAAAAACTTCAGAAGCTATTCCTTAGCCTTGCCTAGTAGAAAAGAAATCGCAAGAATGAAAAAACTCATTGCAGTACTTTTTGCCTCAACCCTTGTCCTCACTTCTTGTGGCAATTCAGGTGCTACAAATATGGGAGCCGCTGAATTCCAGAAGAAGACCCAGGAAGCTGGCGTTGTAGTGCTCGACGTTCGTTCGGCTGGTGAGTTCTATTCCGGACATATCGAAGGAGCTATCAATATCGATGTTGAAAGCATGACTTTCGATGGAGATATCGCAAAGCTTGATAAGAGCAAAACTTATGCTGTTTATTGTCACAGTGGTCGGCGCTCTGGAATTGCCGTAGGCAAGATGTCCGACGCAGGGTTTACTTCACTTTTTAATCTCGATGGAGGAATCCTGGTATGGCAGGCCGCTGGCCTTCCATTGGTAACTCAGTAATGCGAGTTGTTATTGTCGGTGGCGTTGCAGGTGGAATGTCCGCAGCAACGCGTATGCGTCGCCTTGATGCAGATGCAGAAATCATTGTGCTCGAGAAAAGTGGCCATGTCAGTTACGCCAATTGCGGCCTTCCATATTTCGTAGGCGGCGTTATTGAAGAGGAAGATGCGCTCCTCTTGCAGACACCCGCTTCTCTTCACGCTCGCTTTAAGTTAGATGTTCGAGTCGCAACTGAAGTGACCTCTATCGACCCTGTTGCCAAGACAGTCAAGATAAAGGATTGGCTCAAAGACGAAGATTACGAACTTTCATATGACAAGTTGATTCTTAGCCCAGGTGCTTCACCGGTTGTTCCTCCGATTCCAGGTATTGCACGCGCTCTTACCCTTCGCAC
This sequence comes from Candidatus Nanopelagicaceae bacterium, assembly GCA_947454425.1. GTDB lineage: Bacteria > Actinomycetota > Actinomycetes > Nanopelagicales > Nanopelagicaceae > Planktophila. The sequence continues at coordinate 18,267 of CANGJV010000017.1, forward strand.
GGTTGAAGATGTAGAAAAGATTGCCAATCGAGTTAATGCAAAGCCAAAGAGTGCAGTCGTTATCGGTGGTGGATTCATCGGCGTAGAGATTGCAGAGAATCTTGTTCATAAAGGTGTACCTACAACGGTTGTAGAAGCCGCGCCACAGGTACTTGCGCCGCTAGATCCAGAGATGGCAACGCTTGTGGCAAAGGAGATGCGCAAACATGGAATCACTTTGCACCTTGGCGTCAGTGCTAAAGATGTCACCGCATCAACAGTGGTGCTCTCGGATGAAACCGTGCTTGATGCAGAATTGGTAATCATGGCTATCGGCGTTCGGCCTGATACAGCTCTTGCAAAGGCAGCAGGATTGACGATTGGCACACGCGGTGGAATTCAAGTGGATGACTTTAATCGCACCAGCAACCACGACATATATGCAGTGGGGGATGCGGCGGAGAAGACCGATGCTATCGATGGAACTGCAACTCTTGTGCCTCTTGCAAACCTTGCCAATCGCCATGGGCGCGTTGTGGCAGACCACATAGCTGGACGAGCAACAAGACCAAATAAAACGATTGGCACTGCAATTGTTAAGGTTTTTGATTTGATGATTGCCGCAACGGGCTGGAACGAAAAACGTCTTACCGCTGCAGGCCGTGAAGTAATGGTGATTCATACCCACCCCAATAATCACGCTGGTTATTATCCGGATGCAAAGCAGATTGCGCTGAAGCTGATCTTCGATCCTAAGACAGGAGAAATTCTTGGCGCACAGGGTGTCGGTGTTGATGGCGTTGATAAGCGCATTGATGTAATTGCTACTGCAATTCGCGGTGGAATCACTGCGCCAGAGCTTGCTGATTTAGAACTCGCATATGCGCCACCATTTGGTTCTGCAAAGGATCCCGTAAATATGCTCGGCTATATCGCCGAGAACATGATGAGCGGATTACTGAAGACAGCACAGTGGAATCAAACGCAGGATCTTCGGAAGCATGGCTATCAACTAATCGATGTCCGCACCGCTAGCGAATATGCCAATGGAAATATCCCTGGAGCCGTCAACATCCCAGTCGATGAAATCCGTGAACGCATTGCAGAGATAAAAGATTCACCAATCCTTGTCAATTGCCAAGTCGGTCAACGAGGTCATACTGCAACGATGCTACTCAAAGAACTCGGCTTCGATGCAGTCAATCTTGATGGTGGCTACCTCACCTATTCAAATTCACCAGCTGTAATTAACTAAAAGAAAAGAGAAGAAAAATGTGCCACAAGACAACATGTCGTAAATGCGGAAAGCCATCTTGGGCTGGATGCGGAAACCATATTGAGATTGCTCTCAAAGGTGTCCCAAAGTCACAGCGCTGCCAAGGGCATCAGAATGAACCGAAAGAGCCAGGATTCTTCAGCAAGATCTTTGGGAAAAAATAATGACAACTGCTGCTGACCAATGGAAGATTGATCTAGCATCTTGGGCAATACCGCAAGAGATTCTCGATCAAGCAGTAGAGAAGCCATGGATTCATCCTCCTGCACTCTTTGAAATTCCAGATGTAATTGGTGATTCACTTTCGCATCAACGGGCTCGAGAGGCAATGCCAAACGGCGGAACTGTTTTAGATATTGGTTGTGGCGGGGGAGTCGCGACATTCGCGATTACGCCACCAGCTACTCATGTCATTGGTGTGGATGAGCAGGAAGCCATGCTCAATCTCTATCGAGCAGGCGCCGAAAAATATGGCGTGAGCGTCGAGACAGTCTTAGGGCAATGGCCAGCGATCGCAGACATAACTCCAGTTGCAGACGTTGTAACAGTGCACCATGTGGTCTTTAACGTTGGTGAGATTGCGCCCTTTTTAGCAGCATTAAATAGTCATGCGCGGAAACGTGTAGTCATCGAAGCTCCAGTAGTTCATCCAATGTCTAATATGAGCGATGGTTGGAAACATTTCTGGAATCTGATTCGCCCCACTGTTCCGCAAGCTGGAGATCTCATCTCGGTTCTCGATGAAATCGGAATCAAAGCAAATATTGAATTCTTTGAAAGCGAAATATTGCTCGATAAGAAGGTTGAAGGGGCAAATGGCTTCATCCGCCGCCGACTTTGCCTTCCTGAGGAGCGCCAAGGCGAGATTGATGCGTTTCTTGATTCCAATCCACGTCCGGACCGCCGTAAATTAGCTGTAATTTGGTGGGATATCGCCTAAGGTCAATTTTTACTTTCCTGCTCTGACCTTTAGACTGCATCCTCTACCTCCGCCCCCCTAGCTCAGTCGGTAGAGTGTTTCCATGGTAAGGAAAAGGTCACCGGTTCGATTCCGGTGGGGGGCTCGCAGTAAAGCTTGAACAATTGAATATGAAGTTTAAAAGGTCTAGGCGGGGTAGCTCAGCTTGGTAGAGCAAGCGGCTCATAATCGCTGTGTCGTGGGTTCAAATCCC
>CANGJV010000018.1 GCA_947454425.1 Candidatus Nanopelagicaceae bacterium
ACTAGATTTGATCGATCACGCTCGCTTGCCAATTGTGAATCTTCACCACGTTTTATGAAGGCGTTAGGAATTGAGCAGGAGCGATTAACAACTGCACTTGCTGATTTAGTCTCGGAAGCTAAAAATAAAGGGCTATTTAGGTCAGAATTAGATTCTCGATCCACCGCCATATTTATTCAAAGTTATACCCTTGGAAAAATTGTTGACGATATTGTTTCGCAACCAGTTGAAGAAGAAAAATGGAATGATTTCATCTTAAATATGCTTATCGCCACGATGGTTATCGAGTAGTTGCAACTTTCTACTCCATCGGAGATAATTGGCCAAGCGTTTAACGACGTGGCTTAAAGGAGAGTACAGAACAAAACCGCTTCTAGGTTAGAGGCTTTTGTAGTACAGCGTTACAAATGACAACATCACATACGATGCAGGCACCACACGCCAATACATATCGTCGAGTTCCAACCACATCAACTCCAATTTCTCCCGAAAAAGTTGCAGCAGTGCTAGCCGCAGAGTGGGAGCTCTTCACAAAAGGGACAAAGGCTTCTGAGGCCGAGAGCAAGCGGGCATTCTCATCGCTCCCCCTTGGCGTAACTTCAAGTTTCCAGCACTGGGATCCATACCCAATTTCAATCGTTTCAGCTGATGGCGCCTACATGACTGATGTCGACGGTCGTAAGTTGCTTGACCTCTCGATGGGCTTTGGCGCAATGCTTGCTGGGCACCTCAACCCAATTGTGGTTGAAGAGATCGAGTCTTCGCTCAAGCAGGGCATGCTCTTCGTAACGCCATCTCCTACTTCAACTGATGCGGCAGAACGCATCTGTAAGCGCTTTGGAATCGATCAGGTCCGATTCACAAACTCAGGTACAGAGTCAACTATGTACGCAGTCCGCGTTGCACGTACCGCAACAGAGAAGATGGGTATTCTCAAGGTTGAGGGCGGCTACCACGGTAGTTACGACCCATTCGTAGTTTCGAGTAAGCCTGCGCTCGACAAGATTGGTAATCCAGAAAAGCCAAAGCCACAGATTGATTCAAACTTGGTTCCTGGAGATATCTTCGTCGTTCCATTCAATAACATCGAGGCACTTGAGAAGATGTTTAAGAAGAATGCAAAGAAGATTGCCTGTTTTATCGTTGAGCCAGTTCTAGAAAACCTTGCAATCGTTCTTCCTGATGAAGGCTACCTAGAGCGAGTTCGCGAACTCTGCGATCAGTACAACGTTGTTCTTATCTTTGATGAGGTAAAGACCGGACTGACAGCAGGCGCACATGGTGCATCTATGCGCCTTGGTGTTAAGCCAGATCTAATTACCCTTGCGAAATCAATCGGTGGCGGACTTCCACTTGCAGCCTTCGGTGGCAAGAAGAAGTACATGGATTTTGTTACAAGCAACAAGATGGCTCACTTCGGTACTTTCAACGGTAATCCATTGGCAATGGCGGGTGTTCGGGCAATTGACCGTATTGCAACTGCAGAAACTCTTGGCGCCGCTGAAGCCCTTAATTTCCAAGCACTTGAACGAATCGGCGACATCATTGATGAGTACCAACTTCCAGCGCATACTGTTGGATTCGGCGTAAAGGGCTGTGTAACTTGGTCAACAACACCAGTTCGCAATTATCGCGATTACAAGGCGACTGATTTTGGTGTAGCTGAGGCGCACTGGCTCTTCGCACTTAACCGCGGAATCATCACACCTCCAGGTCTTGATGAGCAGTGGTTGATTTCGCTCGCACACACTCAAACCGAGATCGATATCTTGGTTGAGGACTTCGCAGAGTTCGCAAAGGCACTCCGCTCGTAACATCGCATTATCAGTAGAAATGGACGGTCTGACAATGGAGTCAGCGCTAGAGACAGCAAGACAACAACTACGTCGAGCAGTTGATCAACTTCAATTATCTGAAAATGACTGGCAGACCCTCTCGACTCCCCGTCGTATTCTTGAAGTTGCCGTTCCCCTGCGCCGCGATAATGGAAACGTCGAAATGTATAAAGGTTTTCGCGTTCAATACTCAACCACTCGTGGCCCATCCAAAGGTGGTGTGCGTTTTCACCCTGATATCGATATGGACGAAACAGTTGCGCTGGCAATGTTGATGACATGGAAGTGCGCACTTACCAATTTGCCATATGGAGGAGCTAAAGGCGGAATCGCTGTTGATCCTGCAACTCTCTCTGTGATGGAGAATGAACGACTCACGCGTCGCTACACCTCTGAAATTCTTCCCATCATCGGACCAGAGCGCGATATTCCTGCACCTGATGTGGGAACAGATGAACGAAATATGGCTTGGATGATGGATACGTACTCAGTTAATGCCGGCTACTCGGTGCCAGGAGTTGTTACAGGAAAACCCATCTCACTCGGTGGCTCACTTGGACGCACCTCTGCTACTGGTGATGGTGTTGCAATCTCTACCCGCGAAGCTCTGCTGGTAAGGGGAATTGATCCAACTTCAGCAACTGTTGCGATTCAAGGATTTGGAAAAGTGGGTTACTGGACTGCGGTAGGTCTTGAAAAGATGGGCCTAACAGTAGTTGCGGTAAGCGATGTTCATGGTGGCGTCACTGGATTTAACTCTGTTACAGAACTGTGGAACCACTTTAAAGAACATGGAAATCTTGATGCACCAGGCACAGATCGCCTTACAAACGAAGAACTGCTTGCGCTAGAAGTTGATGTTCTTATCCCCGCAGCTCTAGCGGATGCAATTACCGCTCATTCTGCACCATCTATCAAGGCAAAGATCGTTGTTGAAGGTGCGAATGCTCCAACAACTCCAGAAGGCGATGCTATTTTGAAAGATAAGGGAGTGCTTGTTGTTCCCGATATCTTGGCAAATGCAGGCGGTGTAATCGTTTCGTATTTCGAGTGGGTTCAGGACAAGCAGGCTTTCTTCTGGGATGCAGATGAGATTTATCAAAACTTAGATTCACAATTGATGAAGGCCATTCGAGAAGTTGAGGCAATGTCATCTGAGCAGGATGTCACCTGGCGCGAATCGGCAATGATGATTGGTGTAAAGCGAGTCGCAGATGCACATAAATTGCGTGGACTTTATCCATAAAAAATAATTACTGAATCTTTCTTCAGAAATTAATCTAATTTCCATTCCAAGAGTGATGCTGCTTCTTCGGAACAGTAGGACTTGGGCTCGAGCGTAAGTAATATGACTCCAGTTTTTTCGACTTCATCTACACCACTCCATGCGGAAGCAAATTCGATATTGTCATTAATGTAATTATCTAGCGCATCATTGGCGCTCTTCTCATCATCGTAAATCCAAAGTGTGCAACTTCCGGTTGCGGTCATAATTGCCTCTTTCGGCGCGTATTGTCCCGCTGAAAGGAATCCATTACTAGACGTGTCATCATTCCACGAGAGGACTCCTCGGTTTTTAAGGCGAGAGAGCAAGCTGCCATCACTTTCGTTAATAATATTTACTAGCGGAGCAATGATCAAAATAGCTAAGGCGATTCCGATGAGATATGAGCCTGGTTTGGTTCGCTTAAACTCAGCTTCAATCTTCTCGAGTCGATCTAGTTTCTGACCGCAATTACTACAGTGGTTCCAGTCGCTGCGGATTTTGGTCTCGCAGTCGCTGCAGAGGATTCTTGCCATGGAGTAATTGAACTCTCGCCGATTGCTGGTTTCAAGGATTGAGGGTTCATTCACTGGTCATACTTGGGGCAATAAGGAAGAAAAGCCCCGAGTGTGAAAGGCACTCGAGGCTTAACTTGTGCGCGCGAAGGGATTCGAACCCCTAACCTTCTGATCCGTAGTCAGATGCTCTATCCGTTGAGCTACGCACGCCTATTTAGTTGTTGAACAGAAACGAATAATACCTTCTTATTAGAGCGCGCCCAAATTGAGCAGTTCCTCGCGAGAAACAGCCTTTCTGCGAGGCTTTCCAAGCGGTTCTCCAGCAGCTACTTCAGCGGCGTTGATCTGCTCCCAATGCATCTGAGTTACTACTTTGTTGTGGGTGATGATTCCAGTGACATCACCAGAATCTTTTGGCTTATTTAACTTCGACACTAATATCTTCATGACTTCTGCAGCATCTGATTTATTAGTACCGATCACACCGGAAGGTCCGCGCTTTGCCCAACCAACAACAAAGAGATTATCTTCGACAAATCCTTCGTTATTTACTACTTTGCCATTGGCCAATGGGATGCCCTCCAGAGCCGGCGATTCATATCCGATTGCCGTGATTACTAAGCCACATTCAATACTGAAGGTTTCTTCGCTTCCAGTTCGCTGAAATACAACTTCTTCGACCTTGCCATTGCCTTTAATCTCGATTGGGGTTGCTAAGAATTGAAATATCAAGGTGCGATCGTGTGAAGTTGGCTCGCGCTCTGCAATGAGCGTCATCGCATCAAGATTTGATTTCGTATCTTTCTCAATCTCAGCTCCTGCGCGAATAATTGCTGAAGAAATATCTTCTGGGTTCATAACGACATTTGTATGCTCGAGCTTAGGTAACTCTCGTAATTCGGGGGATGTAAACGCCGCATGTTCTGGACCACGGCGAGCGCTGATAACAACTTCGCGAATTGCGCTATTTTTTAGCGCATCGATTGCATGATCTGCAGTGTCAGTCGGATCTAGCTCTGAAGGTTCAAGGGCCAACATTCGGGCAACGTCCATTGCAACATTGCCGGCACCGATGACAACGGCGGTATGGGATGAAAGATCAATTGCCTCATCTTTGAAATCAGGGTGGGCGTTATACCAAGGGACAAATGTTGCTGCTGATAGCGATCCAGGCAGTTCTTCGCCGGGGATGCCCAACTTCTTTCCACGAGGTGATCCCGTTGCTAGAACTACAGCGTCATATGAATCTTTAAGCTGTTCGATTGTCAGATCACTTCCAAGCTCAACATTTGCAAAGAGTCGAAAACCTGGCGCATTCGCAATCTTTTCAAAGACCTTCGAGACAGTCTTAATTTTTGGGTGATCCGGCGCGACGCCACTTCGAACTAATCCCCATGGAGTTGGAAGACGTTCAATCATGTCGATGTCGTAAGTGCTCTGATCATCAGCGAGATTCTGAAGCGCCTGGGCAGCAAAATAGCCCGCAGGCCCTGCCCCAACGATTGCGATCTTGAAACGCTTCATCTTTCGCCCCTTGTAATTAAGCTGTGAGGCGAGTTTACCTTCATAGAAGTTGCGCCGCGAAACTTCACGATATCTACACAAACCTCACATACTCGTGAGTTATCTAGATTTAGGTAGGGGAAACTTCTACTCTTGCGTAAAAGGATGAGGGGTGAGCGTTGAAGCGGGTAATTGGTTCTCTTTTTATTGCACTTTTAATGACGATTGCGATAAATCCGTCTTTGGCGGCATCGACGAAGAATCCATATGGGACTGCGACGATAGATCCCGCTGAACCAAACGAGATAATTCTGACAATCTCAAAAGGCTCTCAAAAATCTGTATTCGCATATTCAAGGCTTCTCAAATTAAAAGCGAGCACAATCAGCATCTACGAGCCTTTCTTGAAGAAGCGACAAAAATTTACTGTCATCCCACTTAAGAATCTCTTTAATTTTGTTGGTATCTCCGGAAAAGATAGAGTCATTACCAAAGCCCTCAATGACTATATTTTCACTGCAACTGCCGCGGACTTCATCTCTGCCAATGGATACCTGGCAATTAAGCGAGATGGTGCACCGATTAGTTACGACCAAGGTGGACCTATCCGAATTATATTTCCAGATAAGAGTAAATGGAGTAAGAACTTAGATGCATGGAACTGGTCGCTGGTAGTAATCAGCGTAAAGTAACTTCATGTCTTTCCGGCAAAGCGCAGATGGCGCACGTCTTCACGAGAGAGTGAAGATTACAAAGAGTCAATATCTCCTCGCAGCAATTGCTTTAATTACCCTCATTCTCTTAGGGGTATCTTCAATTTCCGAGTCACAGCTAGCGGGTGAGCGAACCCAAGTTCTCAGTGATATTGAAACTCCAGCAGCTTCAATCATATTCACGCAACGCGAAACATTGGTCTATGCAACTCGTTTGGCGCTCTGGTCTAATGGCGGTACCTCGCGAAGAAATGTTCAAATTGCTCGAGCGCTTCTGGCGCAACGTCTGGCTGTTGTTGATTCCAGTGGAAGAACCATGGGATCACGCGCAAATTTCGGATATTGGAAGGCGCTTAAAGCATCTGATGAAATAGTCGCGGCCGCGCCAGCGGGGGTCTTACCGGAAAATCTCCACACTTCAATCAACAAAACTTTATTACCTGTGATCGATCAGATTGTTACCGAAGCTCGTAATCTCGTTGTCTCCTACCAACGTTCCATCGATAGAGAGATGAAAAAGTTGGCGCAAGAGACCGCCAGACGCGATGCATTTAACTTAATTTTGCTCTATCTCTTTATCTTTTTTGGAGGACTCTTCCTCTTTCTCAATGCTCGGACCAATTTTAAAAACTTTCGACTTATCCGAAGTGAGATTGAGAATGAGCGTAAAGAGTTGGAGAAGGCTGAGCATCAAGTTGCCCAGTTAAAGGATTTAGATGCGGCGAAGAATGCCCTGATCTCCAATGTTAATCATGAGTTAAGAACACCGCTTACATCCATCATTGGCTATACCGAGCTTCTCCAGCGCGATTTATCAGAGACTCAGACATCAGAACAACGCCAATACTTAGAGGTCTTACAGCGTAATTCTCAGATTCTTCTTACCTTGGTCGAGAGCCTTCTCTCATTGAGCAAATTTGATAGTGGTGTCGGCAAACTTCCTAACGAGCCAGTCTCTCTCAAAGAAGTTCTCGAGGGTTCCGTTTTTGCTTTAAAGCCTGCATTGGAGAGTGCTGCGATGAAATGCGAGCTTCGCACGGAAAAAGATCTCTTCGTACGCGGTGATGTAGGGCAACTGAGCCAAGTCTTTATCAACTTGATTACAAACTCCATCAAATTCAGTGGCACTGACAAGACGATAGAGATAGGACTTAACTTAATTTCTAAAGGTAATGGCGGTGATTGGGCAGAGGTATCAATCAAAGATCAAGGAATTGGAATCGCCCAAGAAGAACTTCACTTAATTTTTGATCGTTTCTACAGAGCAAAGAATATAGATAGTGATTTATACCAAGGAACTGGTTTAGGTTTAGCAATTGTTAAGCAGGTAATTGATCACCACAACGGCACCATTGATGTGCAATCAGAGCTTGGCGTCGGTTCCACATTTGTAATCATGATTCCGCTCTTTACCAAGGTTGGTTCACATGGCTAAAGAGAGAGTATTGATTGTCGATGATGTTGCCGATATCCGAAACTTTGTAAAGGCAGCTCTTTCACCTGAAGGATTTGATGTCATCGAGGCAGCAAATGGAACCGAAGCACTGAAGATCTTTAGAGAACACGAGCCTGCAGTAATTATTCTCGATCTATCTATTGGGCGACCCGATGGCTTTGAGGTGTGTCGCGAAATCCGTAAGAGTTCAACTGTTCCCATCATTATGCTCACAAGTCACGTCCAAGAGATGGATGAGGCGATGTGCCTTGCAGCTGGGGCAGATGATTACATTACAAAGCCAGTGTCAGCACGTATCTTGGCGCTGCGCACCACAACTCAGATCAGGCATCGTGCGCTGCAATCAATGCATACTGGCAATCTGATTACTGCCGGCATGTTTGCGTTAGATATAGATGGGCGAAAGTTGCTTGTCTCTGGGCAGCCAGTTGATTTAACTCGTACTGAATACGACTTTATTCAACTTTTGATGAGCAATGCCAAGCGAGTATTTACCAGAGATGAGATTGCAGAGGCCATTGGGGTATCGCTCGAATACTCGAGTGATCACCTTTTAGATACCCACGCCTCAAGAATCCGGATGAAGATTCGAGAAATCAGCGATGTAAAGGTGCTCCATGCTGTGCGAGGCGTTGGTTACAGATTACTGAGTAATTAACCGCGCCAACTTTGGCTTAGTGGACGTCCTTCTGCATACCCAGATGCAGATTGAATTCCTACCAGTGCGCGTTCTGCAAACTCTTCCAGTGACCGAGCTCCTGCATATGTGCATGATGAACGAAGTCCAGAGATAATCTCATCAATCAAATCTTCCACACCTGGTCGGGTTGGATCTAAGTACATCTTTGATGAAGAAATTCCTTCTTCAAATAAGGCCTTACGTGCGCGATCAAAGGCATCTTCCTTTGATGTACGCGCTGCAACCGCACGCTTTGAAGCCATTCCGAAAGATTCCTTGTATGGACGCCCTGCACTATCGCGAAGCAAATCACCAGGTGACTCATATGTTCCGGCAAACCAAGAACCAATCATTACTTGTGATGCACCTGCAGCGAGAGCGAGTGCAACATCGCGCGGATGGCGAACACCACCATCTGCCCAGACATGCTTACCAAGTTTCTTCGCCTCTGCTGCACATTCAAGAACAGCAGAGAACTGTGGGCGACCAACACCTGTCTGCATACGTGTTGTACACATTGCGCCAGGTCCTACGCCAACTTTAATAATGTCAGCACCGGCTGCAGCTAAGTCACGAACGCCTTCTGCCGTAACAACGTTTCCGGCAACAATTGGCACACCGAGATCAAGCGCCTTAATGATCTGCAACGCTTCAATCATCTTCTTCTGATGGCCGTGTGCAGTATCTACTACAAGCACATCTGCTCCAAAGGCAACTAACTGCTTTGCTTTTTCAGCGATATCGCCATTGATTCCGACTGCTGCTGCGATCCGAAGTCGGCCCTTTGAATCAAGTGCTGGCTTATACAAGGTCGCGCGAAGTGCGCCTGTGCGCGTAACAATTCCTACGAGCTCGCCCTTTGTTGAGACTACAGGTGCAACGGTGCGCACCTTCTCGTTGAGGAAATCAAATGCTTGGCGGGGGTCGAGTGTGTCAGGCATGGTTGTGAGCTCTGACGTCATCACCTGACCGAGCTGAGTAAAGCGATCAACGCTCTGTAAATCATCTTCCGTAATGATGCCAACTGGCTTCTTGCCCTCGACAACAACGATTGCGCCATGTGCGCGCTTATTAATCAAACTCGCGGCATCTGCAACTGTCTGCTGCGGAGTTAAAGTAATAGGTGTTTCAAAGAATGAATGACTTGCCTTTACAGATGCGATTACATCCGCGACAACATCAAGCGGAATATCTTGCGGAATAACTACCAACCCGCCGCGACGTGCCACAGTCTCTGCCATACGGCGGCCCGCGATTGCAGTCATGTTTGCTACAACCAAAGGAATCGTTGTGCCAGTTCCATCCTGTGTATCGAGATCTACCTCCATGCGACTTGAGATTTCAGAATTCGAAGGTGCCATAAAGACATCGTCGTAGGTCAGGTCGAATTGAGGTTCAGTGATGAAGCGCATTGTGCCAGTCTAGCGAACCACTTAGGTAAGGGTTTATTCTCAGTCTCTGTATTTGAGCCATTTCTTCTTCTTGAGGTAGTCATCCAGCATATTAAGGAAGAATTGCCCTGCGAACATGATGTTAATTACTCCTAGGATGCGCCAAAAAAATCCCATCTGAGAATCCTGTGCTTATCCGTAGACCATTGTGCAAATCCATTCAGTACCGTAAACCGCGACTTGAACTGATTTCGCGACGGTACCAAAGATTAACCAGAGTGTAGTAAAACCCGTTACTACTCTTACTGCATAACAAAACTGTCTTCCCGCAGATCCATTGCTTGGATTGCTCGGCGCTGCTGATGAACCTCCACCCTCAGTTGGTGGCACGAAGGATGGCTTAGAAACAATCGGACCAATAAATGAATTTGAAACAGTTGGCCTAGATTCTGCTTGAGCACTCGATGCTCCAACGACACCGATGCCCATCATCATTCCAGTGGTTACAATAAGTGAAACTAATTTCTTCTTCATAAATACTCTTTCTCCTAGAACTACTAGGTGAAGGTATTGTGGAAAAAAGGATGTGTGAATATTTGAATCTTCACGAGTCCTACACGATTCTCTCGTGAATGTTTATCTGGCGGAGACGAGGAGATTTGAACTCCTGAAGGCTTTAACACCTTACCTCGTTAGCAGTGAGGCGCACTCGACCGGGCTATGCGACGTCTCCAAGTGGTGGCAGAAGTTTAGCGTGGATTTTTAGGTGCTATTTGCGCGCTTTGACGCTTCCTTATGACATCCCGCGCGATTGCCCCGATGGCAAAGGCAGAAAATAGGAAGATTGTGAGGAAAAAGATTACATACAAGGACGATGGAACTTGGCGGGCAGCAATAAGAATGTAGAGATCAGGGATATAAAAGAAGAGAGCTGTCAGGAGAATATTTCGATAGACGCCTTTAAGGTCACGGCCAAGAAAATCAATTACGAGCCTTGCTGAATAGATTGCATAAGGGATGCTCGAAGCTAAATCCACGACGAGGTAGATAGCTCCATTTATGCCGTATGAACTAAATAGATGTTTCACAAATATTGCTCGGCCAATAGCCCAAAGAATTACAAGTGCCAGCCAAATACGCGTGGCAATCTTCTGTTTCTTAGTTTTCATATCGCTCTAATTCTAATGGAATCACCTGGCGGTGTGTAGGGTTTGCCATATGAGCGAGGCAAATCAGATCAGAAATTCAGTGCGAGCTGGATATGCCCTCCATGTAGCAACTGCATTTGGTGCTGTTGCAGGAATGATTGCTCTTCAAGCAGTCATTGATGGTCGTTGGCGCGATGCACTTCTATGGTTAATTTTCTGCCAGGTATTAGATGGCCTTGATGGACCAATTGCACGGAAGATAGATATCGGTATTCACGCACCAAAGATTGATGGTCATGTTCTTGATTTAGTTGTTGATTACATTACCTGTGTACTTGTTCCAATTGCGCTCTTGATTCGTCTTGAACTACTTCCGGCTCACTACCAAACAGTTGTGGCCGGTGCCATATTTCTTACATCAGCGCTCTGGTTTGCGCGGACTGATTTAGAGACTGATGATCATTGGTTTAATGGGTTTCCAGCGGTATGGAATCTAGCGGTACCTACATTTTTGATCATGGATTTAGCTTCACATACTGTCTTAATCGTCTCTTCAATCTTATGTATTAGTCAGTTGACCAACTTTAAAATGCCGCACCTGGTACGGGTGACTCACATGCGATCGTTAACTCTCCCACTCGCTGTTATCTATCTCGTTAACTTGACGATTCTCTCGTGGGATTTTGTCGCCAGCGCACCCAAGCATTACAACACCCTTGAATCTGTGATTCTCATAGGTTTTCCAATTTACCTCTTCCTCATCTCCGCATGGAGAACATGGTTCCCAAAGGTAAAACTTCCCATCCTTGGCGGCATCACCGGTTAAGGAATTTCCTCTTTCTAGACTCTTTCATCTTTCAGTAAATCCCGTAACCTTGGGGGATGAGCATGAATAACGAAAATACCGAAGTCACCGAAGAGGGCAAGCGCATTCACGATCAGGCACCATCTGATTTATTTGCAGAGTTCATGCGATCTGGATGGTCTCCATCTGATTACAGCGATTTAGCTCCACTTGAAGTTGTTACCTACGCCTTTGCTCGGCGCCAAATTCTCTCAGCTGCATTTCCTGGAATCCGTTTAGTTCTTCCGGCGGGTGGCTACAAAGTTCGTGCCAACGACACTGATTATCAGTACCGCCCACATAGCGCCTTCGCTTATTACAGCGGCGTGCAAGGAGCGGATTCAACTGCTGATGCTGTCTTAGTTTTAGAGCCAACCGATAACGGTCACCACACTTATCTTTATATTCACCCACGTTCTACTCGCGATACCGACGCTTTCTACCGCGATGCCAAATATGGAGAGCTATGGGTTGGACGCCGCTACACCTTGTCCGAGGCACAAGCTCGCTATCAAATTGATACTCGATTGGTCACAGATCTAGAAGCACTTCTTAAGGATGGCAAAGAAACTCTGACTATCCGCGAAGAAGATGTGATGGTTGATGCAGCGGTGCCACATAACAATCGTGACAACGAATTGAAAGTCTTTACATCAGAGCAGCGTTTGGTAAAGGATGAATACGAACTTCGCGAGATGCAGAGCGCTGTCAATGCGACTGCGCTTGGTTTTAATGATGTTATCTCGGTTCTTCCAGCGGCAGTTGCTACTCCTCGCGGTGAGCGAGTATTAGAAGCTGCTTTCTACGGACGTGCACGCGTACTTGGAAATGATCTTGGCTATAACACAATCGTTGGCGCAGGAGCTCATGCCTGCGTACTACATTGGATTCGCAACGATGGCGATGTTCGCCCGGGAGAACTAGTACTTGTCGATGCCGGTGTTGAAGTTGAATCTTTCTACACTGCAGATATCACTCGCACCCTTCCGGTAACAGGAAAATTCACGCCAGCTCAGCGCGCTTTATATATGCTCGTATACGAATCTCAATTGGCGGGCTTTGCTGCCATCAAACCAGGCGTTAAGTTCTCGCAAATCAACATCGCATGCCAAGAAGTTTTAGCTAAGGGCCTTGCCGATATGGGAGTTCTTACTATTTCGGCGGAAGAGTCCATGAAGCCAGAATTTGGTTTGCACCGCCGTTGGACATTGCACGGCGTCAGTCACCACCTTGGCCTTGATGTTCATGATTGCGCACATGCCCGGAAAGAGAATTACCTCGATAAAGAACTTGAAGAAGGAATGGTCCTCACGGTTGAGCCTGGGCTCTATATCCAGCCTGATGATGAGCTCTTCGCACCTGAGTATCGTGGAATCGGAATTCGCATTGAAGACGATGTAGTGGTTACTGCAGATGGTTGCCGAAACTTAAGCGAGAACATTCCACGCCATCCAGATGAGATCGAGAAGTGGATGCAATCTATTCTCCGCTAGGAGACTATGTGAATTCCAATCCATGCAGCAAGCAGACCGAAAACAAGTGATGCGCCGAGGTTAATTGCTACCTCTCTGTAACGCTTGAGTTGAAAGGCTAAATAAAGGTCGAGGATGAAGGTCGACCAAGTGGTGAAAGCACCAATAAATCCCAGCGCCAGTAAGTCATGCCAATGCTCTGAGCTTCCAACGGTTAAGCCAATGAGAAAAGAACCTAGTACGTTAATAAAAAATATTCCGACCGGTCTATTTGTGAATTTGCGGAATTGGTTATCAATCACAAAACGCGCGGGTGCTCCAAGTGCGGCTCCGAGAGCAACAAGTAACCCTCTCATTGCTTCGCCTTAATCCACTTGCGGGAGAGATTGATAGAGATTGCAACAGCCAAAATCGATAAGAGTAGATTAGCTAAGAGAAAGACCCAATTCTCATGTGGGTGAAGCACGATCTCATATGTCACGCCAGAAAAAGTTGTTAGCCCTCCGCAAAAACCTGGGATAAGAAACCAACGTAACTCAGTCATCCCGCGATGTTCCATCAAGATAAGCAGGTGCGCGGCAAGTGCTGCGCCAATCACATTTGCCGCTGTAGTTGCATGGCGATAATCAGGAATTACTTGACCGAGCATAAAGCGGGAGAGGGAGCCTAAGACTCCCCCTGCGCTGACAAGAAGTACTGCCTTCAGTACTGCACCGGCTTCTGCTGCGTGGCCTTAAATACAGTGGTGATGCTACTGATGATGATGGATGCAAAGAAGGCAGACCAGAATCCAGATACATCAAGCTTTTCAGACCAACGAGCTGTCAGCGAAAGCATCGCTGCATTTACAACAAAGAGGAATAGCCCGAAAGTTACGAGCGAAACCGGAAAAGTGAGAACTTTGATAATTGATCCAAAGATGGAGTTAACTAAACCGAAGAGCAGCGCTACCCATAAATATGTAGTGAGATGGCCATGAACAGTTATGCCGGGCACAACTAAAGTAGCAATCCACATTGCAAAGGCTAAAACTGCCCAACGGATAATTAGCTTCATTTAATTAATCTCTCTTCTCGCGTCTCAATAGCCCGCTGAACATACGAGCTGGGTCGTATTTAATATCAACGACGCGCTCCTTCATAGGGATGATGGCGTTATCTGTAATCTTGATGTGCTCTGGGCAAACCTCAGTACAGCACTTCGTGATGTTACACATTCCAAGACCATGCTCTTCTTGTGCAGTGCGCTTACGGTTCTTAAGACGATCAAGTGGGTGCATATCAAGCTCTGCAATGCGGATGAAGAAACGTGGTCCAGCAAAGACTGGCTTATTCTCTTCGTGATCGCGGATTACGTGGCAAGTGTCCTGGCATAAGAAACATTCAATGCACTTACGGAACTCCTGTGAACGCTCGACATCTATCTGCTCCATACGAGCTTCACCTGGCGCGAGTTCGGTTGGGTGCTCGTATGCCGGAATCTCCATCGCCTTCTTGTAATTGAATGAGACATCGGTGACGAGATCTTTAATGATGGGAAATGCGCGAAGCGGAGTAACAGTGATTGTCTCGCCCTCATCAAAAGATGCAACCTGTGTCATACAAGCTAGACGTGGCTTACCGTTGATCTCCATCGAGCAAGATCCACACTTACCGGCCTTACAGTTCCAGCGAACTGCTAGGTCGCCCATCTGAGTTGCCTGCACACGGTGAATTACATCGAGGACAACTTCGCCCTCGTTAACATCAACAACAACATCTTTAAGTCCGCCATCGGTTGAGTCTCCACGCCAGATTCGAAGATTGAGTTTGCGTGTCATTATCGTGAACCGCCTTTCGCAATTTCTTCCGGTGTCATGTATTTCTCCAACTCGTGGATATCGAAGAGATCAAACAGTTCTTTAGGAATTTCAGGAAGTGGGCGAGTGACAACAACTACCTCACTGCCATTAAAGCTTGAGATGTTATTTACTTGGCGCCACTTATCGCTCATCCCAGGGAAGTCATCGCGCGTGTGTCCACCACGAGACTCTTCACGCAAGATTGCTGACTTGGCAGTTGATTCTGCAACTAACAACATATTGTCGAGGTCGAAGGCCAAGTGGAAACCTGGATTGAATTGACGATTTCCAGCAACGGTTACCTTCTGGCTACGTGCGCGGATATCTGCAATCTTTGCAATCGCTTCCTTGATTTCAGCACCGGTACGGATGATTCCAACTAAGTTGTGAGTAACTTCCTGAAGTTCAGCGTGTAATGAGTAAGCATTCTCGCCGCCCTCATTCTTAAATGGCGCCTCAATTCGCTGAGCCGCTCTTTCGATTGTGGCATCTGAGACAGTTACTGCTCCATTTGCCTTCACATAATCTGCAGCTGCCGCACCTGCGCGACGACCAAAGACGAGTAGGTCTGAGAGTGAGTTTCCACCAAGACGGTTTGATCCGTGCATTCCGCCAGCGACTTCACCTGCGGCAAAGAGACCTGGGACGCCGACTGCAGCTGCAGTATCTGGCTCGACATCGACTCCACCCATCACGTAGTGACAGGTTGGACCAACTTCCATCGCCTCTTTGGTGATATCCACGCCGGCAAGTTCGTAGAACTGGTGCCACATAGATGGCAGACGCTTCTTAATGACATCGGCTGGAATTCGCTTTGAGACATCGAGGAATACTCCACCATGTTCTGTTCCACGACCTGCTTTAACCTCTGAGTTAATCGCGCGCGCAACTTCATCACGTGGCAACAACTCTGGTGGGCGACGATTGTTATCTTGATCGGTATACCAACGGTCTGCTTCTTCTTCTGTTGTTGCGTACTTATCCTTAAATACATCTGGGATGTACTTAAACATAAATCGCTCACCGAGATTATTTGTAAGGACGCCGCCTTCACCGCGAACAGATTCTGTTACCAAAATTCCGCGTACTGATGGTGGCCACACCATTCCGGTTGGGTGGAATTGCAAGAACTCCATATCTTTCAAATTTGCACCAGCTTTGAGCGCTAGAGCATGTCCATCGCCCGTGCCTTCCCAAGAGTTTGATGTAATTTTAAATGTCTTGCCAACGCCGCCAGTTGCAATAACAACTGCAGGTGCTTCGAAGAGAATCTCGTCGCCGTTCTCGCGCCAGTATCCGTAGACACCAGCAACTTTCCCATCCTCTTTCAAAATATCTGTAACAGTAAATTCTGCGTAGACCTTGAGGTTCGATTCCATATCGCCGGTTTCGCGACCATCTTTTTGTTGCAGCGCAACAATCTTCTGCTGCATTGTTCGAATAAGTTCTAGACCAGTGCGGTCTCCAACGTGTGCAAGACGTGGGTACTCGTGACCACCGAAGTTACGTTGTGAAATCTTTCCCTCTTTGGTGCGATCAAAAAGTGCGCCCCATGTTTCGAGCTCCCAAATACGGTCTGGTGATTCCTTGGCATGAAGTTCTGCCATGCGATAGTGATTGAGGAATTTTCCACCGCGCATAGTGTCGCGGAAGTGAACCATCCAATTGTCATTGCTATTTGCATTTCCCATAGATGCAGCAGCGCCGCCCTCTGCCATAACGGTGTGGGCCTTACCAAATAGTGACTTACAGATGATGGCTACGCGAAGACCTGCTTCACGCGCTTCTACTGCTGCGCGAAGTCCAGCTCCACCAGCACCGACGATTACAACGTCGTATTTTAGTTTCTGAAGATTCTGTGGCATTTAAATATTCCTTTTTACCCAGTTATTAGAAGAAGTAGAAGTTGGTCCAGGCGCCAGTTGATACTTGGCGAACATAGATATCAGCAAATGCAACAGCGGCAAGTGAGAACCAAGCGAATTGCTGATGCTTGGTATTCAGCGTTGAAACTGTGGTCCACAACTTGTATCGGAATGGGTGCTTAGAGAAGTGCTTCAAACGTCCACCAACTGTGTGGCGACATGTATGGCATGAAAGTGAGTAGAACCAAAGTAGTGATGAGCTTGCAACGAGAACTAGCGTTCCAACGCTGAAGTGGCCCCACTCCATAATCTTTGATCCCTTTTCAATCGGACCTTGAAAAGCAAGAATTGCATCGTAGGTAAGGAAAACATTGAAGACGAGTCCGGCATAGAAGAACCAACGGTGCGCGTTCTGCAAGATAAGAGGTGCGCGAGTTTCGCCGGTGTACTTTGTATGTGGCTCTGCAACAGCACATGCTGGTGGTGACAACCAGAATGCGCGGTAGTACGCCTTGCGATAGTAATAACAAGTCATTCGGAAACCGAGTGGGAAGATCAAAATAATAAGCGCTGGAGAGAGCGCGAAGCCAAGTACTTTCGCGCTAACGGGAGCCCAACCAAACAAGGTCGACCCTTCAACGCATGCTTGAGATAAACATGGTGAATAAAATGGTGAAATCAGTGGCTCAGTAAAATAATTTGCACCTTCAAATGCGCGGAATGTTGCATAGATGACAAATGAAAATAGCACGCCAAATGTAATTGCAGGTTCTAGCCACCACTTATCTGTTCTCAGTGTGCGCTCTTTAATCTTTGCGCGCGTTGGAGAAAAAACTCCCGACATTTCGAACTCCCCCTGTATGACAGTTATAGGTCACCTTTGGCCCAATGGTGCGGCCGTTAATAGGTGTAAGTGTGCGCTCATCGGCGGGAAGTATCTAGGTCAGAGCCCGCATGCACCTTATGAAGTCAGCCACAGCGGTCACGGTAAGAAAGCTGGCGAAGGAAAGAGATCTATTGAAATGCACGAAACCCGCCTGCAGTGCATGCAGACGGGCTTCGTTTAGCGCGGAGGACGTGGGATTTGAACCCACGAGGCTTTCACCTGCCGGTTTTCAAGACCGGTGCACTCGGCCGCTATGCGAGTCCTCCGTGGGAGAGGTTACTAGAGGTGGCGGGGTTTTCAAAAATTACAAAGAAGGCAGTTCGAGTAGCGCTTCGATTGCAATGGCAACGCCATCTTCTTCGCATGCTCCAGCGATACTTTTAGCGTACTTAGCTCCATCTGGGTGGCCTGAGGACATTGCATATGAGCGGCCACACCAGGACAACATTGAGAAGTCATTTGGGTTATCGCCGAATGAGACACAATCCTTTGCTTCGATGCCGAAGCGATCTGCCATGCGTGCAAGAGTCGCGCCCTTTGAAACATTAAGCGCTGAAATCTCGAGCAATGAGTCATGCGGGTTTGAATGAGTAACTGTTACCAAACCATCAAGTGCCTTTTGCGCAATCTTTAACATCTCATCGGAAGAGAGATTCTGTTGCGAGCAGCGAGCAAGGATTTTTAGCGCCGGAGACTTAAGGACTTCTTCAATTGAATGCACACCGATGTTATCCAAACCAACATCCCATCGTGGGATGTAAGCCTTTTCACGGTGGAAGTAACTGTGTGATTCAACAGCAAATGAAACTTCAGGAATTGATTCACGCAATCTCTTAATTGTCTCTAGCTGATCAGGTACTTCAATCAGCCATTGCTCTAGAACAACATCGTTCATTAAGTCATAGAGCATCGCACCATTACCGCAAATTGCATTTCCAAAACCAAATGCTTCTTTAATCTCTGGCATCCAACGTGGTGGACGGCCAGTGACAAAGAAAATCTCTACCCCGAGATCGCGCGCCTTAGTAAAAGCTTTGATAGTGCGATCAGAGATACGACCATCATGATTAACGATAGTTCCATCAAGGTCTGACGCAATTAATTTTGGGCGGATTTCAGTTGTCACACAAGCTCTAACTTTGCAGTGCCAAGAAATGGCTGAAGTGCAGCTGGAACGTTGACTGTTCCATCGGAGTTTTGGTGATTTTCTAATATCGCGACAATCATGCGAGGAATTGCAACCAGGGTTCCATTAAGCGTTGCAATCGCCTTTGTCCCATCTGCATCTTTGTAGCGGATGTTAAGTCGACGTGCTTGGAACTCGGTGCAGTTTGAGGTGCTTGTTACCTCGCGATAAGCGCCTTGCGTTGGAATCCACGCTTCAATATCAAACTTGCGGGTGGCGCTAGAACCAAGATCGCCAGAAGCTACATCAATGACTCTAAATGGAATATCCATCGCAATCAGGAAGTCTTTCTCCCACTGCAGTAGACGCTGATGTTCTGCTTTTGCTTCCTCTGGCTTACAGAATGAAAACATCTCGACCTTGTCGAACTGGTGTACGCGAATAATTCCACGCGTATCTTTTCCGTAAGTTCCAGCTTCGCGTCGGAAACAAGATGAGTAACCTGCATAGCGCATTGGTAATTTGTCAGCCGGCAAAATCTCATCCATATGCATAGCTGCCAGTGGAACTTCAGATGTACCAACTAGATAGACATCATCTTTTTCAATTCGATATACATTCTCTGCAGCTTGCCCAAGAAAGCCAGTGCCCTCCATCGCAGCAGGATTTACCAATACTGGTGGAATGACAGGTGTGAAACCATTCTTAAGAGCGCTCTGGATCGCGTAATTTACAAGTGCAAACTCAAGCATTGCACCGGCGCCGGTCAGGTAATAAGAACGAGAGCCTGCAACTTTCGCTCCGCGCTCTGTATCAATGGCACCCAGCAATTTGCCTAACTCGACGTGATCTTTCGGTTCGAATCCATCTTTTGTGAAATCGCGTGGGGTCCCAACATGTTCGATGGTGACAAAATCTTCTTCGCCACCGATAGGTGCATCAGTATCGAGTAAGTTAGAAAGTTGAATGATGAGCTGCTTTGTCTGCTCTTCTAATTCAGCACGTTTGGTATCTGCCGCCTTAACTTTATCTGCTAGCTCTTTTGCATTAGCTAGTAGGGCGTTCTTCTCATCACCTTTTGCTGCGCCAACGCTCTTTGATAGAACATTTTGTTCTTGTCGAAGTAATTCAAATTCATTTACCGCAGCACGCTTGATTTCATCGCTAGCAAGAATTTGATCAACAAGTTCAACGCTCTCGCCTCTACCTTTTTGAGAAGCTCGCACCACATCTGGGTTTTCGCGCAGAAATTTAATATCAATCATGATCGCACCTCTCGTGGATAAGAACCTAAA
>CANGJV010000019.1 GCA_947454425.1 Candidatus Nanopelagicaceae bacterium
ATCAAAGACTATGTCGAAGCTGCGCCACCCATCACGTTCGCAGGCACTTCGAGATTACCTCGATTAAGCCCAACGGCTCATCCATGACTGATAACGTAAAGGTCTTTATCAACCCAAGTAGCGGATCAATCCGCATTACTGGAACTGTGGACTTCGTTGATGCTGATGGCAATGTCACTAGCACCGTAGAAAATCCAAAGCTTTGTGGCTGCAGCCTCTCAAAAGATAAGCCGTTCTGCGATGGCTCTCATAAGGATAAAATTAAAGAGTAATAATTTAAAAATAAGAAAGGCACCTACAGAATCTGTAGGTGCCTTTCTTATTTAATCTCTAAATTTACTTAGTCTCTACCAAACGCTCTGATTCATCTTGAATCTTTACTGCAATAGCAGCGAGCTTATCGGCGTACTCCTTGCCATGGTGTGCGCAGAACATGAGTTCGCCACCGGTGGCTAGAACGGCACGGACATAAGCCTGGGCACCGCAGCGATCGCAGCGATCCAAAGCATTTAGAGGTGTGGATTCGAGAAGTACTTGCTCGGTCATCGCGCTCTCCGTTCGTTCAGTGGGTTGATTTAACCCTTACGACATTGGAACATCATGCCATCCTCTTTTATTCCCCGCTCGTTATATTTCATTTAATTTTCTTCTTTATTGGTCATTTAAGCGCCCAATTATCGACTTCTATCACTATATGAGATACATCTCGGCGCGCTTAACCTCTCAAGGGGCATTCAGTTACTAATCTTGGCCACCGTGACTGCCAATGATGAGTTGAATTTTGACGCTCCTACAACTGAAGCCGGGTCTAAAGATAGCTATACCGCAAAGGACTTAGCAGTTCTTGAGGGCCTTGATGCTGTTCGTAAGCGCCCCGGTATGTATATCGGTTCAACTGACTCTCGCGGATTGATGCACTGTCTCTGGGAGATCATCGATAACGCAGTTGATGAATCTTTGGCTGGACACTGTAAAACTATTGAGATCAACCTCGAGGCAGATGGCTCGGTAGAGGTTCATGATGATGGTCGCGGTATTCCAGTTGATAAAGAACCGAAGACAGGTCTTACTGGGGTTGAAGTAGTCCTCACCAAGTTACATGCTGGCGGAAAGTTCGGTGGTGGCTCATATGCTGCATCAGGCGGACTCCACGGCGTTGGTGCATCAGTTGTAAATGCGTTAGCTGAGCGCCTTGATGTTGAAGTAGATCGCAACGGCAAGATTTATTGGATGTCATTTAAGCGCGGAACTGCAGGCGTCTTTGATGGAGATGGTCCAAAGGCGGCATTTACAGAGCAATCAGGTTTGCGAGTTATCGGCAAGATTTCTTCGAAGGTAACTGGAACCCGAGTTAAGTGGTGGTCAGATCGACAGATCTTCCTTAAGGATGCATCCCTTGATATCGAAGATATCTATGCACGCGCACGTCAAACATCTTTCTTGGTCCCAGGTCTGACCTTAACTGTCAACGATAACCGTACAAAAGAGAAGACGACCCAAACTTTCTATCACAAGGGTGGAATCTCCGAGTACTGCGATTTCTTGCAGCCAGATCAGCCAGTTGGTGATGTCATTCGCATCTACGGAACTGGTCATTATCAAGAGACTGTCCCGGTACTCGACGATAAGGGCCATATGGTTTCGACAGAAGTCGAGCGCGATATGGAAGTTGATATTGCAATGAAGTGGGGCGATGGCTTCGACTCAACTATTCGTTCTTTCGTCAACATTATTGCCACACCTAAAGGTGGAACTCACCTTCAGGGATTTGATCGTGCAATTACAAAGTCATTTAATGAAGCGATGCGCAGCGCTGGATTCTTGAAGAAGAACGAGGCCGACGTCATTAAAGATGATGTCATGGAAGGTATTACCGCAGTTGTCACCGTCCGAATGTCAGAGCCACAATTTGAGGGTCAGACGAAGGAAGTACTTGGAACTGCTGCTGCGACCAAGATTGTCAGCGCAGTTGTTGCCGATAAGCTCAAGGAATTCTTCGCAACCACTCGCAGAATTGACAAGGCCAATGGCAAGTTGATTATGGAGAAGGTTGCCGGGGCTTCACGCACACGTATTAGTGCACGTGCCCATAAAGATATTCAACGCCGCAAGAACGCACTTGAGTCATCAAGCCTTCCAACAAAGCTCTCCGATTGCCGTTCCGAAGATGTCACTCGTACTGAGCTTTTCATCGTAGAAGGTGATTCTGCACTTGGTACCACCAAGGCAGCTCGTAACTCAGAGTTCCAAGCAATCTTGCCAATTCGAGGCAAAATCCTTAATGTTCAAAAGGCATCGCTATCGCAGATGCTCGATGATAAAGAGTGCGGATCGATCATTCAGGTGATTGGCGCAGGTTCTGGAAAGTCTTTCGAACTCGATGATGCCCGATATGGTCGCGTTATCTTGATGTCAGATGCTGATGTTGACGGTGCACATATCCGTTGCCTACTTCTTACTTTGATGTATCGCTATATGCGTCCGCTGATTGATTCTGGCCGTGTATTTGCTGCAATCCCACCACTGCACCGTATTGAAGTAATGGGTGGGGGCGGAAAGAAGGGTTCATTCCTTTACACATACTCAGATGATGAGATGCGTAAAGTGACGGCAGAGCTCACCAAGCAGGGCAAGCGTTGGAAAGAACCAATTCAGCGTTACAAGGGTCTGGGCGAGATGGATGCTGATCAGCTTCGCGAAACTACGATGGATCCAGATGTTCGCACACTTCGCCGCATCACAGTTACTGATGCAGCTGCAGCAGAAGCAATGTTCGAACTTCTCATGGGTTCAGATGTTGCTCCACGTAAGGAATTTATTGCCAACGCTGAAATCGATCGCGACTCTATCGACGCTTAAGCTTTCTTATAACCAGTGGGGCACCGAGGGTTGGTGCCCTTTACTGTTTTCTTAATCTTTCCTTTAATGCAGAGAATGCTCTTCACCTTTGCCACAGCTTTCGGCGTTGGCGTAGCGCTCGGGGTTGCAACCGGAGTCGGGGTCTTTTCTTGCAATAACTTCACACTCAGCTGCGGAGTGGAGTAGTGGAAGCCTGAAGCGGTCAAAGTAAACATCCCACTTGCTGAATCCTCATTAATCACAGTCGTTGCAATATTTGGACTGCCATCTTCAGATGCGATTTCTACTCGGGCCGAGATGGGAGCGCTGGTAAATCCATAGAGGCAACGTGCAACGTCTGACTTGATTCCAAGCGCGTATGAGCCTTGCAGGACGTTTCCTTGGGTATCGAAGTGCGGAGCTCCCACAATGTAATCAAGGCTCTGTCGCTCTTCATTCCAATTGGGTGCACCAGAGCTGTAGATAGCTGAATTACTTGCAACATAACCCGCGAATTTCTCGTGAGCGCATTGATTCATCTTTTGAGAGCTCTGCACGCTCTGCACATTCCAATAAGTCTTCATCGCCATTGGCTTATCGAGAAGAAATGGAATCCACTCTTTAAACTCTTTGAGGGCGCGGTCTCCAGAACTACCTGAGCTCACTCGCAAGATTCGAGTCGTGAGATCTTGGGTTGTAAATGCATCAGGTGAGGTGCCGGTTCCGCCTGTGCCAGCTGGATACTTAGCCTTCACCCAATCAGGTGCATCGCTCCATTTAATATAACCGCCAACTTCGGGAACTGACATCGCCTTCGCGGAAATCGTCATCGTGCTCTTAAGTGAACCTGAATTTTCTGTTGTGATAACTGGATCAACCAATCGACCTCGTAACCATGAGGCGAGGCGGACGCTGAACCTAAATTTCAAAGTATATGTAACATCGAGCGGAAAAGTCGCACGGAGGGCGCATTGAGTACTGTCGTTCATAAAGCACCCTCGATTAATTGCTAAGCCACCACCAGTACCGATGCCAGTTTTGCCTCTTGGAAATAAAACCATCTTTGGATCTTGATAATTGCCTTGGGTATATTTCACGGGTTGTAGATTGGCAAAGATATTTCCCCAAAATAAGTTTTGATTATCGGCAGCCGTACTTGAATCCGGAACTTTCATCTGTCCCTTAACGCCGGCTACAAGAACATAATCTTCGCTACCGTTGGGATTACTTCCCTTAAGGGTCCACGTACTTGGCTGCCCACCATCAGGGATTCCTTTAAGTGCATCTCCCTTAAATACCCCATTGGGATTCCATAACTTGCCAGGTGTGCCAACAATTTTTTCGCCATTTGCGAGAGTAGCGCCAAGGGATTCGATGCAGTTCTCTGTAATCACTTCATTACATGGCGAAAAGATAGAGAGCGCATCGATGTTATATCCAGGTATTTGGCATTTTGGATCTGCTACTGAATCACAGATAACAGTTTTCCAATCATCAACATTTTCCTCAGTGCGATTGTTAAAAACAGTTAAAAGGCTAGTTCCGTCATAAACGGTGTCAAAGAAGTCAACGCCAATCCAGCCCCCACCAATTGGATTCTCTAGTTGCTTTATCTCATCGGCATCATCGCCCATGGCAGGGGAGAAGCCAATTACGCTCAGCGCCAGAATCAGGAGGATCACTAACTTCTTCATAATGATGTAACCGTAATCTCCAGCCCTATTTATGCGCTAGATATAGCCAGTCAAAATTGGTCAAAATTAGTCAATGGAGACGAGATCGAAGTACTCGTCCTTCCAAATATCTTCATCGCCATCTGGCAGCAAGATTACTCGCTCTGGCTTTAGGGCTTGAACAGCGCCTTCATCGTGAGAAACCATTACAACTGATCCTTGGTACTCAGAGAGCGCGGCCAGGATTTCTTCGCGGGATGCGGGATCTAAGTTATTTGTTGGCTCATCGAGCAAGAGCACATTGGCACCTGATACAACGATGGTTGCAAGAGCTAGTCGAGTTCGCTCACCACCAGAGAGCACCTTTACCGGTTTATGAACATCATCGCCAGCAAAGAGGAAAGAGCCCAAAACATTGCGGGCCTCTGGTTCGCGAATATCTGGAGTTGCCGACATCATGTTCTCGAGGATGGTTCGCTCAAAGTCCAGTGACTCGTGCTCTTGTGCGTAGTAGCCAATCTTTAAGCCATGGCCGTGCTCGACAGTGCCAGTATCGGATTCGAGTTCACCTGCCAGGATTCGCAGCAATGTTGTTTTACCTGCTCCGTTGAGTCCGAGGATGACAACTCGAGTTCCCTTATCAATGACACAAGAGACATCGGTAAAGATTTCAAGTGAACCGTAATTCTTTGAGAGCTCTTCGCCTGAAAGTGGAGTCTTGCCACATGGCGCAGGCGTTGGGAAGCGAAGCTTGGCAACGCGATCTGCAACGCGTACATCTTCAAGTGATGAACGAAGTTTTTCTGCGCGGCGCAACATGCCTTGGGCAGCAGTCGCCTTTGAGGCTTTGGCGCGCATTTTCTCACCCTGCTTCTGCAAAATCTCAGCGCGCTTCTCGGCATTGGCGCGCTCTTTCTTACGGCGATGTTCATCGGCTTCGCGCTGCAATAGGTATTGCTTCCAGCCCATGTTGTAGACATCGATAACATTTCGATTGGCATCGATGTAGAAAACCTTATTTACGACAGTTTCAATGAGTGCGACATCGTGAGAGATGATGACAAGTCCGCCGGAGTAATTTGTTAAGTACTGACGAAGCCAAATAATGGAATCTGCATCAAGGTGGTTAGTTGGCTCATCGAGAAGAAGTGTTTCTGCTCCTGAGAATAAGATTCGAGCTAATTCAATACGTCGGCGCTGACCACCTGAAAGAGTGGCAATCTCATTATGAAATACCGACTCGGAGACACCGAGTGAAGAAGCAATTGCTTCAGCCTCTGATGTTGCTGCATAGCCACCGGCGGCGTTAAATTCGGCATCGACTCTGGTGTATCGCTCAAGCGCTTTCTCGAGTTCTTCACCTTCACTGGTAGAAAGTTCAAGTTCAACTGCGGTCATACGGCGAGCAATTTCATCGAGTCCGCGAGCAGATAAAATTCGATCTAACGCTGTTCCTTGATCTTCACCTGTGCGAGGATCTTGGGGGAGGTATCCAATCTTTCCTGTGCGCTGGACGCCACCGCCTGCAGGTAAGTTCTCGCCCGCTAAGACCTTTGCCAAAGTTGATTTTCCAGCCCCGTTACGGCCAACGAAGCCCACGCGGTCACCGCTATTGACGCGGACATTGACCCCGCTCACGAGCAGGCGCGCGCCGGCACGTAGTTCTAGGGCAGAGGTTGAAATCATTTGGCGTATCTTCCCACAGTATTCCATTGAAGTTGCAATCACTCTAGAATCGCGAAATGTTAAGCGCTCTGGCAGCCCTCTTATCACTCATCACACTTTTGGCAGTTGCGTACCAGGTTCGCATATTGCGTCGAACCAATGAGAAACTCAATAAATTGCTCTCTCCAGAGCGTGATGTACGTCGAATTGCTAAAGAATTAGAGAAATCATCTCGAGAGAACTACCGTCAGGGCGAGTTCTATCAGCAGCTATTGAATTTGCTCAACCTCAAGGCGCCAATTCCATCAACTCGCAACTGGGCAGCATCACCAGATCTCTTATTAACGCTTCTTCAGCAGGCAAGAGTTACCGAGCCATCAGTGATTCTTGATCTAGGTTCGGGGATGTCAACTTTAGTTTTAGCCAAGAGCGCACCTAATGCAAGAATAATTAGTATCGATAATTCTGATGAATATGCCGGTAAGACAAAGAAATTACTTCAACTTCACGAAGTAAATAATGTTGATCTTCGCGTTGCACCTCTGACCCCACATTCATCAGGAGTGGATTGGTATGAGGTTTCGCAATTAGAAGATGTGGCAAATATTGATCTTCTCTTTATCGATGGACCACCAGGATCAAAGAACCCACAAGCTCGCCACCCAGCGCTAAAAGAATGCCTTTCAAAATTGAGCCCAAATGCCATTATCGTCATTGATGATGCAGGTCGTGATGGTGAAAGAGATTTAGCTGAGCAATTTGCGGCGGCTCTTCCAAGCCACCGCCTCGAATTCTTGCACCATGAAAAAGGAACTGCCGTCCTACATCCTCGATAATTAGGCTTGTGCGATGCGAGTGCGACGCGGTACCGCGTACGCCTTTGATACAGCAGTAAGTTCATCAGAAACCTGCTTGCGCATGGCTTCTTCAGATTTTAATAGAGTGGTCAACGCTGCGATGGTTGCTTTGAGTTCTTTAGACTCGTTTTCGAGTTCCAACTTGCTCATCTTGGTAAGACGGCGAAGTGGCATATCGAGAATATAAGTTGCCTGCTCATCATTGAGCTTGAAGCCCTTAATCAGAGCCTCTTTTGCGGCCGCAGCATCATCTGAACCGCGAATTATCTTGATTACCTTATCGATATCAATAATTGCTTTGAGCAACCCATCGACGAGTGCGAGGCGATCTTCAGCCTTTGCTTTACGGAACTCGCTACGACGGCGAACAACTTCAATTCGATGCTCGATAAAGACTTGCAAAAGTTCTTTCAGGCCAAGAGTCTGAGGGCGACCCTTTACAAGTGCTACGGCATTGATGGCGAAACCATCTTCCATTGGAGTGAGCTTGTAAAGCTGCTCGAGGACGGCTTCTGGTTCGAAGCCATTCTTCAGTTCGATGACAACGTTGGTGCCAGTTTGCCCATCAGTGAGATCGATGATGTCTGAAATTCCCTGAATCTTCTTCGCCTTTGCAAGATCTGCAATGCGCTCGACAACTTTTTCGGGACCGATATTAAATGGAAGCTCTTTGATGACGATTCCCATTTTGCGAGATGTCACCTTGCTGATTTCAACAGTTGCACGAACTTTGAACGAGCCCTTACCGGTTGCGTAAGCTTCACGAATTCCTTCAGCTCCTACGAGTTCGCCTCCAGTTGGAAAATCTGGACCAGGTACATGCTTCATCAACTGATTCAGCGTTGCCTTTGGGTTGTCGATCAAGAACTTTGTTGCGGCAATTACTTCACCTAAATTGTGGGGAGCCATATTGGTGGCCATTCCAACAGCAATGCCAGAGGAGCCATTAACGAGAAGATTTGGGAAAGCGGCAGGAAGCACAAGCGGCTCTTGTAGCTGTCCGTCATAGTTGGCGCCGAAGTCAACGGTGTTCTCATCAGATTCTGCAACCATCGTCATTGCAGCTGCTGCTAGTCGAGCCTCTGTGTAGCGCATTGCAGCTGGACCGGCATCGAGTGAACCAAAGTTTCCGTGGCCATCAATTAGTGGCAGTTGCATTGAGAAAGATTGAGCCATACGAACGAGCGCATCGTAAATTGCTGAATCACCGTGCGGGTGCAACTTACCCATTACTTCACCAACGACTCGAGCAGACTTTACGTGGCCGCGATCGGGGCGAAGTCCCATATCTGCCATCTGATGCAGGATGCGACGGTGAACTGGCTTTAACCCATCGCGAGCATCAGGAAGTGCACGTGAGTAGATGACTGAATATGCATATTCAAGAAATGACTCTGACATCTCTGATGAGACATCGATATCGACAATCTTGCCTGGGAATTCGCCTGGCTTTGGACCTGTCGCTTTACCTTTTGCGGTCTTGGTCGCCGCGGCCTTCTTCGTTGCCATGGCGCGTATTCTGCCCTGCTTCGTAGCTAAATGACGGTACCTACACGCGGACGAGCCCCAACGATTGCAACACATCGGGCTGCAACCTCGGCACCGGCCGCGAGACTATATTGCATATTCTTCGTGAGGGCGTATTCAGCAATAAATCCAGCGGCAAATGAATCTCCAGCACCGGTTGTATCAACGACCTCAGTCTTCACTGATGGAACTTCCACGATGATAGAGCCACGAGCTTTTCCGATAGCGCCATGTGATCCACGTTTAATTACCACTACTTCGCATTCATCGAGGAGTTTCTCAAGTGCCACAACAGGATCTGTCTCTCCGGTGAGGTAAATCGCTTCCTCCTCATTGAGCAGCAATACATCTACCTGCTGAATCCATGAAATGACTTCACTTAACGGGACATCCATCATGCCTCCGACAGATGCCGGATCAAAAAAGATTGGAATACCAGCAGCTTTAATCTTTGCAATCATCTCTAACACACCCGGACGCGAGAGTGGATCGAGCGGAGAATAGCCAGAGAGATAGACCGCACTGAATTCATCGAGTGGGGGAAGGTCGCCGATATGCAGACCAGAGTTTGCGCCATTATCTGGAAACATTGTTCGTTCACCAGTGGGATCGACAAGAACAACAACAACGCCGGAAGAGCCTTTATCAACCATTAAATTATTGTGTCGAACTCCGAGTGAATCAAATTCACTGATGAGCGCAGCGCCTGCTGCATCATCACCCACATGGCCAACAATTGTCGCAATAGCATCGGTGCGCGTAAGCCAAGAGGCTACATTTCCGGCCGCTCCGCCACCATGCGTTGAAATTCTAGAAGGGGTATCACTGCCGTAATTAATCTTCTCTGGCATGACTGAAATCTTGGTAATGACATCGAGCATGACATCACCAATACAGAGAATTTTGAGAGCCATAAATTACTTCTTTAGTGCAACGGCAATATCTGCAGCGAGAGCTGAATTGGATTTAATGATGTCGATATTGACTTTAAGCGATTCACCTTCGGATGCGGTATGGAAATGCTCGAGCAAGAATGGGGTGACGTATTTGCCGTGGATTCCATTTTTCTCGGCGCCTTCCAGGCCACTCTTCAAGATTGCATCGTGGCGAGTTCGGTCCATCTCTTTCGCAACCGGATTTGCAACCACTAATCCATTATTTGTTTTGAGCGCAACTCGCTTACCAATAATTGCTGCAATCTCTGCCGCGCTATCTACTTGGTGCTCAATCGTGAAGCCCGAGTCAGTCAGATAGAAGCCTGGAAATTTTGTCGTCTTAAATCCGACAACGCCAATAGCAAGTGTCTCAAGCCGTTCTAGCGTTGCAGCGACATCAAGGATTGACTTCACGCCGGCGCAGACAATCGTGATATCGAGTTGCGAGAGAGCAGTCAGGTCTGCTGATTCATCAAAAGTTTCATTTGCGCCTCTGTGAACGCCACCAAGACCGCCGGTGGCAAAAATATTGATTCCGGCAAGAACAGCTAAATGTGCTGTTGCAGCAACAGTTGTCGCCGCGGATTTTCCGGCTGCAGCGACAATTGCAAGATCGCGGCTTGAGGCCTTTGCAATATCGTCACGGTTTGCGATGTCAACGAGTTGGTCATCTGTCAGTCCGATATGAACAACACCATCGAGAACAGCAATCGTTGCGGGAACTGCGCCACGGGATCGAACAATCTCTTCTACCTCTCGTGCAACAGTCAGGTTTGATGGACGGGGGAGTCCGTGGCTGATGATGGTTGATTCAAGAGCGACGATTGGCTTTCCACTTGCGAGAGCTTGGGCTACCTCGGGAGACGTGACGTAATTTGCCTGTGACATGGGTCGAACAATACTCGTGGGATGATTTACCGGTGCACTTATCGCAAATTATGCCCTCGATCTTTTCGAGCCTTCGTTTAGAAGGAACGCATGATTTCTTAGAATGTGGCGAAAGTCCCAGTGGCCGCGAACTTCTATTCCTGATTGATGGTTTCGGTGCAGATGTGCTGGAGCACTACGGACAATTCGCACCGACACTCGCATCATTAAGAAAGACTCACACCATCCAGACTTCATTCCCAAGTACGACATCAACCAGTCTGGCAACGCTGACAACCGGCGTGATGCCTGGAGCACATGGAATGATGGGATATACAGTTCGAGTTCCGCGAAGTAGCGGACGAGTACTTAATTCTCTTAAGTGGGATGAGCGCGTTGATCCCGAGATTTGGCAGCCAATCCCTACTCTCTTTCAACGCGGAACAGCCGCCGGTATCACTGTTTCTCATGTCGCGGCAAAGCGTTATGAAGATACCGGTTTTACGCGCGCAGTATTCCGTGGAGCTCACTATCGCGGCGCAAATATCACAAGTGATTTGGTAGGAGAGACTCTCGCAGCACTTCAGAAGAGTCCATCGTTTGTCTATCTCTATGTCAATGATCTCGATGCTGCAGGGCACTCAGATGGCGTGGGTTCAGAGAAGTGGATTGCCGCGCTTTCAAGCATTGATGCAATGGTGGCGCAATTAATGGAGAAGCTGCCAAAAGCTGTACGCATCTGGGTGACAGCCGATCACGGGATGATAAATGTCGGTGAGAAAGTAATTATGGGGCAAGAGAATTCGTTGCTAGATGGAATTGAAACAGTCGCTGGTGAACCTCGGATGAGACATCTCTACCTGCCGCAAAATTCCGATCTTGGGTCACGCGCAGATTTGATTGCAGCCTGGGAAGAAACTTTAGGCGAGAAGGTCAAGATGTTTACCCGGGAAAGTGCAATCGAAGCCGGACTTTTTGGAGTAGATGTTTCACTCGATGCAGCCGAGCGAATTGGCGACATTATTGCAATCGCACAAGGAAATCTTGTGTTGCTGGATCCAGAACGTGCAGATAAGGAAGGCGCAATGGTCGGCCACCATGGAGGAGATACAGCTATTGAATCTTCAGTGCCGCTGTTAGCAAAAACTATTTAAATAAGTTCCAAGCTAGTTGTTGTCGAAATCATCTTCAGAATCTGTTGCATTAGCAACCGGCGCCTTTGAGCCAAACATAATTTCATCCCAAGAAGGAATCTTTGCGCGTGCAACAACGCCATCTTCTGCATCTGCAGCCGTTGGAGTATCGCGAATCGCAACAAGGCGTGGAGTCTCAGGCTTTTCTTCGACAACTGGTGCCACAGGGGAGAAGAGAGAACTTGCTCCAGGAAGATCCACCGGTGCTGGTGTCTCGATTCGTGATGGGTGGTTTTGTTCGGCCTTGATAAAACCTGGATCAATTACGCGAGCCGGCGCATCTTCGCCAATGAGCCAAGCACCGTTGTCATCGGTGGCGTTGATGTTCTGACGCGTTGTATCGAAGTTCCAACATGCGACCCCATTGCCATCGCGGTTTGGGTACTGGAGTTCAATATGCCACGTTGCATCAGGTAGGCGCCAGGTATCCCAAGCGAGATCATCTGCATCTACTCCGCGCGGAACTAACTTTCCAATAACTGCATCGAGAAATGAGATATCAAGACGTGTGGAATCTTTGCGAAGCGCGGCATTACGTGCTTGGCTCAAAATGTATTCGCGCTCTTGGAAGATCGGACCTGAGAATCGTGCAATTTTTTCGATTGTGGTATTTCCTTCACGAGCAATAACTTCTGGTGCATCGCCAGCTCGCAGACGTCGCTGAATATCTTTGACGCTAATAGTCACATCATCATCTGTTGGAACTGCAGAAAGTCGCGGCTGATTGACTGTCGCACGTAGGGTGTCGCTAATTCGGACGGTGAACTCGGTGCCTTCGTTATCGACCAATGTCAGGTGTGTGCCTTCATTGTTCTTGCCACTTAAACGGAGCTCACTCATGGGGGTGAGAATAACCGATGAGGTAGGTAGAATCAGAGGTATGAGCAGCCACAACACAGCAGAACTTCTCGCCCTCGCCCAGCGGATAGGGCGAGAGGCCGGGGAAATCTTGATGGACCGACCACTCGAGCTGCAGGTAAATACCAAGACGACCGCTATCGATGTCGTGACTCAGATGGATATTAAAGTTGAAAAATATATTGTCCAAGAACTCCTGGCTGCCCGTCCGAACGATGGCTTAATCGGGGAAGAAGGCGCCGAACGTGAAAGTACTTCAGGCATTACCTGGGTAATTGATCCACTCGATGGAACGGTCAACTATCTCTATGACCAACCAGGGTGGAACATTTCAATTGCGGCCAAGGATGATGAAGGTCAGCTCATTGGCGTAGTTACCGCTCCAAGTATTGGCTCAACCTGGTGGGCAGTCCGTGGCGAAGGTGCCTTCTATAACGGCAAACGCATCACCTGTAACGACCCAGTCGAACTCAACCGAGCGATGCTGGCAACAGGATTTCAATATGACACCGCCCATAGAAGTGCGCAGATCGAGCAGGTTTCAAAACTGCTTCCCATCATCCGCGACCTTCGTCGAAATGGCGCAGCTGCAGTAGATCTCTGCAACGTGGCGATGGGGCGAGTAGATGGCTACTTCGAGCATGGCCTGAAAGAGTGGGATTGGGCAGCAGGGGGTCTGATTGCCCGGGAGGCTGGCGCTCGCTTCGCTCTCTACGGCCAGGCGCCTTACATGATGACCTTGGCAGCTGGGCCACGCCTCTTCGGCGAACTTGAGAGCTTTCTAGGCCTAGCCTAATTAGGCTGAATCGAGCCTGTGAGGGCTTGCCCGATTTTCAAGCAGGGGGTCATCTGTGGCAAGATACGCAGTCTGTACGGCAAACCGTACTTTTTAAATAGTTATCTAAAGGAACCGACCATGAACATTCTCGATGTCGTAGACGCAGCCTCCCTCCGCAAGGACATTCCACAGTTCCGTGCAGGCGATGAGCTCAAGATCCATGTTCGTGTTATCGAAGGTAACAAGTCACGTCTTCAGGTCTTCCAGGGTGTTGTCATCCGTCGACAGGGCGATGGCGTTCGCGAGACTTTCACAATCCGTAAGGTTTCATACGGCGTTGGCGTTGAGCGTACTTTCCCAGTACACACTCCAGTAATTGAAAAGATTGAACTCGTCCAGAAGGGCGATGTACGTCGTGCAAAGCTTTACTACCTTCGCGATCTGCGCGGTAAGGCTGCAAAGATTCGCGAAAAGCGTGATGGCATTGTTGGTTACGGTGATGGAATCCTTTCAACACCGGTGTCCGAGCCAGAGATCGTCGTCGAGGTGGCAGAGGTTCCAGCTGTAGCTGCAGAGTCAGTCGTTGAGGTTGAAGCAGCAGTTGAAGCACCAGTTGCTGAAGCAACTGAAACTCCAGCAGAATAAAAATTTCTAAGTACCTGCCTCGTAAGGGCTCGTTCTTTCGCGAGTTCCCTGTACTTGTCATAGTCGCGCTCGCTGTCTCCCTCATTATCAAGACTTTCTTGGTGCAATTCTTCTTTATCCCATCAGGGTCTATGCAGAACACATTGCAGATTCAAGATCGCGTTGCAGTAAATAAGATTCCATTTATATCTAAATCAATTCACCGCGGAGATGTTGTTGTCTTCCGCGATCCTGCGAATTGGCTTCCTGCACCAGCACCAGAGGCAGGCAATAAAGTATTTCGTAGTCTTAAAGAAGCGTTGATCTTTACAGGCGTGCTTCCAAATCCTGCAAAGCAGTATTTGGTAAAGCGGGTTATTGGAGTTGCGGGCGATCACGTAATTTGTTGCGATAGCAAAGGCAAGCTCACTATTAACGGTAAGAAAACTTCAGAGCCATATATTTTCGCGGGCAATAAGCCAAGTGAGATGGACTTTAATATCACCGTTCCCAAAGGAAAGATTTGGGTTATGGGCGATCACAGAGGTGCATCTGCAGATTCTCGCTACCACCAAGATGATGTCAATAATGGAATGGTTCCAGTCTCACGCGTAACCGGTCGCGTCTTTGCAATTATCTGGCCCTTTGCGCATTTCGGACTTGTTCCATCACAAGACCCAATCGCCACTAAATAAATTTAACCACTCCAATGTCAGCAACATCAAAGCGCATCGAAGAGATGTTGCGCGATGCGGGCATCTCGCCGGTTGCTGGAGTTGATGAGGCAGGCCGTGGGCCATGTGCCGGACCGCTTCTGATTGCGTCGGTAATTCTCGATGATCCATTTGCAGATACATGGGCAGAGCTGCGGGATTCAAAAGAATTAAGTGAGAAAAAACGAGAATCACTCTTTGACGTTGTTATGGAAAATGCCGCCGCAGTAAGTGTGATTGAAGTGTCATCGGAAGAGATTGATCTTCGTGGCGTTCATACGGCAAATCTCGATGGGATGCGACGTGCTGTTAATGGACTTTCTATTACACCCGCCTACGTTCTTACCGATGGATATGCAATCGAAGGGTTAGCAGTTCCTAACCTTGCAGTTTGGAAGGGCGATGCAGTTGTCACTGCTATTAGCGCTGCCTCAATTATCGCCAAGGTGACCCGCGATCGAATCATGCGCGAAATGGATCTGCTCTATCCGGGATATGGATTTGCCGGACATAAGGGATACATCACTGCAGCTCATACCAAGGCAATTAATGAGTTAGGCGTTCTACCGATTCACCGTAAGTCTTTCTCAAATATTGCTGCCTTGCTTTAATCCACAGCAGCCCACCTGACTTCGTTTCTTACCTTTAGGAACTCCTATCTTCCGCGGATGGTTCTTAAGAGAAGTAGAAATCAAGCAATTGGGTTATTTGGTGAAACTCGCGTTGCTGAATATCGATTTGCAGAAGGTGATGAGATTCTCGACCGCAATTGGCGAGTTCGAGAAGGCGAAATTGATCTCATTAGCCTTGATAAATCCGGAACTTTTCACTTTATCGAGGTGAAGACCCGAAGCTCACTTGCTTTCGGCCATCCCTTTGAATCAATCTCAAAGGTCAAATTACTTCGAATGCAGCGCCTTGCATTGGGATGGCTTGTGACTCATGATTGTTTTGGATGTGAATATTCAATAGATATTGCATCGGTATTAATTAATCCTGATGGCACCCACTCGTTGGAATTCCGGGCAGGTGTTCTATGACTCTTGGCCGCGCAACGGGAGTATCACTCCAAGGCTTACTCGGCTCTGTCATTGATATCGAATGCGATATTGCCGATGGGATACCGATGTATTCACTGCTTGGCTTGCCAGATACTTCACTTCAAGAATCGCGAGATCGCGTACGCGCAGCGCTGACGAATTCAGGGCAGAAGTGGCCAAACAAGAAGGTTACTGTTTCATTATCACCGGCATGGTTGCCGAAAAGCGGACCAGGTTTTGATCTTGCAATTGCACTGGCGCTCCTAGTTGCAGATGGCGTAATTCCGCAGGGGCCACTCGATGGTGCAATCATTCTGGGCGAGCTCGCACTCGACGGTGGAATTCGCCCGGTTCGCGGGGTTTTGCCATCTCTCATTGCCGCTTATAAGGATGGATTCACACGGGCGATTGTTCCGCGAGCAAATCAGAGCGAAGCCGAGTTGATGGAGCAGATGGAGATTCTTTCCTTTGAAAATATCTCCGAGATATATCGCTGGCTATCGACTGGTGAATATCCATTTAATGAAGTGATTGATTTAGCGATTGATCACGAAAGTGGAGCACTGGATTTTTCGGATGTTGCAGGACAAGCAAAGGCGAGGTTTGCAGCAGAGGTTGCAGCAACTGGAGGACATCACCTACTTCTCATCGGGCCTCCTGGTGCTGGCAAGACGATGATTGCATCTCGTATTCCTTCAATATTGCCTCCGTTGACAGTTGAAGAGGCGCTAGAGGTAACGGCAATCCATTCCATTGCAGGAGGGCTCACGCAGCGGTCAGCGATGTCTCGCGTTGCACCCATCATCTCTCCTCACCACAGCGCATCTCGAGCATCAATCGTTGGAGGCGGAGGGAGAAATATCCAACCAGGTGCGATTTCATTAGGGCATCGAGGAGTTCTCTTTATTGATGAAGCGCCTGAGTGCGCTACCGGAATTTTGGATGCACTTCGTCAGCCACTTGAGTCCGGAACAATCACAATCGCAAGACAAGTTGGAAGCGTTACATTTCCGGCGCAATTCTTGCTCGTTCTCGCAGCCAATCCGTGTCCGTGTGGAAAATATTCAGGGCGAGGACATGGATGCGAATGTTCATCTCTGCAGGTGCGTCGTTACTTAGGAAAGTTATCAGGACCACTCATGGATCGCATCGATATACGAATAGATGTAGACCCGGTCGGCCGGATTGAACTCGCATCCCAAGAGCTAGGTGAATCATCTGCAGAGATTCGCAAGCGAGTGATTGCAGCCAGAGCGCGAGCAGCTATTCGCTTTAAGGATCAGCAATGGAAGCTCAACGCACATATTCCGGCGCGAGCACTTCGTATCGAGTATCGACCAGAACGTGCAGCGATGAATTTTCTACACGACGAACTTGATAAGGAACTTATTACCGCGCGTGGCTTACATAAGGTGATTCGACTTGCGTGGACTTTGGCAGATCTTGCAGAGCGCCCAATTCCAAATCTAGAAGATGTTAAGAGCGCTTACCAATTACGTGAGGGAGGTTATTGATGGAGATACGAGATATGAGACTTGCGATCCTTGCTCACTTCGAGCCAGGTATGTCAAAGGTGGCTCACGCAATCAGCGAGCAAGGAATTGAGGCGGTATTCGCATCAATTCCAGAGAATGAGAGAGTTGATTTGAGCAAAATCTATTCTGCAATTGAAAGATTGGACGGACAATTCCTAACCCCAGAAGATGAGCTTTGGCCACCAGCTGTCGATGATTTAGTAGCACCACCTATTGCTCTAGTAGTGAAGGGTGAAGTATCCCTGCTGTCGTCAAAATCTCTTGCAATAGTAGGTACACGAAATCCCACACCGTATGGAATACGTGCGGCATCAGAATTCGCGGCAGGTTTTGTCGATCGCGAATGGACCATCGTCAGCGGTGGAGCCTATGGAATTGATTCGGCGGCACATAAAGGCGCGCTCATCGCAGAGGGTGCAACTATCGCAGTGACGGCATCGGGGCTCGATTCGCCATATCCGGCAGGAAACCAAAAACTTTTTGAGGAGATTATTGAATGCGGTGCCATTGTTACCGAATACCTCCCCGGCACAATCGCACGCCCTCATAGATTTTTGGTGCGCAATCGACTTATAGCTGCACTCTCAAAGGGAACTCTTGTTGTTGAAGCAGCCTTTAGAAGTGGATCACTGAGAACTGCTCGTGATGCGGCAGAGTTAATGCGACCTGTAATGGCTATTCCTGGCCCCATTACCGCACCGACATCTGAAGGATGCCATCGACTTATTGGCGAAAGAAGTGCAGAACTTGTTACTTCGATACCAGATGCGCTCGAGCTGCTTTCAACTTTGGCGTGAAGGGTCACTAACTAGTGAGAGAATAGGGTTATGAGTGATTTCCGTTCGGGCTTCGTTGCCATTGTTGGCCGCCCTAATACCGGAAAATCTACCCTCGTTAATGCGCTCGTTGGAAGCAAAATTGCAATCACATCGCACCATCCGAATACGACACGCCACGCTATTCGTGGGATTATCAATAACGCAAATTTCCAAGCAGTTCTTGTAGATACACCTGGTGTGCATAAGCCACGTACTTTGCTGGGACATCACCTCAATAAGGTGGTTAATGAAAATCTTGATTCAGTCGATGTGATCATGATGTGCCTGCCGGCGAATGAAGCAACTGGTGCCGGAGATCAATTTATTGCTGCTGAAATCGCAAAGCACCCGCGAGCAAAGAAATTCGCTTTAATCACCAAGACAGATACCGTCAATAAGAAATCACTCGCTGATCGCCTTATGACTATTAACGAACTTGCGGTGGGTTTTACTTGGGATGAGATCATTCCAGTATCGGCAGTAATTCATGATCAAATCGAGTTACTCGAAAAAATCATTGGCGACACCTTGCCGGCGGGACCTGCCTTTTACCCAGAAGATCAGAAGAGCGATCAGGGCATAGAGACGCTCATATGCGAACTCATCCGCGAAGCTGCGATGCGCGATGCCCTACAGGAACTTCCACACTCAATCATGGTCACGATCGACGAGATGGCAGAGCGCGAACCAAATGGCACACGCCCTTTCTATGATATTCACGCAACAATTCACGTAGAGCGCGATTCTCAGACCGGAATCATTTTGGGCCATCAAGGCCAGCGCTTAAAAGATATTGGTATGCGCGCGCGCAAAGATATCGAACGCGAACTCGGTGCTCGTATTTTCCTTGGACTACACATCAAGGTATCAAAGGAGTGGCAGCGCGATCCAAAACTTCTTGAGCGCCTGGGCTTCTCTGATAAGAAGCATTAAATCTTTTAATAAAAGATTAGGCCGAGATAGCTCCAGTTGCAAGAGCAATCAATAGAGCTGAGCCAAGAACAATTCGGTAGATCACAAATGGCGTAAAAGACTTTGTCGAGATGTATCGCATCAACCAAGCAATCACTGCGTAACCTACGAGAAATGCAATAACTGTCGCAGTAACGGTTTCGGTCATAGAAAAGACTCGGATACCTGGATCGTCAATCGCCTTTTTTAATTGATAGAGACCGCTACCGAAGACTGCTGGCAAGGCCAATAGGAACGAATATCGAAGTGCAGATTCGCGGCGGTAACCAAGGATGCGACCCATTGCAATAGTTGCTCCGGATCGAGAGACGCCTGGAATGAGAGCTAGCGATTGCGCAAGCCCGTACAAAATTCCATGACCCGGAGTCAATTGATCGATTGTGCGTTCGTTGCGCCCCATGTAGTCGAGGAAGCCAAGTAAGAATCCAAAGATGATCAGTGAACCGGCAATAATCCAAAGTGATCGCAATTGGTTCTCAATAAAGGATTGACCCACGAAACCGAGAATGACAATCGGAAATGTTCCGATTCCAATCAACCAGGCGAGGCGAGCATCGTTCTTTTGGATATGGGTCAGGTGCGCTTTTCGATTGAGGGATTTAAACCATGCGCCAATAATTGAGGCGATATCTTTACGGAAATAGATTAAAACAGCGAGCTCGGTACCAATCTGGATGATGGCAGTAAATGTTGCTCCTGGATCTTTTGCCTCTGAAATCAACTTTCCGATGATGGCTAAGTGAGCAGTGGAAGAAATCGGTAAAAATTCGGTGAGCCCTTGAACAATTCCAAGGATGATTGCATTAAGCATCGACTGAAACCTCACCTTTTCGACTTGCGTAGTAGGAGCCAATCAGAACCAAAGGCAA
>CANGJV010000020.1 GCA_947454425.1 Candidatus Nanopelagicaceae bacterium
ATATAATGAGGATTCATGAGTAACGTCGATCTCAATAACGTCCCAAATAATGTGCTTCTCTTAGAAGATAATGCAGAGGATCGCTCCTCTATAAAATTGCATTTAGAGCTCATGGGATTTGTTGTTTAATACGCGCCGAATCTACGGTCCCAATTTTGATGATGGTAAGCCGCACCGAAGTTGTTGATGAAGAGATGGCGATGAATGCCGGTGCCGACGACCATGTTTCAAAGCTGATTGTGAGCAAGGTACTGACCTCTCGAATCACGCAACAGTTAAAGCGTGGCCAGAGTCAGCGCGCACCGAGGGCAAATATCTTGACCTGGGGGCCGATGCAGATGGATCTTTCGCAGCACTCGTTTATGATCGGTGAGAAGCATGTTCAGTTAACCAACACCGAATATCAGTTCCTGCAATTATTAATGGAGAACCCACAAAGGGTCTACTCTCGCAATCAAATCCTTGAGGCGATTCGTGTAATGAAAGGAATCGGCACTGACCATATTGTCGATAGCCATGCCTCTCGAATCCGTAGCAAGATTCGTGCCCATGGAGGACCTGAAGTGATTGCGGTTATTCGAAGCGTTGGATTCCGTTTAGCTGATCCGCTAGCTCACGAAGTTTAAGAGGCTTTTGTAGGAAATCAAGTCTAGGAAGCCTAAACTGTGCTCGTGAAGAATCTGGCAAGAATTCTCGTGAGCCTATCGCTCATCAGTTTCGCAATTTTGCCAACCGGAATGAACCCCGCTAATGCTGCAACAGTCAGTGCCACGGGTACTAATGCCGCTCTCTGCAATCAAACGGTTTCAGATGTCACAAACGTCGTCGCATATCGCTTATCGGGCGGGGACTGTGTCGTTGAATTTAGAAACGTTGGAAACGTCACTTGGACTTCGCCTTCATCTCTCCAATCTTTACAGCTCCTCGTCGTTGCAGGAGGCGGTGGTGGTGGTGCGCGACATAGCGGCGGCGGCGGTGGCGGCGGAATTCTGTATGTCACCAATTACAAGGCGCTGACTAACAATGCTTACGCAATCGTCGTGGGAGATGGCGGCGCAGGAGCACCGGGCCTATCTGCATCCGGTGGTGGCCGTGCTGGAAACAATTCAAGTTTCGCTGGTTCATCTGGTTCCAGTTCAGTGGTTGCAAATGGTGGTGGTGGCGGCGGCGGTGGCAGTGATGCTGCAAATGCTTTAGATAATGGCGGTGCAACAAACGGTTCGCCGATTCGTGGAAGCGGTGGTGGATCAAATCATGAGCTTAGCTCCGCCGGAACTGCATCGCCAGGTACTGCCTCTGATGTAGCGCG
The DNA here is from genome assembly GCA_947454425.1 of Candidatus Nanopelagicaceae bacterium. Classification (GTDB taxonomy): domain Bacteria; phylum Actinomycetota; class Actinomycetes; order Nanopelagicales; family Nanopelagicaceae; genus Planktophila. Next base: position 1,310 of record CANGJV010000020.1, read on the forward strand.
CAGTGCCGGTGGATCAACTGCAACTATTAATGGCGTAACTGCAAATATCACCGCCTACGGTCAAGCAGGTGCGGTCGGTAAAGGCACTTCATGTTATGGCCCGAGCAATTCATATACCGGCTGGTGCGGCGGCGGTGGAGGTGGTTCATCAGTAGCAGGTGCTTCACCTTCCCAACCTGGAGCGGTAAATCCGTGGAAGGCCGGTAAAGGCGGAGATGGTGCATCAATATCAATAACCGGAACATCAACTAACTATGCAGGTGGCGGTGGTGGTGGATCTGGAACTGACATTACAAATCAAGCTTCAAATGCAGCATGTGCATCGAATTCTCCGCTTGCTGGAGATGGAGGATCAGGTGGCGGTGGATCAGGTGGCCAATGCCTAAGCACTGCAACAAGTGGAACATCAAATACTGGAGGCGGTGGCGGTGGAGCCGGTCTTGGTTATGTTTCAGGCAATGGAAATACACAAGGAGTTGGAGGCAAAGGTGGATCCGGTATCGTAATTCTTCGATACACACCAGATACGACAACTTCAATTGGTGCGCTTACACTCTCGGGCGCACCTAAGAAAGGCGTCACACTTACTCTTTCTGTAACCGTCAATACTTCTGGAAAAGTGCGTTTCTTTATGGATGGGAAGAGAATCGCAAATTGCCTCTCTGTAGCAACTACCGGCACTTCACCAAATTTCACTGCGACTTGTAATTGGAAACCAGCAGTCACAAGTAGGCATACCTTGACCGCAACTTTCACGCCAAATGACGGGACATTCGCGTCGGCCAGTCCACCTGCCAATACATTATTTATTCTAAGGCGTACAACTACTCGCCAATAAGCAACGTTGCGCCTAGGCTTAGAGGATGAAAGCTATTCAGATAACCGAATTCGGCGGCCCAGATGTAATGCAGCTCTTGGATCTTCCTGATCCAATTCCTGGCGAGGGTGAAATTCTGCTTGATGTCACTGCAATTGGTATCAATTACGCAGATACCCACCAAACTGAGAATAGTTATTTATCTGCGCAAACCCTCCCCCTTATTCCGGGTATCGAAGTCGTTGGCACCTTTGAAGGAAAGCGTTTTCTTGCCACTGCCATATCCGGCGGTTACGCCGAGAAAGCAATTGCTAATAAGGCGGTTCTCTTTCCGATTCCAGATGGCGTCAGCGACGAGCAAGCACTCTGCATGCTGGTGCAAGGCACAACTGCTTGGCATCTACTCAAGACAATGGCGCACGTGAAGGCGGGCGAATCTGTCGTTATTCATGCCGCTGCCGGTGGCGTGGGAACGATTGCAATTCAATTGGCAAAGATGTGGGGTACCAAAGTAATCGCTGTTACATCCTCCGATGAAAAGGCAGATTTAGCAAAATCCCTAGGTGCCGATGAAGTTGTTGATGCAGATAGCGAGAATCTGGCTGCGGCACTTCGAGCAGCTAATGGCGGTAAGCGCGTAGATGTAGTTCTAGAGATGGTTGGTGGAAGCGCTTTTGATCAAAGTCTGCTGGCTCTGGCTGACTTTGGTCGCTTGATTACATTTGGCATGGCATCTCGCACAGCACCTACGCCGATTCATCCCGGATCGTTGATGCACGGATCAAAGACAATCTCTGGCTTCTGGCTTTCTAATTGCTTTGGCAAGAAAGAGTTGATGCATGATGTCATTGATGAGCTCTTTGGATTGATTAAGTCTGGAGATCTCAAGCCGGTAATTGGCGGAACTTACCCATTAAACGAAGCTGCCGGCGCCCATCGTGCAATGCTTGCACGAGAGACAACCGGCAAAATCGTTCTTAAGCCTTAAGACTTAGCGACGTCCGCGACCACCTGAACCACCACTGCGATTTCCGCGGTAACCGCGACCTCCGCCTGATCCACCCTTACGTGGCGCGCGCTTTGGCTGCTCGACGACTGGCTGAACATATGGAATTCCTGATGGTTGTTGTGCGCCAGTTACTCGCATGAGCTCTTCACTACTTGGCTTTACATAGACAGTTGAAGGATTAACTCCAGCACGAGTTGTTAAACCCTTTACTGACTTCTGCTGACGAGTAGTTGCAAGCGAAACAACTGTTCCTGATTCGCCAGCACGAGCTGTACGACCTGAACGGTGAAGATAATCTTTATGGTCTTGCGCAGGATCAACATGCACCACAAGTGAGATTCCATCTACGTGGATACCGCGCGCTGCAACATCTGTTGCAACGAGAGCCGCATTCTCTGACTCTTTGAAGAGAGCCAATGTGCGAGTACGAACAGCCTGTGACTTACCGCCGTGAAGAGCGCCAACGGCCACACCTGCATGTGCAAGCTTGTCTGCTAGTCGATCTGCACCGCGTTGAGTCTTTACGAAGAGAATTGTCTTTCCGTTGCGGGCTGCAATCTCTGCTGTGACCTCATCCTTTTCAGATGGATCCATTACGAGTAGGTAGTGCTCCATTGTAGAAACAGAGGCACGGTCATTCTGCAATGAGTGAGTCTTTGGGTTCTTGAGGTAACGACGCACAAGTGCATCAACGCCACGGTCCAAAGTTGCTGAGAAGAGAAGACGCTGTCCACCTTGCTTAGCCTGATCAAGAATCTCTTGAACTACTGGCAAGAAGCCCATATCTGCCATCTGATCTGCTTCATCGAGAACAGTAATCTGTAATTGATCGAGCTGAACCTCGCCCTTATTGAGCAGGTCAATCAAACGACCTGGTGTTGCAACCAAGATTGCCGTTCCCTTGCGCATTGCAGTGATCTGCTTTGTGTAAGACATTCCACCTGCGATAACAACTGATGCGTGACCAACAGAGCGAGCCAGCGGTAGTAGAACTTCATCAATCTGCTGCGCGAGTTCGCGGGTAGGAGTAAGAATCAAAGCCAATGGCTTATGGGGATTGGCCTTCTTATCTGCGATATTTGCAAGAAGAGCAAGGCTGAATGCAAGAGTCTTACCAGAACCGGTCTGACCACGACCGAGAATGTCATGTCCTGCAATCGCATCAGGAAGTGTTGCAACCTGAATTGGGAAGGGACTCAAAATTCCTTGTGCGTTGAGCGCATTATCGAGCGCTGCTGGAACGCCGAGCTCACGGAATGTTGTGGCAACTGCATCTAACGGAGTCGCATCAATGAGATTGGCATCTGCCAAGTTTGGTGAGATGTATGAATCATCGGCGCCGAAATCTTCTGCAACATTGCGACCACGACCTTGTGAGAATGAATGTGGCTCGCTATTGCGACCCGTTGCAGTACGTCGATCACGTGGCGGCTTTGAGAAATCTCGCGCTGGCTTGTCGAATGAACGAGCTGGACGTTCGGTGCGCTCTGGACGAGATGAAGCTGGCTTGTCGAATGAACGAGCTGGCCTATCGAAAGAACGTGCGGGACGTTCAGTGCGCTCTGGACGTGAAGTTCGCTCTGGCTTGTCGAATGAACGAGCTGGCTTATCGAAAGTACGTTTCGCTGTTGAATCTGTGCGACGAACTGGACGATCACTACGGACTGGCCGCTCTGTACGTTCAGTACGTTCTGTCGTGCGACGCTCTGGGCGCTCGTTGCGTTCTGCTACAAATTTTGCTGCGCGAGATTTTGGCTTTTCGCCCTTAGTAAATACACGTTCTGACGCGGATTGACGTGGATTGCCTTTTGGTGCGCCTTCAATTTCCTTTGACTTAGAGCCAATCTCTTTTTGGAAACGTGCAGCACGTAGCTTTGAGCGATCTGTTAAACGCTTCTCTTTACGAGTTGATGGCACTGCATCACGATCTGAGTAACGAACGTTTGCGGTTGGCTTAAATTCACCACTCTTGCGTGGAGTTGCCTTTGATGCTGTGCGCGGATTAGTTGATGCGCTCTTTGCACGAGGTGCAGGAGCTGCCTTCTTTGCCGCCTTTGCTACTGCTGCGCGACGTGGCTTGCCCTTTGAGGCTTCGCGACGTGCTTTTCCGGGCGCGGTTGTACGCTTTTGTAAAGTCATTTTTAAGTTTTCCATTTCGAGAGATCTAGCGCGTCTCGATTAGGAACTTCCCTCAATGGGGCCGACCAGGGTGGAGATAAGACTCGCAAGAAGAGTCTGAATTAGACTCATTATTGATTGTTCTGTTACTTATGTAACAGTCACGAATTCTACCGGCAATATCTCTTTTAATGAAATCGATGCGGGAATAGCCCAAACTCACGCTTATTTTTTCAAATTTTCTACTTTCCAAGAACTCTGATTTCTCAATGTGATGCAGAGAATATTCTGCAAAGTGCTAGCACTCGTACTTTTGCTATTTCGCCATTGCTCCTAGTGCAATCATGCATATATCAAGAAAACAACATATATGTGCATGGAGAGGCACTCAAAATGATGAACAAGAAAACAATAACCACAATCTCAGTAATCGCTTTAACTACATTCGCATTTGCTGGATCTGCATCAGCGGCAACAAAATCAATCACTTGTTACAAGGGCACTCAGAGCAAAGTTATTAAGGCAGCTGCCCCAAAGTGTCCCGCAGGATGGTCAACAAAAAAGCCTGCAGCGTCTAAGCCTGGAGCATCTTCAGCGGCATCGGCTCCGGTAGCAGTCAATGCAACATACAAGGGAAAAATGTCTGCGCTCTGGTCAGAGTCAAGTATCGATGCATCAGTAACCGGATCTTCTACTGCCAATAATGGTGGACTCTCAGATTTGGCCGGCTCAGGAAGCTACGCATCACAAGAAGGTGACAAGTGCATCACTTTGGCTGGCGAAGCAACACTTAAGGGTGGATCTGATTCACTCAAACTCGAGTTTGTTACACCGAAATCAACTGCATGCGGCAAAGATGCCGATGGACCTACATCTGTTGAAATTAATGGTCTTGCAAAAATAACAGGTGGCACTGGCAAATATGCAGGTGCAACAGGCAATCTCAATGTAAATGGCTCTTTTGCTTCAAAGCACCCAGCAAATGGCATTACTGAAAAAGTGGATCTCACACTCACTCTCTCAGGAAACATTGTTCTTAAGTAAGTCGCACATCAATCGCACGTCAATTAGAGGAGAAAAGAAATGCGTAAAATAATCGCAAGTGCTGTAATAGCAGCATTTGGCTTTGCAGGAATCGCACCAGCCGTTGCGGCCGATGCGGCGACAGTGGTTCTCACCGGCGGCTCTAAAGCAGTCGTTAATTCCTTGCCAGATTCTTTGGTAGCGACAACCAACTCAGCAGGAACCGTTCAATACAAAGCTGAGAACGTAGTAATCAAAGGATGTGAAACCGTCCTCACCACAACTGTTGCACCTTTCAAAGCAACTTGTGCATGGCTGCCGACTGTTGCTGGAAAAGTTAATTTAACTGCGACCTTTACTCCAACTGATACAACAGTCGCCGCAGTTACTTCAGCGGTCGTTGTGGGAATCGTTGGCGCACCTTCTCAAGGAGTCGTTTCTCCCATCAGTATCTACGCGGACACAGTGCTTGCTTCAGGATCAACTGGAGTATTAGCTCCACGTTTTTCAGCTTGTGCAGTCCAATCTGAGTATCTCTTGGGTCAGAAAATAGTCTTCCGTGTCTATGCAAATAATGCAGACCTCGGTGGCGCCGTAATGGATAACACCAATACTGCAAAGGCATATATCGAGATTGCAGGCGTCAAAGATCCGATTCAGCTTGCTTATGGAAACCACACCGGAATTTCATTCTGGACTGGTGTTCTTACAACCGGAACTGCAGCGGGTCAGTACTCAACTCTCGGAGTGATTAATTACAAGGTCACGATGGTCTCTAAAGACATAACAACCGCAAAGGTGCTTGCTACTAAGCGCGTTGCAACAACAGTTGATGGCAAATTGGTCTGGAAGTGGGAGAGCTATTACAAGACAAAGAAACTCACATGGCCAATCGTCGGTGCCACAGGAACTCTCGTTCCAAATTGGACAGCAACTTCACTGTTGACTCTCTATGCGCCACCAGTAGCAAAGTAAGAATTTCACACACCTACGGAGGGATTTTGAAATGAAGGTAACAAAGAAGGTAGCGCTGCGGGTAGCAGTTGCAGCGCTACTCCCGTTAAGTTTGATTGCACCAGCAAAGGCGGCTGATTCTGTCGATGTAGTTCTCTACGCCCCAGCTGGTTTGAAGGGTGTCCCAGCTCTTCCATTCACCGGAGAGACAGTCGCATTCTCTGATCCAATTTCAGGTGTTGGTCCACTTACTATTTCAAGGAGCCAAGGGCAGATTGGTTCTGCTGTAACAATTTCTGGCAAAGGCTTAAAGGCCAACACCGAGTTAACTCTTACTTGGTCAACTGCCAAGGGAGCATGGAAGGCACAACTTCTTCCCAACTCTGTTAATTACACCGGCTACCAGTGGGATAAATTCAGTGTCATTCTGGCAAAGGTAACAACTGATGCAAATGGCGCATTTAGTTATGCCACAACTATTCCCGAAGACTTCGGCGGTCCACACGATATCTACGCAGAAATTGCAGGAGTTGCAGTTGCCAAGACTGGTATTCAAGTAACTCCATCTGTCTCGATAACTCCAGATCGCGGACCAGTAGGAACACCAATTACGATCACTTACAAAGGCATGGGCCCCAATCTCTATACAGCTGGAATCTCTGTTCTTTGGGATAACAACTTTGCTGGCGAAGCGCAATCAATTTGGACAAGAGGAACTGCTGCCGTGACCGTGTATGCAGCCGGAAAGATTGGCAAGCACCTGGTATGTGGAATGGATGGAATTGGCGTTCAATATATGAATATCAACCAATCCCCTGTTCCTTATGCTGGTGGGGATTGCGTCAACTTTATGACCACACGTGACAACGGCCCAGCCGCTGCAAATATTACCTACCCTCAAGATGTCACTCCAACAACAACCCAACGCACATTGATGAACGAGCAGATTGACCCAACATCAAAGGCGGTTATGACAGTCTCTAAGACTTCAGGTGTCGTTGGCGACAAAATTGGGGTCAATGTATCTGGACTAACTCCAAATACTGATTATGCACTTACCTGGGCGAACGTTGTTGGCTCACGAGTAAATTGCACGACAGGCACCTGCTGGATCTACAGTGGAGAGAAGCTTTCGACTGTAACTTCTGATGCGCAAGGAAATGTTGTAACAGAGGTAGCAATTCCAGACCATCTCGGCGGTTTCCACGCCTTACAAATTAAGAAAGGCGATATTGCACAGGCTCAGCAGAGTATTTTTGTGAAACAGAGCATCTTCGTAAACAAAGATGTGAACGGAAACTCTATTGCCGGCCTTGCCAAGGCTTTCGCCTCTAAAGCCCCAGAACCTCGCAACTCTTCCGGAACACCAACTCTGAAATTTAAAGCTGGGGAAGAAATTACAGTTGCCATGAAGGGCGTCGGCTGGACACAGCTCGATAACACAATGGCTCTTACTTACGACAACAACTACGTTGGCTATGGATGTGGCTTTAATTCGGATGGATATATGGTGATTCACCTTCGTGCCACTGGTGCACCAGGAACACACATCATTGATCTACATCCAATCATGTACACAAACCAGCCATCATTTGCTAATACCCAATATGGAATGCTTCCAATATTGTCTTACAACTCAGACTTTCTTGGATTGGCACTTGGTTACAAGCAACCTGCAGTTCACTTCGAAATCCAGATTATTCGATAATCCAGGAGTGAAATCGAAGTTAATTTAAAGTTAAAGCCTCATCCCTCAATCCGAAAGGGGTGAGGCTTTAACCATTGCCGGTTTTGCAACTACCTCTGGCAGCCACCAATTCCATTTACCAAGAATTGCCATCGCACTTGGGAGCAGCAAGGTGCGAACTATCGTTGCATCGATCAATACACCTAAAGCAAGTCCAATTCCCAGTTCCTGCAAGCCAGCGATATCTCCGTTGGCCAATCCACCAAGTGCGCCAACTAAAATAATTGCAGCGGCTGTAACCACACCTCCCGTATGTGCAAGACCGGTTTTGATTGCTTCAGCGGTTGAACTCCCAGCATCACGAGCTTCCCGCATTCGAGAGACGATGAATACTTCGTAATCCATAGAGAGGCCGAAGAGAACTGCAAAGAGAAAAATAGGTACCCATCCTTCGATCTGCGAGACATGGTAGGTGCCCAAAATAGGTGAAAGGAATCCAAATCTAAATATCGCAACAAGCAAGCCATAAGTAGCCGCAAGTGAGATCAGATCCAACACCACTGCAACGAGCGGCAGGATTAACGATCTAAAGGATCGAATTAGTAAGAAGTATGCAATTCCAAGTGCTGAAATAAAAATTATCGGAAAAGCCCCATAGACCACATTGAGGAAATCAACTCCTTGCGCGGCTGCTCCCCCGACATAAATAGTTGCAACTTTCGAGAGTTCAGAATCAGGAATGTATTTTTCTCGTAAGCGCTTTATAAATGCCTTGGACTCTTCACTGCCAAACTCATGGATCCCCATGATGAAGATTCTTTGATAACGAGCACTGGGATCAACGTACTGTGGCGTGCTATCGGTCTGACCGCCAAGGACAGCGTCATCAACAATTATGCTCAAGCCTAGTTTTGTTCTCAGCTTTACATTACTTGGCAGAAGCGCTTGGCCGGGCCGTCCATAATCAATGACAACAACGGTCGGAGTAACAATGCCAGGTCCCACATGATCAACTACAAAATTGAGTCCTTTAGAAGACTCGATTCCAGATGGAATCGCTCGAAGTGATGTCGGAGTCAGCTCTATCCATAGCAGCGAACTTGCGGCTATGAGCAATATGAGAACTCCACTGACAAGGACTTGCCATGGACGTTTAATTACAAGCTTTGCAATCTTGCTCCAGGCTCCTTGCATCTCATCGCTCTTATTGAATACTCCTTGGATAAATCGCGGATGTGAGCCGGAAGAACCAAGGTAATACAAGGCCACAGGTTGCAATGTGATCGCTGCAAGGACCGAGACGATAGGAACAACGAGTCCGGCCGCTCCAAGCGAGCGAATAAATGGAACAGGTACAAAGAATAAAGTCATCAATCCCACTGAAGCGGTCAAACCAGATAAGAGCACTGTCCTGCCTGCAGTAGCCATCGTGCGGACAATCGCGCCCTCTCGATCGCTTGGATTGACCTTAATTTCCGAGATGTATCGATGAGTTATAAGAATGGAGTAATCGATTGCCAATCCAAGTCCAATGAGTTCAATGACATTAGGTATGTAAAGCACCATCAAGAGATGATCAGCAAGCAGGTAGACCACAGAGATCGCTGCTGCAATTGTGGCAGCTGCGGTAATAAATGGAATCAATATGTTTCGCGAGAGGCCTAAAATAATTATCAAAATGAAAATTGTGATCCCGATAGCGATGAGGCCGCCGACCCGAAGATTTGAATTTAATATCGGCTCAAAATCACCTTGAATTGCCGGTGGTCCGGTGACCATTGCACCCGATAGCCCCTGATCTTTAAGGGCAATTCTTAATTGATCGGTGAGCTGGGCAGCCTCTTTGAGATTGAGCGAAGTTCCGATTCCAGAATAGAGAATGCCATCTAGGACTTTACTCTGAATAACTTTGCCTGATGGAATTGATTTTGCGGCTAGTTCAATTTTGCCTTTGTAATTACTTATCTCTTCTGCTGATGCATGTTTAAAGTAATAGACAACGGTGAAAGTTCCTTCAGAATTTTCACCAAAGTTCTTCACCGTGATTTCTTCTGCTTTTGTTGATTCCGAGCCAGGGACTTCAAGCGAGGTAGATAACTTCTCATTTACGCCAAGTGATGCAAAAATCCCAAATACTCCTACGCCAATCCAGAGCGCTATTACAAGGATGCGAAATCGGATGACATGGCGAGTAATCGAGGTAAAAAACATCCTATTTTGTAAATTTGGGAAGATGGAGATTAAATCGAATTGAAGTGATTCGCGTAATTACTACTACGACGGCGCCAGTTATTACCGCCGATAGCTCGGATGTATTGAGCGCGTGCATGAGCACAAAAGTAGCGGCACCCATAAATGCCGACGTGCCGATAGTTTCGCGATGGAGCAAGACCGGCTCGACCTGACATAAGACATCTCTGAGCAGACCACCTGTGACTGCGGTGATAATTCCCAAGAGAATGCAGGAATACCAAGGAATATTTATTTCATAAGCTAATTGGGTTCCAGAAATTGTTGCCGTTGCGAGTGCGAAAGTATCGAGAGTCAGCAGCACTCTCCCCACATGTGTGACTCGGCGAAAAGTTAAGGTAATAACTACAGCTGCAATAACTGAAGCTAGAATCCACGGATCGTTAATCCAGACCGGCAGGATTCCAAGGAAAACATTTCGCAAAGTTCCGCCTGCGGTAGAGGCGATAATTGCAATAAAGGCGATACCCCCGTAATCAAGGCCGCGGTCTGCTGCGATACGAGCACCAACTAGTGCAAAGACAAAGGTTGAAAGTAAATCGAGGGAGTGCAAGACCGTCATGGTTTGAGTTTACTAGTTTGCATCATGCGATTTCGCTAAATTAGTGAGTGCCTGCCCACTTACGCGATAAACGGTCCATTCATCCATCGCAACGGCGCCAAGTGACTTGTAGAACTCAATTGCCGGTTCATTCCAATCGAGGACCCACCATTGGAAACGACCATAACCTCGCTCTTGGCAGATTGTTGCCAGGTGACGGAGCAACGCTTTGCCATATCCACTCCCCCGATGGGGAGGACGAATATATAGATCTTCTAGATAGATTCCATGCTTACCTTGCCAAGTTGAGTAATTTAAGAACCAAATTGCAAAACCGGCAATGGCTCCATCGACTTCAACAATCTCGCAGAAGACTTTCGGGCTCTGACAAAAGAAACTTTCAATAATTTGATCGCGAGTTGCCTTCGCCTCAGCTGGCGCCTTTTCATAGAGGGCGAGCTCGTAGATAAGTGCGAGAATTTCATCGGTATCTTCAATAGTTGCTGGACGAATAGCCATGTATCAACAGTACTTCTCGACTGCACAATTTCTGAAAATGTATTGCAGTTCGGTTACAAGTTGGCTTTTCAAGGTCAAAACATGGGCATGTTCGATTGCCTACAGTAGGATTTTGGGCATGACTCTGAGCAAAGATAAGAATTGGTGGCGCCAAGCTGCTATCTACCAGATCTACCCACGCAGCTTCGCAGATACCGATGGCAATGGCATTGGTGACCTTAAGGGAATCACCTCGCGCGTTCCATATCTCAAGTCGCTCAGCCTCGATGCCGTCTGGCTTTCACCTTTCTATCCATCAGCCCTTGCCGATGGTGGATACGATGTTGATGACTATCGCAATGTCGATCCAAAGCTCGGAACCCTTGATGACTTTGACGAAATGCTCGCTGCACTCCACGAAGCTGGGATTCGAGTCTTCGTAGATATTGTTCCCAACCACTCTTCAAATCTTCATCAATGGTTTAAGGATGCAATCGCATCTGCGCCTGGTTCAACCGAGCGCAACCGCTACATCTTCCGTGATGGTCGCGGCGCAAAGGGAGAACTTCCACCAACAGATTGGCCATCACACTTTGCCCCATCTGCATGGACCCACGAATCTGTCTGGGGCGGCACCGGCAATCAGTGGTACATGCACTGGTTTGCGCCGGAGCAGCCTGATTGGAATTGGGATAACCCAGAAGTTGAGGCAGATTTCTTACATACCTTAAAGTTTTGGGCAGATCGCGGCGTAGATGGTTTCCGTATTGACGTTGCTCATGCACTGAAGAAGGATCTCTCTGAACCACTTCGCATGCGCGAAACAATGGAGTACGACGAGCCTCGCGACCTCAATGGGACTGGCATCTTGATGGATCGCAATGAGGTGCTCGAGGTTTACAAGACTTGGCGCAAACTTTTCAATTCTTACGATCCTCCACGTGTGGCTGTTGCTGAAGCAAATGTGCATCCAAGTCGCCTGCCCCTCTATGCAAGTGAAGAGACCTTGGGGCAATGCTTTGATTTCCGTTTTATCGATGCAGCATTTGATGCAGTGAGCTTCAAGCACTGCGTAACAGATAGCCTTGAAATGGCGAAGAAGAATAACTCTTCCACAACATGGACGCTCGGCAATCATGATCAGATGCGTTATGCCACAAAGCAAGGGTTGCATCCTGTTGTTGATCGCGATGCTTGGTTACTTGCAAATGGTCAAACCCACCCAGTCGATTTTGAAATCGGAACTCAATGTTCGGTTGCGGCAAATGCATTCATCTTGGCACTACCGGGCTGTACTTACCTCTACCAGGGTGATGAGCTTGGAATTCATGAAGTAACCGATATTCCTGAGGATCAGATTCAAGATCCAATCTACCTTCGCAACCATAAGAAGGCGAAGGGTCGAGATGGCGCTCGTGTTCCACTGCCATGGACTCGTGAAGGCAAGAACTTTGGATTTGGCGATGGGTCAACGCATCTTCCACAACCGGATTGGTTTGGAAGCTACTCAGTAGAGGCCGAGAACAACGTTCCTGAATCCCCGCTAGAGATCTTCCGTAAGGCGCTCAAACTTCGTCGCGAATTACAGTGTGCCGAAGAGATAACGTGGCATAAGACAACACGTGAAAATGTCTTGCACTTTAGCCGTCCAAATGGCTGGAACTGTATTACCAACTTTAAGGGTGGCAAGTATCAGATGCCAAAGGGAGAAATTATCTTTAGTACTCAGACAATTGTTGATGGCAAGATTCCACCAGCGACGACTGTCTGGTTCAAAGCTTAAGAAACACCAATGATGTCAACGACGAAGATTAAGGTTTCGTTGGGACCAATTGGTCCAGATCCTGCTGCTCCGTAACCCATTGATGGTGGAAGTACAAGAAGACGGCGACCGCCAACCTTTGCGCCAGGAAGACCTTTCTGCCATCCCTCAACAACTTGAGCCAATGGGAAGGTTGCAGGCTGGCCGCTCCAAGAAGTTTCAATAATCTTTCCGGTAGACCACGCCATTAATGTGTAATGCACTGTCAGCGTTGAAGTTGGAAGTACCTCTGTGCCAGTACCAACAATGATGTCTTTGGTAGTTAACTCACTCGGTGCTGCCCCGCTAGGCGCAGAAATTGTTGGAGCCTGACCTGCAGTTGCAGATACAACAGGAAGGCCACCAGGTGTTGTCGATTTCGAATTGTCAACCGGTGTTGTTGATTCAGTCGGAAGGCCACCAGAAGTTGATGAATCAGATCCTGTCATTTTAAAAACTCCTAGGACGGTAAGTCCGGCCAAGGCCAGAACGAGAAATGTTGCCAGAATTGGGCGAAGATTTTTCATAGCCAGACCTTACCTTTTTCCTTTTGCCAGCCCTGCATTAGACTCGCGGTCGAGGGCCGAGTATCGGCCAGAGTGGAATCTTAAGGAGATTTGGAAATGGCGCCACGCAAGGCACGTAAGCCTCAGGCAGTTGATACATTGGCAAATTCCATCTACAGCTGGATTTCGCGCCACAACATTGTCAATGATCCCTACCTCTCTGGATTATTAGAGGCAATCTCAAATAAGAAGGATCTTCACATCTGGGCAGAGCTCGATCCCAACACTTATCTCCCCCATCCCGAGACCTCGGCAGGGAGTTCAAAAGAACGACTCGTGCGCATCTTTACCGTTATTCGTAACATCCTGGTCTTTGCGCCAGTAGCTCTCACCTGGGCTGCGGTTAGCGCAGCAACTACTGGCTTCTCGCTATACATCAACGAAAACGGTGCAGATGTAGTTAACTTCCTTGATTTTTGGCAGAACGGTTACGGCGTGCTCGGTAGCGAATGGCGTATCGGAAACGTTGCCCGTCTGGACTTTCTGATTGTTGTACTCGTGATCGCTTTGACGCTCTATGTTTCTCAAGTTGGCCATACGGTAGAGAACATCAAGCGAAATGCAGAAGATGCAATTGATTCCGAGCGGTTGGCGCTAGCAATTGAGATTCACGCAGCGCTACACGATAAGCGCAAGATCACTAATGTCACAATGAATGCCAGCCTAGCTGGGGCGATTTCGCGACTTGTCTCGGCAACAGGCAGCCTTGAAGGCGCATCTCGCGAAATTGAGAAGGCATCCCGAAAGTTGCCTCGTGCGTAAGGTCCGCTCACGTCGAGTCGAGGAGGATGCTACCCACCAAGGTGGCTGGTTATTTGCTGATTCATTTCTTGCATTAATGGTTATCTTTCTTGCCACCATCTCATTTGTTCCATCCTTAGGTGGAGGACTTACCGGTACTGGAAATATTGGAAATATCGCCGGCGGCAATTACGTTAAAGGCCTCAATATCGCCTACGAAAAGTTTGATCCGATTCGAATTCAAAACGATATTGATGGATTCATCGCTGGCGAAAAGTTGCCTAAGAGTTCAAAGGTGCTCTTTGCCAAAATTGTCGGCGGATACAACCCAAAGAGCGAAGGTGAGAATGAGGGAAAATTCCGCGCATTGCTCTTCAGCGCTGAAATAACCAAAGCTCAAATTGGATACTTTCAAAATGCAAAGATTGATTTAGGTGCAAGCCCGCTCTTAAAACCTAGCCAGATAGTTCTTCGACTTACGCTTTCGCCTCAGTAGGCAAAGTTGAGATGTGGTTTAAAGATTAAAGTCCGATTGCGTTTAAGATATTTCCAAAAAATGGAACCACAATAATTAGGCTTCCAAGTACTTCATCCTGGTTGACTCGAACAAAGGCAGCGCGAGTATCTACATCGACAGTCTTATCGGTATTTGATTTTACGATTCCAGTTTCAATACCTTGACCTGCGACAACAACGACGACCTTTTGGCCGGTCTTAAATTGCGAACCATGCTTGTAGACAATCACACTTGATTTCGCCGATCCCAGCGCACTTGCTAAACCATCCTTTGGATGCGCCACGCGGAATCCGAATGCGAAGAGCAAGGCGAGTAGCACAGCTAGGGCAATCACCTTTTTCTTCATGGCAAAAGTCTAACTTACCCTTAACGACGCTTAGCGGACTTGGGTGCTGATTTCTTCACTGCAGCACTCTTCTTCGCAGGAGCCTTCTTCGCAGCGCTCTTCTTAGCCGGTGATTTCTTCGCAGCCTTCTTCTTGGCTGGTGCCTTCTTCGCGGCGCTACGTGCAGCTCGCTCAGAGATCTGATTAACCCATGCATCGAACTCGGCCTCTTCCTCTGCCGTCCTCTCGATTACTTGCGAATCAGCTACAAGCCCGTAATCACCCTCTACTTTCGCGGATTTTCTACGAGAAGTGAACTTTGGCGCCTTTGGCATTTTAATTTTCATTGATGTGAGAGATGCAAAAATCCCTTTAAAGGTTGCCGCCCAATTAATGCGAGTAAAGTTCATAAAGAAATTCTGAATCGTAAATACGATGCCAGCAAAACCCTTTGGCTTTGGTCGTGAAGATTTCTTAGAACCTTCTTCGTCGCCATCTTCAGAATCATCATTGACATCACCATTGCCAACGCCAAGCATGAGGCGACTGGTGCGACTATCTGGACGTCCCACTCCACGCCAAGTGGCAACTTCGATCACACTTCCCTCAGTCATCTTTCCTACGACGATTTTCTGACCGTCTGGGAGGTCAATTACCAGTGGCGAATCAGTTACTGGAAGCGGAAGTCTTGAGACTTTTGGCGCGCTCTTCTCGTTCTCTTGATTAGCCAATTGAGAATCCAACTCGATCGGTGTAATCAGCAGTTGAGATATCTTCAATTGCCAATATTCCATTGAGTGCAACAGCTGGAGTTTCACCTCTGCCAGTGAAGTAAGAGGTCACTGCTGCATTTCTAGTAGAGATGGTACAGATATTTGGTGTGAGTGAATCAGAGAAAATAATTTGTGGGTCAGATGAAGGCCATGGTGAAGTGTTAACAATCTTGGTACAGGCAATTACATCTCCTGGTTGGTACTTCCGCTGGTAATCCTTCACAAGTGAGCTGCTGATTGTGATGTAGACAGTGAATGGAAGACCTGAACAGGCAGGATCGACATCACCATCAGTGATTGTTGAATCACCAATATTAAATTGAGAGAAGACGAAGTCTGAACCATTGAATTTGCGTTGCACCTTTAGAGCGACGACGCCATCGGCATCACATGCATTTACAGAGACGACTCCCTGACCATACGATAAAGATCCGCCGCCAGAACCACCGTTGATGCCGTTGGTTCCATTGGTGCCATTTGTGCCGTTGATTCCATCAATACCGTTACGACCGTTGCATGCATATGTGATGCTTCCTGCGCCATCAGTGAACTTAACTCCGCCTGCGGTGCAAGTTCCTTGAACGCCTGCGAAAGCAACAGCTACAACGCTGGCTCCAGGGGCGCCATCAGCGCCTCTCTCTCCGACAGCACCAGGTGCTCCGTCAAGGCCATCTTTTCCATCCTTGCCGTTGATACCGATCAAACCATCTTTACCTGCAACACCGGCTGGTCCGGGATCTCCCTTTGGACCAACAAGGAGAGCTAAGACTTGATTTAAATTTGCGGAGGCGGATTTAGTGCCAAAGAAGTAATTCTGAGAACTCGCGTTACTTGTTGAATCCGCGTATGCCACACCGATGCGAGTCAGTGAGATCAATACGAGGAGAACGACGAACTTCTTCATGGCTTTATTATCTCCGGATTCTCTTCAAAAGAAAACTTCGCCTCATTAGATGAGTAGATAGCGCTATAAATTGAATGAATAACTGGCGCGATTCCGGTCAATAAGAGCAATAGTCCGGCTCGCTGATTGAGTAGAAGTGGCTCGAGCGAGATTTGACGGAAGATGATGAAGGCGACCCCTGAGATGAGGGCTGATTCAAGGAGAATATTCCGTGGAATTCGCTCGGTCTTAAGAGCTGAGAGCCCATTAAAGCGAACAAATATTAAGAAGTAAGGGAGAGCAAAAATGATTGCAACAAAGATCGCTCTTCCGGCGGATTCGGTCCAAATATAAACAAATGAGAAGACTGAAAGGAGAATGAGTATCGCTGTCACTGGTGAACTGACGCGGGAGATAATAAATGACTCATCCCGAAGCTCTGAGAAGTCGGTGGCATTGCTCTTTGAATTCAGAACTAAGTCATCAACAAATCCGCGAATCAAAAGCGCGCCGGCGATAATCAGGATATGTATCCAAGTGATCGATCGAAGCGGATGTTCGGTGTAAATCACGCTATTGACGAGTGCGTGACCGAGATAGAAGAGAGAGGCTCCTACCGCACTGGAACCTATGACACCGAGGAATTTAATTGGGTCAGCTCCGGCAATTGATTTAGCTTGGAAGTCGCGACCAATTGTTTCTCGCAATAGTGCAGCGAAGAGCGAAGGTCCAACCCAGGCAATTCCAACCGCAATCGCGATTAGAACATCGCGGAAGCTAGAGATATTTCCAGAGAACAATTGAATTGCCCAGAATCCGAAGGTGGCGGCAACTCCGGCCATTGCATCAAAGATTGCAAATATCGCAACAAAGATAAAAATCGTCATTGGGGTCTTTGCAATCTCACCGTTACGAACGACTTCAATGCCAGCAATCAGTCCAGATAAGAAGCCAGCAATCGGTCCCATCGCATAGAGATTCTTTGAGATACGGTGTGAAAGTTCGCCTTCGCGCACCAAAAGGAATCTTAGAAGCGATGGGCGAAGTGAAATGAGTGACTGAACACGAAGTTGATAAGGCGCAGCTTCAAGTCGA
>CANGJV010000021.1 GCA_947454425.1 Candidatus Nanopelagicaceae bacterium
CCTGATGGTGAGCCAATGGCAAAAGCGGTTGCAGAGCTCAAGGCTCTGCCACCACTTGTCTTTGCTGGCGAGTGTGATGAGTTAAAGGCGCGAATTGCAGATGCTGCAGCAGGTAAAGCTTTTTGGTTGCAAGGTGGCGACTGTGCAGAGACATTTGAATCTGCCACAGCTGATTCAATTCGAAATCGAATCAAGACTATTTTGCAGATGGCAGCGGTGCTGCAGTACCAATCTTCATTACCTGTCATCAAAGTTGGTCGAATGGCGGGGCAGTTTGCCAAGCCACGATCTAATGACACAGAAACTCGTGGTGATGTAACTCTTCCGGCCTACCGCGGTGATGCAGTTAACGGCTTAGATTTCACAGAAGAAGCTCGCACACCTAATCCACAACGTTTAGTAAAGGTCTACAACACATCTGCGGCAACGCTCAATTTAGTTCGCGCCTTTACCCAAGGTGGCTTCGCTGATCTTCGACGTGTCCACGAGTGGAATAAGGGCTTTATTGCAGATTCCACCTTCGGAAAGAAGTACGAACAGGTTGCAAATGAAATTGGCCGCGCACTTTCATTTATGGAATCTGCCGGTGTAGATCCTAATGAATTCAAGGCCGTTGACTTCTACGCAAGCCACGAAGCGTTGATTATTGAATACGAGAAGGCGTTGACTCGCATCGATTCTCGTACAGATCTTCCATATGATGTTTCTGGACATTTCATCTGGATCGGCGAACGTACTCGTCAGATGGATGGCGCGCATATTGATTTCGCATCAAAGGTGCGCAACCCAATCGGAGTAAAGCTTGGACCTAAGACAACGGTAGAAGATGCTCTCGCGCTTATCGAAAAACTTGACCCTAACCGCGAGCCAGGACGCCTGACATTTATCACCCGGATGGGAGCTTCAAAGATTCGCGAGATCTTGCCGGCGCTCATTGATGGCGTTACCAAGAGCGGAGCGCAGGTTCTTTGGGTTTGCGATCCGATGCATGGCAATACCTTTGAGACTTCTAATGGCTATAAGACTCGTCAATTTGAAGATGTACTTGATGAAGTTCGTGGTTTCTTTGAAGTTCATAAGGAGCTCGGAACGCATCCAGGTGGAATCCATATCGAGCTCACCGGTGACGATGTGACTGAATGCCTCGGTGGCGGAAATCAGATTTCAGAGAAGGATCTCGAGTCTCGCTATGAGACTGCCTGCGATCCACGTCTAAATCACTCACAATCACTTGAGTTGGCTTTTCTTGTGGCAGAGATGTTGCGCGATCGGTAAGTAGTAATGAGCAAACTTCTCACTACAACAATCGCATCACCAATTGGGAAGTTATTTATATTAAGCCGAGCAGATGTATTGCTTGGGCTTAATCTCTCAGGGTTCCAGGATCTCCTCTCATCCCTTTCTTCACATGAGTTGGAAGAGAAGATCGGAAAGAGCCCAAAACTTCCTGGAATTTCCGACAAACTTGCGGATTACTTTGATGGAGATCTAAAGGCAATTAACTCAATCAAGGTAAAACAACCAGGCGGAGACTTCTCGCAATCTGCATGGTCGGCGATGCGCAAAATTAAAGCTGGTACTACAGAGTCATATTCGGATCTCGCTCATCGCGCTGGAAGCCCAGCTGCGGTACGCGCCGCCGGAAGCGCGTGTGCTAAAAATAAGATTGCAATTGTTATTCCTTGCCACCGAATCGTAAAGACAGGTGGAGCAATCGGAGCATATGGTTGGGGAATTAATAAGAAGATTTGGTTACTTGAGCACGAAGGCGCTCTCGCTTAGCCAAGAACTTTGAGCATTATCGAGATCGCCTCATCACATTGCGCATCATCGAAATCGAGATGGGTTACAAGTCGGGCATAGCTCTTGCCCAATGCGCTGATCCAGAGACCGTTCTCTTTACAACGGGCAGCAAAATCTGCAGCAGAGATTCCGGCATGGGCAAGTTCTAAACCAACAATATTTGTATCAACGGTCGCTGGGTCAATCAGCGTTGAATCATGTGCGCCAAGTGCGATCGCGATCTTTTTGGCACGTGCGTGGTCTTCTGCTAGTCGATCGATGTTGTGATCTAGCGCGTAATGTCCGGCAGCAGCGAGCAAGCCAATCTGTCTCATTCCGGCGCCGTAGCGCTTACGCCAGATTCTCGCCTCAGCGATAGTGGATTTACTTCCAAGCGAAATTGAGCCGACCGGTGCACCGAGACCTTTTGAGAGACAGACACTAATCGTGTCAAAGTGCTTTCCAAATTCAGCAAAAGAAGTACCGGATGCGACGTGAGCATTCCAAATACGAGCACCATCGAGGTGCATAGAAATGCCGCGCTCATGCGCCTGGGCACTTAAGCGAGCAATCTCTGCAATTGGCTGAACTGTTCCGCCACCAAAGTTATGTGTATTTTCTACCGCGATTGCGGTAGTTGAAACTAAGTATGGTCCGGCATTCTCATGGGCTAGTGCAAGTGGTGTATCGGCGTTAAGAAGTCCGCGCTCAGAGGCCCAGGTACGAGTAGTAATTCCACTAAAAGCTGCGCCAGCACCGAGTTCTGCGCGAACAATATGTGCCCGCTCTTCGGTAAGAAGTTCCTCACCTGGCTTCACTAAAGTGCGAATGAGAAGCTGGTTGGCAAGGGATCCAGTTGGTGAGAAAAGTCCAGCTTCCTTGCCGAACATATTTGCTACTCGCTCTTCAAGTGAGTTAACAGTGGGATCATCACTGTAAACGTCATCTCCCACTGCTGCAGATGCAATTGCATCCCTCATTCCTTGCGAAGGTTGAGTTACCGTGTCAGATCGAAGATCAATTGCCATGTGCAGATTCTACGCTCTCTTCGTTCTTGATGACGATGGCGAACATCGCGATAACCACGAGTATGCCGCCAACGAGGGCTTGAAAAGTTAAGGTTTCGCGACCAAAGATCACGGCAAAGATGGCCGCAAAGACAACTTCCATTGTAAGAATAACGGCAACCTTTGTAGGTGTTATATGCGCCTGTGACCACGTTTGAATCATGAAAGCAATGGCGGTACAGACAATTGCGGTGTAGAAAACTACTAGCCAACCAGTTGTATCTGCTGGTGCTTCATATCCTTGGCCGAAGGAGATGACTCCTGTTAATAGCGCACAAGTTGCAAGCTGCGCCAATGTAAAGGTGTAGCTATCTAATCCACTGCTCCATTGACTTAGAGCAATGATGTGGGCGCCAAATCCGATTGCACTGATAAGAACCAAGAACTCGCCAAATCCAACGCTCCATCCGTGGAGTGAAAGCAGAGCAAGCCCAACGGTAGCGAGAGCAACGCAAGCCCAAGTGAAGCGCGAAATTTTATGGCGAAGAAATATTGCCGCAATAACTGGTGTGGCAACAACATAGAGGCCAGTGATGAATCCTGTAATCGCAGCACCGGTGAGTTTGAGGCCGAGCGTTTGGAAAATATAGCCGGATCCAAGGAAGAGCCCGGCGAGAAAACCTTTTTTAAGAATCTCTAAGTTGATATTTCGGAGCACAGAAGGCTTGAGTGCGATCATCGCAAGTACAGCAACTGCAAAACGAGAGAATAGGAAGCTATTCACACTCTGCTTTTCAATTACATCTTTCATCACCACGAAGGCATATCCCCAAGATGCTGCTACCGCAAGAAGTGCCCAAGGGGCAATCTTCATCTTGCGATTGTGCGATGCGCTCATCCGCGAAGTTTCTTCAGTAATGCAATTTCTTTACCGTGTTCCGGCTCCATCCCTGGAGTCTCAAGAATCAGTGGCGCATTTACTACTGCGGGATGGGCAAGCAATTCCTTAAATGGATCGGTACCGATATGGCCTTCTCCGATATTTTGATGGCGATCTTTGAGCGCGCCACAGACATCCATAGAGTCATTTGCATGAATTAATTGGATACGTTCGATTCCAGCAACCTCGACGAGAAGATCAAGAGTCTCTTTCATGCCACCTTTTTTTGCAATGTCATGACCAGCCGCAAAAACGTGACAAGTATCGAGACAAATTCCAACCTTTGGGTGGTACTCAAGTGCTTTCAAATACTTCTCGAGATCTTCAAGTCGCTTTACAAGTGATTGGCCTTGTCCAGCGGTTGGCTCGAGGAGCAACATGGGTGCATCATCGCCAAGCTTTTCTAGAATCGGCATCATGCCCTTATTAATTTGTTTCCAGGCTTGATCGACAAACTCTTCTTTCACAGCAGAGCCGGTGTGTACAACGACACCGAGTGCGCCAATTTCTTGACCGCGCTTAAGTGAGTACGCAGTGGAAGCGAGTGAATTTTTATAAGTATCTTCAGTTGGCGATCCAAGATTGATGAGAAATGGTGCGTGGACATAGACCTCGATATCGAGCGCCACTGCCTTCTCGCGAAAGAGTGCATCTGCTTCATGATTAGTCTCTGGCATCGCCCAGCCACGTGGGTTTGAGGTAAATACTTGAATTGCCTCAGCTTCGGTAATTTCAGCATAGGCAATAGAGCGCTTCGCCATTCCTCCGGAAGTAGGAGTATGAGCACCGATACGTGGACGAGAATTCTTAGTTGCAGGCACCGGCCTACCCTACTGTGATGGTTACTGAACTGCCACGTTTAACCTTCGAGCCGACCTTTGGCACGATGTTTGTGACCTTCTTGACCGTCTTCTTGCCAATCTTTTTCACTACAACCTTAAGGCCGAGATCTTGAAGTGCCTTCACCGCCTGTGCCTCAGATAATGAGTAGAGATTTGGAATATATGAGAATTCACTTCCCTTAGAGATGACGAGAGTGATTATTGCGCCTTTATTGGCGGTTGCACCTCCGGCAGGAGTCTGCGCAATAACTTCACCACTGAGTTTAGTCTCACTAAATGCATAGGTTGAAGTTACAGAGAAGCCGGCATCAGTTAATTCATTGAGCGCTTGCTCGCCGCTCTTACCAATATATGAAGCAAGTGGAACTTGTTCGATTCCTTTAGAGATGGTCAATGTGACTTTTGTGCCTCGTTTTACCTTAGTTCCGATCGCCGGTAAAACTGAAATAACAAAACCCTTAGGTACTTTGGAATCAAAAACTTCGATACTTGGGGCGAGTGTGAGCGGGAATTTAGAAAGCGCTGCCTGTGCTGCCTCCGGCGTAAGTCCATTGACCATTGGAATGACATAGCGTTCTGGCCCCTTTGAGATAACGAGCTTGACGCTGCCACCTTGTTCGATCCGTCCGCCGCCAACAGGATCAGACTCGATGACGTGATCGGCATCTATCTCTTCGCTAAATCTGCGTTCAACGACAATTGAGGTCAGCCCTAACGGTTCAAGTGCAGCTGTAACTTCGGCCTGCGTTGCGCCCACAGTGGATGGAACTACTACGCGCGAACCAGGACCAATCAAGATATACCAGCCTGTGATTCCAAGTGCGATTGCCAAGCCAGCAGCGATATAACGATTGCGCCGCACTCGCTTACTTACCTTCTTGCGACGAGCCACCTGTGCCGTGGTCTCACGTTCAGCAACTTTCTTTATCTCTTCTTTTGCAACTGGTTCTGGAGAGACTGGAATTTGAGAGGTGAGTTCACGTACTCGGTTGCGTAGAGATTTCTTCTTGCTTTGCGGACGCATCGGTGCAATTGGAATATCGAGCTCAAGGCTCAGTTGATTCTCTTTCGGATTTAAACGGGCATTTACAGCCGATAGCGCCGTATGGAATTGAGCGCCATCACGTGGTCGCTCATCTGGATCGGCAGAAGTTGCACTGTAGATCAGATCATCTAAGTCATTTGGGAAATCGTTGATGAGTGAACTCACTCGTGGAACACGTTCATTTACATGCATATATGCAATCTGAATCGGCGCATCGCCATCAAATGGTTTCTTGCCGGTAAATAATTCAAATGCAGTAATACCAACAGCGTAAACATCAGAACGTGAATCCGCCACGCCTCGTTGAACTTGCTCGGGGGATAGGTATGAAACGCTGCCAAGGATTACGCTGGATTCGGCTGTCATAGTTGAACCAAGCAGTGGCCCCTTGGCTAATCCGAAGTCAGCAATTTTGATTCGGCCTTCTCGTGAGACCAAAATGTTCTCTGGCTTGATATCTCGATGAACAATTCCTTGTTTATGTGCTGCAGCGAGGGCGCTTAAGACTGGAAGTAAGAAACGAATTCCATCACGGTATGTAAGCCGTCCTTGCTCATTGAGATACTCGCGCAAGGTATGGCCTTCGACTATCTCCATCACAATAAAGACCGCTGGCGTACCGCTCTGATTCCAGCCTTGATCTTGGACCGCGACAATATTTGGGTGCGAGAGTGCGGCGGCAGCTTTTGCTTCACGGATAAAACGTTCAACAAATTGCTCATCTTGGGCCAGATGTGAGTGCATGATTTTTACTGCAACTTTGCGGTCTAGCCGGGTATCGAATCCTTCGTAGATGCTCGCCATGCCACCAGCGGCAATTTGGCGAAGGAGCTGATATCGCCCATCAATGAGTTCGCCGGTGAGATCTGACACGACGATATTCTAGGTAGTCAGTAGGAAATCAGCGCTCTTCTCGGACTCTTCCTCAGAAAAGTGTTGCTCTTGTAATTCAAGCCACTTAGCCATCTCATTAGAGATTGCTTGGCCATCGCGTAAAAGTACGCGCTCTAAACCTTTTTTCGGTTCTACTTCAATCCAAATAGAAGCTGCCAAATATGGACGAATGATGGATTGAGAGGCGCCGACGCCTTCCAGAATCAATAATTCAGATGGTCTTACTGCTTGTTCTTCTCCAAATTCATTTCTGCTCCAATTAAATTGGGGGAGCGAGTAGGCAATTGCCTTCTTATGTGAAGTGGCGGCTTTCACGAGAGCATCCTTGAGATGGTGATCAAATGGTGTACTCCAACCGTGGTAGAGCGAATCCATATGAATTGTCGTGGTCTTGTAGCGCAGAGATAGTGCAACACTTAAGTGCTCTGCCAACGTTGTCTTGCCCGCTCCGGCTGGACCATCAATTGCGATAATTGGTCGTGGCGTTGTTTTACAGAGATCGAATAGCGCGTCGATGAGTTCCATACCAACTGCTCCATCCCAAAGCGGCCATCAATGTAAATGCAACATAGAG
This sequence comes from Candidatus Nanopelagicaceae bacterium, assembly GCA_947454425.1. GTDB lineage: Bacteria > Actinomycetota > Actinomycetes > Nanopelagicales > Nanopelagicaceae > Planktophila. The sequence goes on from CANGJV010000021.1 coordinate 7,085, forward strand.
AAGCGAAGTAAAGAGTAATCCCTGTGAAGCATAGAGTGCGGTGTATCCGGCATCAACTACTAACCATAGTGGCCAGTTATCGTACTTTTCGTAGACCATTAATAATTGCGCAGCGAGACTTCCGAAGAGAAGTAGTGCATCAGGAAATGCCGCGACCGCTCCAATATGTGTCAGGATCGGCGCGAAGATAAGAGTTGATGCAAGAATTGCAAAGAAAGTTAAGAAGCGATACTCCCGTGCAAATGGACCAGGCTTTGCGCCAGAGACTTCCCAACCAAACCAGCCCATAATCGCCGCTGCGATAAAGATTATTTGAAGGAGGGCGCTAGCAAGTAGATCCCATTGGATAAAGAGGATGAGATAGAGCGCGCTACTGATTCCCCACCAAGGCCAGGTGATTCTTTTTCCGGTGATTCCAAGTCCTACGCCGATAAAAGAGACAATTGATGCGATGAATTCTAGGTATGAAACTTGATAGCCCCACGCGGTGAAAAAAATGGAAGTCATAGAAAACCTCTAGCATTCTCAATTCGCATTACCGAACTGGTCAAACGGTCGGTCTCTTATATAAGACCCTCTCAGCCACCTTGGCTCCCGTAGCTAAAACTCTAGCGCATGCGAGCGAAAAGAGTCTGAATAAAAGCTATTCCAGCGACTCGGAATCTGCGCCACTTCGAAGTTGTTGCCCGAGTATTGAAGACGTCATAACCATTTGCTTCAATTTCATCAACGATTCCGCAGTAAAGTTCACTTGCTGCCCGAATGCATGGGCGCGAAATTGGATTGAGATATTTGATCCCTGCCTCGGCAATCGATTGCAGTTCGCGAACTCGAGCGATTTGAAATTTAATCGCCTCAATAATTTCAGGTGTGAGGGTTCGAGCCAGAAGCATCTCTTCGCTGACGCCAAATTTTGCGAGTTCATCAAGTGGCATGTAGATGCGGCCACGATCGATATCTTCATCGATATCGCGAATAAAGTTAGCTAGTTGAAAGGCTGTTCCAAGAGCCGTTGCCGCTTCAATTGCGCGTGGGTCGCTGTAGCCAAGAATAGGAAGCATCTCTAGTCCAATTACTACCGCTGAGCCATAAACATATGTCATCAACTCGTCATAATTTTGGTAACGAGTAACCGTCAGGTCCATCTCCATTGACTTCATAAATGCTTCAAAGTAACTCAAGGGAATTGAATATTGTGTAACGGTATCTACTAACGCACGACCAATGAGGTCTTCACTCTTGCCACTGCGGAGATCATTGAGAACTGATGCCCCCCAAGTGCGAAGTGCATCGGCTTTCTCTTGCTCACTTAATGTGGAAGCGAGATCATCCACAATCTCATCGGCATAACGTGCGAATCCGTAGAGCGCATGTACCGGTGGACGCTTTCGAGCAGGAAGTAAGAGGGTCGCAAGATAGTAAGTCTTACCGTGCAGGGCATTGAGCCTTTTGCACTCATCGTAAGATTCTTGAAGCAGTGCTGACATTTACTTTACGGGTCCCACAATGCGCTCAGCTGCTAGGCGACCAGAAATTAAGACCATCGGAACGCCAACACCAGGTTGGGTTCCACTGCCGGCAAAGACGACATTATCAAAACCTGCGGCAATGTTACGTGGGCGGAATGGGCCAGTCTGGAAGAAGGTATGTGCGCTAGCAAATGGTGCACCGCGCTCCATTCCTTGTGCCTGCCAATCGAGTGGAGTTGTCATGTGTTCGGTCTCAATCGCATCTCCGAATCCTTCATAACCGCGTGATTCGAGTACTCGAATCATTTCATCGCGGTAACGGGATTTCTCGATTGTCCAATCAATATCGGCATCGAGGTTCGGAGTCGGGAAGAGGACGTAATACGACTCTTTACCCGCTGGCGCAAGTGATTTGTCGTCGTGGCTGGGTACGGTGACGAGCACAGATGGATCTGTCATAAGGATTTTCTTATTAATCAATTCGTCGAAGACGCCATCCCAAGACTCACCGAAGTGAATATTATGGTGAGCAATATGGTCGTAATGCTTGGAAGAGCCAACCAACAATGTCACGCATGATGGTGAGTACTTAAGGCGCTTAATCGAGAGTGGTTCTTTGCCAAGTAACTCTTTCCAAACTACTGGAAGATCTGGGTTCATTACGATGGCATCGCACTCGTAGCGCTCACCTTTATCGGTAATAGCGGCGGTAACTCGATTGCCTTGCTTCTCAAGTGAAGTAACGGAAGAACCATAAACAAACTTAACCCCATGCTTTTCTGCAGCAGCTGCAAGTGCACGAGGAACGGCATGCATTCCACCCTTAGGGAAGAAGACGCCATTGACTGAGTCCATGTAAGCAATAACGGCGTAGATTGCTAGAGCTTGCTGCGGACTAACGCCGGCATACATCGCCTGGAATGAATAGACCTTCTGTAGCCGTGGATCTTTTAGGAATTGATTAACTTTTGGCTGCAATTTTCTAAATCCACCTAAAGCGATAAGGCGAGCAAGATTTGGAGTCAAAAGGTTAAAGGGTGAATCAATATTGCGATCGATAAAGTCATTCATCTCATATTTGTAAAGCTTTGTTACGAAATCCACATAATCGCGGTAACCAGCGGCTTCAGATGCTGAAACCTTTTCTCGAATTTCTTGTTCCATTGCTTTGGTATCGGCATGGACATCAATCTGCGAACCATCTGCGTAGAAGGCGCGATAGAGCGGGGAGACTGGCATTAACTCAAGCCAATCTTTCATATCTTCACCTACTGCAGAGAATGCATCTTGGATAAGTGATGGCATAGTAAGAACGGTTGGTCCAGTGTCAAAGGCATAGCCATCCTGATTGAGCAGGCCGCTACGACCACCAGGAACTAACTCGCGTTCAATCACTGTTACATCTCGTCCAGTTCCTGCAAGACGTAGCGCTGCGCTGAGTCCAGCGAGACCGGCACCGACGACAACAACCTTCTGCGATGGACCTTTGATACGTGCAACCATTATGCGCTCCGTTTTACCGCGCTCAGCGCGATGTATGTGAGAAATTCTCTCGATGATGGATGGATTGATGGATCTTCAATTGCAGCAAGTGATTGTTGGGTTAATTTCTCAATCAAATTTTCGACCTCTTGAACAGCACCTGATCTGATAATCAGAGCACGAAGTTCCTCTATTTTTTCTGGCGAGATATTTGGCTTACCTAGGTAATTGAGAAGTTCAGTTTTTTCAGCTTCATCGAGCGCAGAAAGAGTCATTGCAATAAGTACGGTGCGCTTACCTTCACGTAGATCATCGCCAGCTGGCTTACCGGTTACCGCGGTATCTCCAAAAATTCCGAGCAAGTCATCACGGAGTTGGAATGCTTCTCCAAGTGGCAGTCCATAGCGAGAGAGTGCGCTGAGGAGAGATTTATTTTCAGATTCTGCAGGCTGACCAATGACTGCACCAATATGTAGTGGGCGTTCGATTGTGTACTTGCCTGATTTGTAACGCGCAATCCGAAGTGAGCGTACGGCGCTATATGAATTTTCGCCGGCTTCTCGAACATCAAGATACTGGCCGGCCATAAGTTCAATCCGCATCTCATCATGAATTTTATGTGTAGCCATCAGTGACTCTATTGATATGCCAGAGGTATTGAGCATCTGATCCGACCAGACAAGAGCGAGATCGCCGAGCAAGACTGCGGCTGCTTCTCCGAATTGAGTTGCATGACCGTTCATAGAAGTGGATTGGTGAAGATTTTCAAAGTGTCGATGAATCGCGGGCTTTCCACGTCGAGTATCTGACTTATCCATCAAATCATCATGGATAAGTGCACATGCTTGCAAAAGTTCAAGGCTAGAAATTGCTCGGATAATTGCTCGGTTGGGTGTGGCACCAGATGCAAGTAGACCGGCATAGGCAAAGAGTGGGCGAAGGCGTTTGCCGCCATCTAATAAAAACTCATCCATCGCCTCGCATACTGGAAGCAATTCTGATGCAATGGAGGTCAGATAGCTTCGCTGCTGGGCGAGATAGTCAGCCAATTCGCTTCGAATCTCAGAGCGAACCTCTTCGATAGTTGTCTTGACCTCATTACCCACGCGGCAAAGGTACCCTGACACAGTGGAGATTCGCATGACGAACATAGCCGACGGCAGTAAGCCGACCTTCTCCTTTGAATTTTTCCCACCCAAGGATGAGGAAGGCGAATCCCGACTCTGGTCCGCAATTGCCGGACTCGAGTCAATTGCCCCGGATTTCATCTCTGTCACCTATGGTGCCGGCGGCTCGACGCGAGATCGCACCATCCGCATTACATCTGAGATAACAGCGCGCACCAAAGTTCCCACCGTCGCGCACCTGACTTGCGTTGGATCGACCCGCGCTGAACTCGTTGAAATTCTCGCCAAATATCGCGAAGCTGGAATTAGAAGCATTCTTGCCTTACGTGGAGATCCAGTTGGCGGACCTCGAGCTCCTTGGCAATCAACTGCCGGAGGTTTCGATCACGCAGATCAGTTAGTTGCTTTGGCATCTGAAGTCGGTGGATTCACAATCGGTGTTGCAGCTTTTCCCGACGGCCACCCTTCATCAGAAGGTGACTTCACAAAAGATATTGATGTTTTGATAAAGAAAGAAAGTCTCGGTGCAACTTTTGCCACCACTCAATTCTTCTTCAAAGCCGAGAAATGGATTTCATTGGTAGACAAACTTGCAGCACGTGGATCAACCATGCCAATTATCCCTGGAATTCTTCCGGTAACGAATGTGAAGCAGTTCAATCGAATGGCAGAGCTAAGTGGTACGCCGATACCAGCTCATATCGCTGAGAGTTTTGCAAAAGTTGAAGGTAATCCTGATGATGTTCATAAGTTAGGCGTTGAAATTGCAACTGATTTAGCTCAGAAGTTGCTCGATGCAGGTGCACCTGGAATCCATTTTTATACGATGAATTCATCCACTGCGACCCGTGAAATTTTTGAGCAGATTAAGGCAGCGCGATGAAGTCGAGTGAATTTAATCGTAAGTGGAGCGACCTACACGGGGGAGTCGAGGTTCAAGGAGTTATTTCTCTCTGGCTCCGTATTTCATACTGGATCGCACGCGGTTTGGCCTTTGTAAGAATTACTCCCAATATAGTGACAACAGTTGGCCTACTTGCTTCAGTGGCGATTTACCAAACCATATACACAAGTCAGTTACTTGCTTTAGTTCTCTTCTCGTTAATTTGTGATGGCGTTGATGGCTCGCTTGCAATCTACCGAGGAAGGGTCAGTAAATTTGGCGAACTTTACGACTCGCTCGCAGATCGCATTTCAGAGGCGTTCTGGCTAATGGGCGCATCTTTTGTGGGAGTTCCTGTTCGTTGGGCAATCGCAATCTGGGTAATTGGTGCGACACAGGAATATGCGCGTGCACGTCTTGCATCACTTGGTTATGCGGAAATTGGCATTGTGACACCGACCGAGCGCCCAGTTCGAGCAATCTTCGTTATGGCCGTGACTCTTAGTTATTGGCTTGGATATGAAGTTGCAACTAATTTAGCAATTGGATTTGTAATTTTACAGATCTGGAGCTTCCTGCAGGTAATGCGGATGGCTAAATCAATTCTGCGCTAACCCACAAGCACTGTTAATGGGATTGGGGCAGAATCGCGTTAGCGACAATTTCAGCACTCAGTCCTACGAGTGGCAAACCGCCGCCAGGGTGGGCAGAGCCACCTACAAGATATAGATTCTTAATAGGGGAACGATTCTTTGCCCGCAAGAAAGCAGCTCGCGGACCATTGCTTGAAGTTCCATAGATGGAACCACCTGGTGCATTGACGGTATTTTCTAAATCAAGTGGTGTTCGAATCTCTAATAGGTCGAGACGATCTCGGATTGAAATTCCTTGAGATTCTATTTGATCAATAATGGAATGTGCATAGCTTTGTGCAAACTCGGCATTACTCCAGTCAAAGCCTTTGGATGGGTCGAAATCGTGGCGCGGTGCATTTACTAAAACAAAGAGCGCCTCGTGACCTTCACTTTTTACCATTGTTGGATCATCCGGTGAACAGATGTAAATTGTAGGTTTTTCTACTGGACGCTTTTCAGTAAATATTGAATCAAATTCCGCGTCATAATTTTCTGGAAATAGAATTGTGTGATGAGAAAGTGGAGCGTGAGTACTTGGGAGAAGTCCAATCAGAAGAGAGAAACCTGCGAGTGATGGCTCAAGTTTTGCTTGCTCCTTGCGCACCTTCTTTACCTTACGGTTATTGCCTCTGATGAGTTGATTGTAAGTAAAGCCGGCATCGGCATTTGAAATTACAATATCGGCGGCAATCGTGGTGCCATCTTCGAGTGTGATACCAGTGGCCGTACTTCCTTTAGTTGAAATTTCGGCAACGGGTGAGTTGAGGTGGATTGATACTCCCAATTTTTCGCAGCGAGCTGCGATGTGCTCAGATAAAGTCCCAATTCCGCCCTTGATATGCCAGGCGCCGAATGCCTCTTCGATAAAGGCAATGGAAGAGAGAACTGCCGGTGCCTTTCGTGGATCAGAGCCACTGTAGGTGGCGTAACGATCCATGATCTTTGCCAAATAAGGATTGCTCAAACCGAAATCACGAAGGGTTGCGCGCGGTGCAATTATTCGAAGATCACGCAGAATATGTCGGCGCTTTAGCAATGAAAATGGACTTTTAAGTTCGGATTCAATAAATGGCTCTCGGGAGACATCCCACATCCGTTCGGCGCGTTCGAGAACTGAGTTCCACTGCATTGCTGCATCGCCACCAAAAGCTTCAGTGATCGCTTCTAGCGTTTTCTTTCGTGAGAGGTTGGCAAATTTTACGGATTTACCATCATGAAATCGATAATCAAAAGATGGGTCAACTGCGCTTATCTCCATCACCTGACCTAATTGCTGACCGGTTCGTTGGAAGAGATCCCGATAGACCGCTGGAATAGTAAGAAGTGATGGGCCGGTATCAAATGCATATCGCCCAATCCATTCAGTCCGACACTTACCACCGGGGCGATCAGAGGCTTCGTAGATAGCGACTCGATGGCCAGCACGGGCAAGTCGAGCAGCGGCAGACATGCCCCCGATTCCAGCACCGATAACAACAATCTCCTTGGGCTCTTTCACTTTGCCGACTTGGCCAGTCATACGGTGCGCCCCTTCCATTGTGTCTTACCGCGGTTTATCCATGAGAAGTAAAGCAGATAGATAAAGAGCAGAGATGATGCTGGATGGAGAAATGAATCACGAAGTCGACCAGATGATGCAGCAGAACTTGCAAAGCGAGAGCCGATAATTGCGGCGAGGGCTGCAATTGCAATCAGGTTTCCGTTAAGTGAATACAACAGGGGAATGATTCCGGTCAGAGCGATAAAGAGCGCTGCGAAGATAGATCCAATTTTCGATCCAAATGCTTTATTGAGTGATTTTCCATAACCGGCACGAACTTCGGCAAAGTTTGAATACATTCGAGTAGATGCAATGGAAGAGCCATCGATCACTGTTCCGCGGTAACCATTGCGAACAAAGGACCTTCCAAGTTCGATGTCATCTAGAACTTGGTGGGAAACAGATTGAAAGCCGCCGATAGCGTTTAAGGATTCACCCTTCATCACCAGAAATTGGCCGTTACACACGACGGTAGAAGTGAGAGGGATTTTCTCAGCACCGCGCAAGAGCAGTGTGCTCATCCATGACCATTGCAAAAGCGGCTGCGTCAAACGCTCGGTCCAAGAAATAGCTATTTGACGAGGGTATGGAGAGATGAAATCTAAATTCGAATCAATCAAAGTTGTAACAGCTCGAGCAATCGCATCCTTTTCAAAATGAACATCGGCATCGATAGATATCACTACATCTGCAGGCGCAGTTGAATTAAGCCCTGATTCGAGCGCATTTACTTTGCCGATCCATCCAGTTGGTGGCATAGGTGCATCAAATAGCGAGATTCTCTCGGAGATTGATTTCAGCACTAATTCGCGAGTTCGGTCTTCTGAGTTGTCATTGATGACCAAGACCTTGTATTTCGATACTCCAATTTGATTTTCGAGCTCAGCAAGAATGCGCTCGATATTCGATTCTTCATTTCTGACTGGCAGGAGCACGAGAATAGAATGATTAAATTTCGAAGGTGAGAGAGGTCTTCTTATTGTCAGAAAATTTATGAGGGTAAGAAGTAAGAGGAGAGAGTTAAGTAGAAATATATAGAAGACCATGGCGCTTAAGCTTCGCCAAGCCAGCTCTTATAGATAAAGGGAGTTGCAAATGCACCGAATACAAGAGTTCCTAGAAATGCCAGCCCTTGTCGGTCAAAGAAGAAGAGATTTCCAATTAAGCCCGAGAAGAGAACCCAAGTAAGCAGAATCGTTACGGCACGAACGCTGGCGCTCTCTTTTCTCCGTTCAAATGGAAGTACAAAGTTGAGCAGCGAAACGATGGCGCAACCTGCCAATAACCAGCCAAAGAAATTTGAAAGCGGAACATCTGGAACAAAAGGGATATGGGAGCCTGTTACATCCCATGTCCAACGTCCTGCGGCAACCATCTGAGGATCAAGAAAGAGATCCCATGCTGCTAAGAGCGCACCCCCGTAAAGAAAAGTCCAGTGAGTGGTAACTCGACGTGCCGCAACGAGAGCGGGATGGACCATCATTACCCAGGCAAATGGCACAACGAGTGGAACACCAAATAGGGCAAGTCCAAGTGAAGAGTCATACTTATATATTCCAAATGGCCAACCAGTGTGAACGCCAGTGAACTCAATGAAATAGCCAAAAAGAACTGTAAGTATTAAATAACGAAGCGCATATTTAGATCCAAATGAAAGATAAGCGTGCAAGAGCATCGAGAGCGCTCCCATATAAACCGTGGCTACGGTTACATATTTCAGAACCGATCCATCGGTGAGTGGATATGCAATCTGTAAAAGTATTGTCATGGCGAGAGCTGCACCGAGGATGACGCGCGCACGTTGTGAAATTCCGTGGCGCCTCCTGCGAGGGGTGTAGTGCCTAATTGACATAGGTGAAGTCTGCCGTATTTACGAGGTCGAAGCGGGCAAAGAGCTCTTCGCTATACCAATTGAATTTCTTTGTATCCTCAATTGCGACGCGATGGGGTGCATTCTTGTAGGCAAAGTCACGTAAGGCGGCCTCGGATTTCCAGATAGAGAGAGTTCCTTGCAAGCCAATCGGTGCCTCGCCGATTCCGATTGAGAAAATCAATCCGGGGGATTGATGCAAATCTGCTACAACTGGTGGAATAGATCTCCAAAAACGTATTGCTTGGGACCATTTCAATCGCGCCCGGGTAATTGCAACTACTGGTCCACCGGTACGTGGTTCGAGTGATATCGGAAATGGCTCTCGCTTAGACCACATTCCGTGGGATGAGACTGGGTTAAGAATGTATCTATCCACTTTAGTGGAATGCTTCTTCCACCGTGAAATAAAGCGAGAGCTATCGACAGCGTCAAGATCATCTGCCACGAAGAGAATTGCCCATTGTTGTAAATCCGCATCCGATGGAGTGAAAGTTTTACCAGTTCCGGTGCCCATCAATTTAGCAAAGCTCACACCAGGAATTGAACGTGCCATGCGCCGCCCAATTGCCATTTGAATAAAGGCAAAGGGAATTGAAGACTTTTCAATCTTAAAGTTATAGATGACAGTCGACATCTTTATTCCCCAACAACCATTGGGGTTGCGCCAGTGCAAGTAATTAACTCGGCAAAACTAGTTGGGTAGACAGCGTGAGGGTGTCCAGCAGCTGCCCAGACCACTTTGTAATCGTTGAGTGCTTCATCTATCAGTGTGATATCTGGCTGAGTGCTCCACCCAATTGGACTTACACCACCAATTGAAAATCCGGAAAACTCTTTTACAAATTGAGCATCGACTCTGAGCAGCTCTAGGTATCCAAGGGTCTTAGCCACCAGCTCGGTATCAACTCGGTGACCACCGCTTGTAATAATAAGGAGGACCTTCTGATCTGGTGTTTTGAAAATCAGAGAGGATGCGATTTGACCAACTTCAATATCTAATGCGGAGGCGGCTTCTTGGGCGGTGCGGGCACTTTCGCCTAGAACTTTAATGGGGCCGACAATTGAAAGACCATCCATCGCAGCAGCTACTCGCTTTACCGCCGACTTCTCAAGGATGTGCTCCATAGTGTGCAAGGTTACGGGATAGGTTTCGCTAGTGCCGACTTCAATCCAGCGAGGAATCCGCGCCCGTAATTCTCTTTGGGCATCCTTCTTCATCATGGGTATCGCTTCAATGGCGTGGGTTGCACGAATTCCTGAAATCAAAGATGCGGTTGGTCTAAGCAACGGTCAATTTGGTTTTATCTTCTTAGGATCAACAATCGGCGCCGTACTTGGGGCCCAGATTGCTGGGCGAGCGATTCATACATTCGGCTCTCGCCCGATGGTCAATATTTCATCCTGTTTGCTTCCAGCCGGCTTAGTTGCAATGGCTTACGCAAAAAATGCAACAGAGCTATTTTTCGCACTCATGATTTTGGGTTTTGGTTACGCCCTCACTGATATGTCAGTCAATACTCAGGCGGTTGTAGTTGAGAAGATTCTCAATCAGAAGTGGATGTCTTCTTTTCATGGCATGTGGAGTCTTGGATCCTTTGTTACCACCGTTTTTGGTGGTGCCATGATTTCGCTTCTGACGCCAAAAGAGAATTTAATTGCAGTTGCGGTAGTTTCATTTGTTACCTTTATTCCAGCAAATATTTATTTGTTATCACCAGCCGAGGATGAACATGCTGGAGATGGCCAAGAAATTACTGATGCAAAGATTCCTTTATTTGGCAAATCAGTTCTGCCTTTGTGGGCAATCGGTGTTGGCCTTATATCGGGATTAATTGCAGAAGGTGCCGCAAGTGACTGGGGCGCAATCTTGTTACGAGATAATATGAATATTCCAAAGGGGATCTATGCATCTGCCTTCGCATCTTTTGCACTTGCAATGATTACAAGTCGATTCCTCGGCGATAAGGCTTTGGAAAAGTTTGGTGCACGTAACACTGTTCGTTATGGTGGCCTCTATGGTGGAGGCAGTTGGGCCATATGTCTTGCGATAGCAATCCCACTTTCAAGTGTTGCAACTATTCCGGCACTAGTTATCGCCAATATTGGCTTTATATTCGCTGGCTTAGGAATCGGCCCCATGTTTCCAGCATTCATCTTGGCAGCTAGCCGACTCAAAGGAATCGCTCCAGCAGTGGCAATTTCGCGGGTCGGAGTCATTGGGATAGCTGGCTTCTTTATGGGACCAACTCTTACTGGACTACTTGCTCAGGCAACTTCGCTTTCGTGGGCGATGGCCTATCCCATCGGAATGATGATCATCGCTGGCTATATGTCGAGATCGATTAAGGAAGATTAA
>CANGJV010000022.1 GCA_947454425.1 Candidatus Nanopelagicaceae bacterium
CTTCGAGGTCTGCTGCGAAAAGGTGAGATATCCACCTTCGCTTAGTTCTTGGTAAGGGTCGTGAGTAATTGCGAAGCCTTGATGAGTAAATGCGATTCGTAATCTTCCGACTTCGAATGGAGTCTCTTCCAAAACTCGCTTTATCTCGCTGCGCAACAGATCCTCATTGGCCATTGGAATATTTTCTGCACGTGCTGCCGTCAGAGCGCGACGCATATGTCGCCCAAATTCTGAAACGCGTGAATTTTCAGTTCTTAACGTTTCAAATATTCCAGTTCCTGGTGGAAATGGTCTTCGAGGTGGATGAATCACAGTTCACCACCGGCAATCGAGATGAGGTGGCGTGCCTTCAACTGCGTCTCTTCCCATTCGCTCATCGCATCACTGCCCCAAGTAATTCCAGCTCCCGTGCCGTAACGCAGATACTTGTCGCCAGTAGTCCAGAAGGTGCGGATTGCAACTGCCAACTCTGCGCGATTTCCGTGAATGTAGCCAAGTGCGCCACAGTATGGGCCTCTCGCTTGCTCTTCGTTTTCGCGGATTATTTTGACCGCAGAACTTTTCGGTGCACCAGAAACGGAACCTGGAGCGAGCAAGGCGGAAAATATCTCAGACCAATCAACACCCTCACAAAGCGAGCCTTCAATATCGGAAACAAGATGGGTGATTCCTGGATGTTTCTCGTGCCGGAAAAGTGATGACACTTCAACTGTGCCAGGGATGCATATTTGCGATAAATCGTTTCGCATGAGATCGACAATCATTAGATTTTCAGATTTATCCTTCTCGCCGAACTCTTCTTGATTCCATCGAATAGTTCCTTTTATTGGAGAAGTGATTACTCGCTCGCCGGTACGAGAGAGGAATCTTTCCGGAGATGCAGAAGCGATTTCAAAACCCGGGATCTTGAGATATGTTGCAAAAGGCGCAGGATTTGCTCTTAAAATTTCAGAGAATAACCCTGTCAAAGCGGGCGGTTTATCGCCTAGGAAATGCATTAGTTCGCGACAGGCATTTACTTGATAAACGCCTCCCGAAGATATTTCCTCTTTGATTGCATGAATGTATGCAATGTAATCAATCATCTCCTGGGTACTTTTCCAAGGTCGCTCTAACCGCTTCCAATTCGCGGATGGGAACGGTTCGTTGGAAACTTTCTTAAAGCGTGCGAAGTGGTACTTGCCTTCGAAGGTGGCCAGTACTGCCCAGAAGTTGCCATCACTGAGGCGCTGTGGATCATCGGTAATCTCTGCCAATCGAGATGCGCGAATCCCATGCATCCAAAATTGATAGCCCTTGCCGATATTCATGGGGTAAGGCTACGCACGCTTTGGCAGTTCGGCCTCCCCTGCGCTAGATTGGCGCCCGCAATATGCGGACGTAGCGCAGCTGGTAGCGCGGAACCTTGCCAAGGTTCAGGTCGCGGGTTCGAACCCCGTCGTCCGCTCGGATTAAGGGTCACTTTCACGTAGTTCTATCTATGTACGAAGGTGACTTTTTATCTACATCGTCAATGTTCGCCCATCTGACTTTGTGACTTTGGTGGAATGGCCGAGAGGCGAGGCAAGGGACTGCAAATCCCTCTACACGGGTTCAAATCCCGTTTCCACCTCCAAGATTAATCGCAACGTACCCAAGAGCGGGAAGGTACTCGCCATCTCGTTCTGAAATGCTTTCAGGTGTTGCTATTGATTTTAAATTGATTTCAGCGCTCCGCACTTCCTGCGTTACACTTTCGCAACAACTTCATAAGACCCGGACGATTGGCTCAGCGGTAGAGCACCACATTGACATTGTGGGGGTCACTGGTTCGATCCCAGTATCGTCCACTCTCATGCCAGATGGCACAGACGTTTAGCAAGTAACTTAAAGTGAAAATCCAGGTGAGCTGCCTAGAAAGCTCGAATCGGTCTCACAAAAGGTAGTCCGTTACCAGGATTATTTGTGCCGATAGACATTCGATTTTGACTTTGGTTCTGCGTAGTTAACTTTCCAAATGAGAAGGCCGAAGACCAGTACGAACTCCCCCAGCTGATTGAATAGTTACTTGAGGCAAATGATGCGCTCTCGCTCTTTGGAAAATCCTTGATGCAACACGCGCTCTTTGGCGCAAGTTTTCCACCAGCAAACATTGCAAGTTGATTCATCTCAGTAAGGCGGGGTAGGTACCAGTCAGTTTTACCTCCACCGCGATAGTCGCGTGCGGCATTTGATGCGCCACTTGAACAATTTTGGGAGATGATCTCGGTATTGCCAAAACCAGTACTTGCGAGGAATCCAGTTTGCGGTAACCCAGGTACCCATTTGAAATACCAGTCACGACCCTGAAGATCTTTGGTCCATGATGCACGTGTGTTGGAGCTGTTGCACCATTTCATCTTTGGGTCAGAGCTTCCACCGGCCCAAGACTTTGGCGCTACCTCCAAATATTTCCAACCATCTTCTGAGTATGAATAGTCAGCCTCAGTATTTGGAGTGTTCTTCCATACTGCAAAAGTTGCCTGAGTACGGACGAAGAAAACCATTCCCCCGCCAGGGCCGATATCTCCTAATTTGCAGACTCCCCCTTGCGCACATGACTGACTCATATCCTCTGCAAAGGCAACATTTGATGCCGAGCCTAATGAAATGACGACAGAGATAACCAGCCCAAATATTTTTCGCATGCGAGAGGCTAACAGTTCAACTCGTCCCAAATCAGTTGATTGAGAATTCGTTGGCTTTAGACTTAACGTGTGTCCACTAAAACTGTTCTTTTCATACAAAACTACGCCACCGATCCTCCTCACCTCGTTTCACAGTGGCTGGAAGAAATCGGCTTTACCTCAAAGACCATTAAGGCATACGACGGCGAGACTGTTCCGACGGAACTAGACCCTGATGTTGTTGCACTTATTGCTTTGGGCGGTGCGATGAATGCGATGCAGGATGTCGAATACCCATGGTTGGCATTAGAAAAGGAGCTACTCAAAAAGTCTGTCCAAGAAGGGTTGCCCGTTCTGGGTATCTGCTTAGGTGCACAATTGCTAGGTGTCGCACTTGGCGGGACCGTCTCGCGTTTGGATGCGAGCGAGATTGGTATATACGAGATAAATCAAATTGCCCCTGACTCAATCATGAATCTTGGACCGTCTGCTCCTGCCGCGCAGTGGCATGAAGATTATGTTTCCATACTTCCACAAGGCGCCACACTTATCGCCGATAGCAATCTCTGTCCAACCCAGATTTATAAAGTTGGTCCATTGAGTTACGGCTTGCAATGTCACCCAGAAGCCGATGCTTCTATTGTTGCAATGTGGGAAGCAAAACCAGATCATGCATTCAGCAACTTCGATAAAGCCTCAGATGAAACGACTATTGCAGCGACCGTCAAGGCGAGAGAAAATGATTTATCGAACACTTGGAAACCCATCATTCAAAGTTGGGGCCGAGCAGTTCTTGATAACTCAACTATCTAATTAGTCACATCTACGGGGACTATCTTTAAATAAATAGCGTGGCGGCAGCCCTACTCGCGAGTTCTGCCCCATATGCACTTAGGTTTGACCCATGAGTAATGAGCGTTATCCAACCATCATTCAGGGCGGCATGGGCATCGCTGTATCTTCTAATCAATTGGCTAAGGAAGTTGCAAAGACTGGAAATCTTGGAGTTATCTCAGGTACTGCTATTGATTCAGTAATTGCTCGCCGCCTGCAAGATGGTGATCCGGACGGATCAATTCGCCGTGCCATGAAGAGTTTTCCGAATCAAGAAGTTATCGCAGGGGTACTTGATAGATATTTCATTGAAGGCGGTCGTGATCAATCTAAACCGTATATTGATGTTCCAAAAATCACTCTCAAGCCCGTCCAACATGCAATTGATCTGCTTGTTGTTTCATCATTCGTTGAAGTTTGGCTAGCTAAAGAAGGCCATGATGGACTGATTGGGATGAATCTCTTAGAGAAGATTCAGATGTGTATTCCAGCGCAACTCTTTGGCGCGATGCTAGCTAATGTCGATTACATATTGATTGGTGCTGGTATCCCGGCACAGATACCAAATCTGCTCAATCAGTTGGCGTTGGGCAATCCAATTTCAATGAACGTCGATGTAGCCGAATCAACGATCAAGCACTTTGCATCATTTGACCCGCAATGTATTGCCGGGCTTAATTTTCCAATCAAACGTCCACTCTTTCTCGCGATTGTCTCTTCGCATGCTCTCGTCGCATATCTCAACAAAGATGAAATTACTAAACCAGATGGTTATGTCATCGAAGGCCACGTCGCTGGCGGACACAACGCGCCTCCGAGAAATCGTAAATCAAAGGATGAAGCAGGAAATCCTATTTATACCGAACAAGATGATGCAGACCTCGTGAAGGTTAAGAATCTTGGATCACCATTCTGGCTTGCTGGAGGTTATGCAACGCCAAAGAAAGTTAAAGAGGCGCTTGCTGCGGGGGCAAAAGGCGTTCAAGTTGGTTCACTCTTTGCACTTGCAGATGAGTCCGGATTTACGCCGGAGCTCAAGCAAGAAGTTATCGATGCGCTTACTGCCGATAAATTATCAGTGAAGACCGATGGCAGTGCATCACCTACTGGATTTCCTTTCAAAGTTGCGGTCCTACCGAACTCGCTATCGGATGAGGGTGCATATGAAGCCCGCAATCGCATCTGCGATTTGGGTTACTTGCGAACCCCATTTGAGAGAGAGAACGGCGGAGTTGGCTATCGCTGTCCAAGTGAACCACTGAAGACATTTGAATTTAAGAAAGGCAATGTTGAGTCAGCTCAACACTCACAATGCCTCTGCAATGCATTGATGTCCAATATTGGATTAGGTCAATTACGTCCGGATGGTCGTCGCGAACTGCCGTTGATTACTCTCGGATCAGATCTTTCAGGTCCTGATTATCTTGCTAAAAAACATCCAGATGGTTGGAAGGCGCAAGACGTAATTAACTATTTACTCGGAAAGTAGTTGATGTAGCGAAGCGAGTTCTGCTTCATCTGCAGGTTTGATATCCCAAGGCTTATGTAGCGCATCGCCACTCCAACGTGGGATCACATGCATGTGGATATGAAAGACGGTCTGCCATCCTGATTCACGATTCATTTGAAAAATGGTCGTACCTTCTGAATGCAATTTGTCTTGAAGCAGATCTGCCACGCGCTTTGCAACCTTGGCAAGTGATCCATAGAGCTCTTCTGGAAGTGAGTGAATATCTTCGTGATGCGCCTTTGGAATTACCAATGTATGACCGCGACCGGCTGGGAAAATATCTAGGAAGGCAAAGAATTCAGAATCCTCATAAATCTTCTTTGAAGGAATCTCGCCAGCCACAATCTTGCAGAAGATACATTCACTCATAACTCTGAGGATATCCGAGCGATGCGTTCCCGGGCAATTGTCTGACTTGGAGACTCTTTTCCCACCACCATTCTTAAAAGTGCAAGCATCGGACGAACAGCGGTCAACCAATAACGTGACTTTGATTTCAGACCCAACGCCTTAAGAACGCGAGGATCCAAAGTTGAAATAGCTGCGTTGCAGAGTGTTCGATAGAAAGGCATCGCCGCCTTAGAAAATGGTGGGTTGATGATGAAGTGAACAATCTTTGGTGTTGCCTCGATTGTGCCAATTTCGTTGTTGAGAAAACCGTTGAGTGTTTGTTGGAGTTCAGAATCCGACTCTGGAGCTGCTCTTAATCCAAGTGGTTCTGCACTACGAGCCCACTCCTTTACATAATCTGGAACGGACTTGTCAGTGGCAGGATCAAGCTCCCGGTACGAGGTAAGAAAAGAATCCGTGAATGCGCAATGAACCCAGAGCAAGTGGCGAGAATGCGATGCTTCATACTTTGTAACATGGTTGCGAGGATCTACGTATTCGCCAACCACACGATTATGTAACGCTTGCACTCTTTGCGCTTCTTTTTTAATTGCCTGCGTTGAACCAAATGAGGTGATTGTTAACCAGCGAGCGGTTCGCTCGAGTCGACCAAGCGGATCGGTGTCGTAGGCTGAGTGCTGTGCCACACCCGCGAGAGCTGCTGGGTACGCCGCTTGCATTAATAGGGCTCGGACACCGCCCATCAATGTCGATAACGAGCCATGCACCTTCCAGACATCGCTATCTGGACCATAGAAACCGACATCGCTTCCTACTGCCATTTCCTGCGCCCAATCAGGCATTCCCTTTGGGTCACCCGAAACGGCTTTTCGAAAAGCCGAGGCAAGTTTTTCACCACCTAAAGCTTTGAGAATTTTTGACACTAACGGGAACTATGGCTCTGTACGAATATTAAAGAATTTTCAAAAATAATATCCTGGTCGTAATCCAAAGTGGCCACGTGATAACTATTTACCAATTCGATACGTTGCTTCGGAATCGAACTGACACCTTTCATAATAATTTCGGTGTTTGTAACCGGAAGTGTGTGATCATCCTTCGAGTGAAAAAGCATTAAGGGCACAGTGACATCATGTAAGCGCTTGCGGGTATAGCTCAACATTTTAATAAGTTGATAAGCACCGACTGCCGGTAGCGAGTCATATCCATGCTCGGTCACACCAGGGCGCTTAATATCGTCACCAACGGATTCGCGTTCTTTGATGACTCGGGAAATCAGCCACGCAACTTGAGGCGGAACAAATTTCACATGCATCATGGGATTAACTAGAACGATTCCGCAGAGACTTGAAGATCGAGTCAGGCATAAATTGAGGGTGGCTCCCCCGCCCATCGAGAGTCCAAAGATAAAGACGGACATACCTTGCGAAAGCATCCACTCGAGTTCTTCATTTATTTTATTTGGCCATTCTTTCCACTTCACATGGTTGAGGTCCGTCGCCTTTGTTCCGTGGCCAGGCAAGAGTGGAACCGATATTGAATATCCGCGCGCTAGGAAGAATTCAGCCCATGGCCTCATTCCAACTGGAGAACCAGTAAATCCATGTACGAAGATGATTCCAATCTTTGCGTTTTCGCCGTTACCGAGGGCTCGCCAATCTTGCATCGTTCCGGCAGGTGCATCATGAACGCTCATGCAGCAATAATATGAGAGGCGATATGTCATATCAATCATCTAGGCTCGTGCCACTATGAATGAAAATAGTTGGCAGTCCACTTTTCAAGAGCTTGCAACTCCACTGAGTCAGGTGAGATTTGTGGTGCTCGATTTAGAGACCAGTGGTGGTGCTCCTCACTTAGGTGCTGCAATTACCGAGATTGGCGCTGTCAAAATTCTTGGCGGTGAGGTTTTAGATACCTTTTCATCGCTTGTAAATCCGCGCCATCCAATCCCTTCATACATCACCGATCTCACTGGAATTGATGATGCGATGGTCAATGATGCTCCGCCGATTGAAAATGTGCTTCCTGATCTTTTTGATTTTCTTGGTGATGAAGAGACCGTCTTCGTTGCACAGAACGCACCCTTCGACCTCTCCTTTTTAAAGTATGTCGCAAGAGCACACGGGCACCAATGGCCGGCTTTTCGAATCCTCGATACTGCAATATTGGCGAGACGAGTTCTCTCTCGGGAAGAGGCTCCCAATTGCAAGCTGGGAACCCTGGCCCAAGTATTCGGAGCAACGATCACACCTAATCACCGTGCTCTCGATGATGCAATGGCGACCGTTGATGTCTTACATGGAATCTTCGAGCGCCTTGCTGGTTTTGAAATATTTACAATCGAAGATGCAATTAACTTTAGCGCCCCGAAGAAATCTCGGAAGATAACGCCGCCCACTTCTCCAAAAGAGTAAGCGCCTTTCCAGAGTCAATTGCATCAATTGCTCGCGGCATCGCCTTAGAGATTCGCTCGTGCAATGAGAGATCTAATTCGCCTTCATATGCAGCGATAGTTACTGCCGTGTTAAGGACGACAATATCGCGCGGTGCCCCGCGTTCTCCCTTCAAAATCCGCAGAGATATCGCCGCGTTTTCTGCGCCATCACCACCTTGGACGGCAGATATCGGTGCGTTCTCTAATCCAAAATCCTTTGCATCAATTCGATCACTCGAGATTTCGGTTTTGCCAATACTTAAAACTGATGTTGTCCCATCGAGTGTAATTTCATCAAGTCCATCATCTCCTCTAAAGACAAATCCGTCACAACCTTTGGCAACCATCACCTGGGCCATCACAAGGTGAATTCGTTCATCGGCCACTCCAATTGCAGCTGCCTTCGGCTTGGCTGGATTTGCAAGTGGACCAAGGAAGTTAAATACCGTCGGAACACCCAACGCCTTTCGTGCCGGCGACGCATTCTTCATTGCTGGGTGAAATACTGGAGCAAAACAGAATCCAATACCAAGTTCGCGGACCGTGCGTTCTACCCCTGCACCATCCAAGTCGTATGCAATTCCGAGGGCTCCATAGAAATCAGAGGCTCCAGACTTTGACGAAACGGCACGCGATCCGTGTTTAACAACTCGAGCACCTGCAGCGGCGGCAATGATTGCTGCCGTCGATGAAATATTGATTGTGTGCGCGCCATCGCCACCAGTACCAACGGTATCTACGGCACGCTCTGCAATTGTGATGGGAGCTGCGTTGAGATAGAGCTGTTCGACCAGCGCTGAAACTTCTTCCGCCGTCTCGCCCTTAGTGTGAAGTGCGAGTAAGAAATTCTTCACTGACTCTATATCTGCAGAATCTTCCAGAATCGCTTGAAGTACTGATTGGATTTCAGCCGGCTCTAAATCAAGGCCGGCATTTAATCGGTCAAGGTAATCGGGCCAGAGCAAAGTCATTTATTTGCTTCGTGCGGATGGGCTTTAAACGTTCGCCACTGAGTGAGAACGAATGAGGTCTGCGACAGTCGTTGCCAGAGTAAAAGGATCAATCGGGTGGGTAACACTTGCCTCGGCGCGTGACCATGCCGCCAGCCAAGCATCTTCTTTGCGAGCGACAACAAGGAGAACTGGCGGGCAGTTATAGACCTCATCTTTGAGCTGACGAGCGACGCCCATTCCACCTTCTGGTGTTGCCTCTCCATCGAGGATGAAGATATCGATGGGATTGGCTGAATCTGGTTTTACGCCATCGACATAGAGGCGAAGGGCTGCTGCGGTTGCAAACTCTCGAATCTGATTTTCTGGAAAACCTGCTGCGACTCTAGAACCTAGAGCTCTAGTTATACTTTCCCGAGTAGTCACATCGTCGGAGTAAAGGACGATGTTGAGTTTGCGATCTGAAGACATGGCCAAATTGTAGTCAAAATAGGTGAGCCTTTTCACCCTAAATGAGGCCGGAAACGGGTGGTTCTTGCCACCCCAAAGTGGGCGTTCAGTGAGGAAATCAGGAATAATCTCCCCCATGACCAGCACCAGCGTGAACACCCATCACAAGATAACTCGCCCAAATTTGGTCGCCGTCGGAACCATTGTCTGGCTCTCCAGTGAATTGATGTTCTTTGCCGCACTCTTTGCAATGTACTTCACAACACGTGCTGTGCAAGGCCCTGCAGTTTGGCTTGAATCATCAGCGATTCTCAATATTCCATTTGCAGTGCTCAATACGACTGTCCTTGTTCTCTCCTCTGTGACCTGTCAGTTTGGTGTCTTCGCCGCAGAGCGTTACCAGCCACGACGTACCGGCTCACTTTTGAAAGTTTCAGGGTGGGGAATGCGCGAGTGGTTTGCGATGACATTCTTAATGGGTGGCTTCTTTATCTCAGGTCAAATTTACGAATACGCATCACTTGTGCACGAAGGACTTACCTTGTCATCCAATGCCTACGGATCTGTCTTCTACCTGGCAACAGGCTTCCACGGGTTGCACGTCACCGGTGGATTGATCGCATTTCTTATCGTCTTGATTCGAGTTGCAAAAGCTCGTCGCTTTACCCAAAGCCAAGCTACAACAGCAATCGTGGTCTCGTACTACTGGCACTTTGTTGATGTTGTTTGGATCGCACTCTTCTCTGCTATCTACTTGATTAAGTAAAGGACCGATTACCATGAAGCGTCTTTCGCGCCTACGTCGCCATCGTGCGGCTGGACCAATTCTCTTGGTTTTCGCCCTCTTCACAATCGGCACAACTTTCCAGGTCGCCAGCGCAGTCAGCAATAATGCGACAACCGCAGCCGAGCGATCAGCAACAATCGAAGAAGGTAAGCAGCTCTTCCTTAAAGGATGTTCTTCTTGCCACGGCCTCAATGCTGAAGGTGGAGCAGTTGCTCCATCACTCATCGGAGTAGGCGCTGCATCAGTTGATTTCCAGGTTGGTACCGGTCGCATGCCGATGGCGGATATGAGCACACAAGCTATGCGTAAGGCCGTTGTATATACGCCAGAAGAGATCAACGCATTAGCAACCTATGTTGCATCTCTCGCTGATGGACCTGCTGTTCCGACCGATGAGGTACTTAACTACGAGCGCGATGGCTCTGTTGCTGAAGGTGGCGAACTCTTCCGCACCAACTGCGCAATGTGTCACAACTTTGCCGCTCAAGGTGGAGCCCTTACACAAGGAAAGTACGCTCCAACATTGATGGGTGTAGAACCAAAGCATATTTACGAAGCAATGATTACAGGTCCACAATCAATGCCGGTCTTTAGCAATAAGACGATTACTGCAGAAGAGAAGTTATCAATCATTAAGTGGATCAAATCAACCGAAGCTGAACCACAGCTAGGTGGAGCAGCGCTCGGCCGCGTTGGCCCAGTGACAGAAGGTTTATTGGTGTGGACTCTAGGAATCGGATTGCTCATTGGTGTAGCAGTCTGGTTGGCGATGAAAGCGAGATAAGTAAATGTCTACCGAGATCGAACCAATCAAAGATCCAGGGCTACCAGCTCACATCCATCGCCGAGCAGATGAAGATGAAAAATATGCAAAGCGAGCAGAGCGACAGGTCGCGATTCTCTTTATGCTCTCTGCATTCGGCACACTTCTATTAATTGTCTCTTACATATTCATCCCTGGAGATAAGTTCATCTTTGTTCCTATCTTGGGATCAACAAATGCTGCGCAACTATTCCTCGGTCTGGGAATGGCAATGGCTCTCTTCTTTATCGGTGCCGGTGCAATCCATTGGGCAAAGAATTTAATGCCAGATAATGAAATGGTCGCCGAACGTCATGAGTTTCGTTCAAGTGATGAAGATCGGGAAGAGTTTGTAAAGACCGTCAAGGCTGGCGCAGGCGCCGCAGGACTTGGTCGTCGTCCATTGATTAAACGAACACTTGGTGTTGCACTCGGTCTTTCCGGGCTCACTCCCCTTCTGCTTCTTCGCGATCTTGGCCCACTTCCTAAAGAAGATCTTCAAAAGACTTCTTGGAAAGCCGGAACTCGACTCGTAACAGATCCAGGCAACCGACCAATTCTGGCAAGCGACCTAGAGGTCGGAGCGGTTGCGCAGACTCTTCCAGAATTAGCGGCTGGTGAAGAACGCACTCTCAATGACATCGGAAAAGATGCAGTGCTTCTGATTCGTCTACGACCAGAAGATTTCAACCTGGATGCAGAGCGCCTATCGTGGACCCATGAAGGCATCATCGCCTTCTCGAAGATTTGCTCTCACATGGGATGCGCAGTGGCGCTCTATGAACAGCAAACCAAACACCTTCTTTGCCCATGTCACCAATCAACATTCGACGTTACTCGCGCAGCAAAGGTGATCTTTGGCCCAGCTGCTCGTCCATTGCCACAACTAGCAATCACTGTCGATGCTGACGGTTATCTCGTTGCAAAGGCGCCATTTTCTGAACCTGTAGGACCTAGCTTCTGGGAGCGATCATCATGACAGCACGCGAACGAATTGCAGGCAACGTTGCCGGTTATGTAGATGACCGCACAGGTGCAGCAAAATGGATGAAGAAGAACCTCACCAAGGTCTTCCCTGACCACTGGTCCTTCCTCCTCGGTGAAATCTGCCTCTACTCTTTTATTATTCTCTTAGCTTCTGGAACATTCCTCACCTTTTGGTTCGATCCATCACAGCGTGAAGTTATCTACGACGGTGGATATGCCCCGCTCTCTGGATTGAAGATGTCTGCGGCGTATGCCTCAACATTGCATCTCTCATTTGAAGTTCGTGGTGGACTTTTGATGCGTCAAATTCACCACTGGGCTGCACTTATCTTTATGGTCGGAATTGTTGTTCACCTTTTGCGCGTCTTCTTCACCGGTGCATTCCGCAAACCTCGTGAGTTCAACTGGATTATTGGAGTTGGACTTCTTACTCTCGGAATCGTAGAAGGCTTCCTTGGTTATTCACTTCCCGATGACCTTCTCTCAGGAACTGGAATTCGTATTGCTGAGGCAATCATTCAAGCACTTCCAGTAGTTGGTTCCTATATTGCATTCTTCGCCTTTGGTGGCGCATTCCCTGGCGAGGCATTTATTCCTCGTATCTATACCGTGCACGTTCTTTTGTTACCGGGAATTTTCTTGGCGCTCATCACGGTCCACTTAATGCTTGTCTGGTACCAGAAGCACACCCAATTCCCTGGCCCAGGTCGTACCGAGAAGAACGTTGTTGGTTATCCATTGATGCCTGCATACATGGCTAAAGCCGGCGGATTCTTCTTTATCGTCTTTGGTGTCACTGCATTCCTTGGCGCCGTCGCCTCGATCAACCCAATCTGGCTCTATGGCCCATACACTCCTGGACAAGTCTCTGCTGGTTCGCAACCTGACTGGTATATGGGTTGGCTCGATGGTTTGGTTCGAATGGCTCCGCCGCTAGAGACACATGCACTTGGCCACACAATTTCATGGAATATCTTGATTCCAGGATTGATCTTGCCAGGCATCATGTTCACTCTGCTTGCGCTCTATCCATTTATCGAATCATGGGCAACTGGCGATAAGCGCGAGCACCATCTCCTCGATCGTCCGCGTAATGCTCCGAACCGCACAGCACTCGGTGCAATGGCACTAACCTTCACATTAGTTGGTCTGATTAATGGTGGAAATGACATTCTCTCCACCACATTCCACCTCACCATCAATCAGATGATGTGGTTCTCACGTATTGCAATCTTCGTTCTTCCACCGATAGCTTTCGTAATTACTAAGCGAATCTGTCTCTCGCTTCAACGCGCAGATCGTGAACTTGTTCTTCATGGTCGCGAGACCGGTCGTCTAGTACGTCTTCCACATGGGGAATTCGTAGAAGTCCACGAGCCAATCTCACCCGAGAAGGCTTGGACACTCACCGCACACGAGCAACTAGCACCGCTTGAGCTTCCAGAGTACGACGCCGCTGGCGTTCGTCGCCCAGGTTTACTCAAGAACAAGATCCGTAATCGAATCTCCCGCGCTAACGCAGTCGCAGTTCCTAAAGTGACTGAGTCAGAGCGGAAAGAGATCGAGCACGGCCACTAGCGCTAACGCTTTTGAACCAGAGCAACCCCCACCGTTGTCATCGCAATTCCGATGAGAGCCTGGGGGTTTAGCTTTTCTCCAAAGAGGATGAATGCCTGAATCGCAGTCATCGGTGGCACGAGATAGAGCAAACTCGTAACTCGCGCTGCACTTCCTCTCGTCAACATCCACAGCAAGAGCAAGATTGCAATCAGCGAAGTAACAACCACTGCCCAAGCCATCGCTAGCGATGACTCTAGGTTCCACTGAATCGACGTCTTTCCGGTCGCAAGCGAATATCCACCTAGCAAAATTGCCGCAAAGAGAAATTGGTAGGTAGTTCCAGCTAGAAGTGGGATTGAATGACCCAGCTTCTTCTGCATCAAAGTAGCCGAAGTTGATCCTGTTAGCGCGGCTAGCAGAAGCACGAGCGCTACAACTGTCATCTCGCCAGCTCGCGAGAATGCCGGAGCAAGTACGAGAAATACGCCACCGAGACCTAAGAAGAGTCCACCTACCTGCTTTTGATTTAAACTCTCACCTAACAAGCGAATTGCTAACAGCGAAACGAGAACTGGCTGAAGACTCGTGATCACAGATGCAATACCAGAAGGCGAACCCTCTGCAATTGCTTGCCAGACTCCCCCGAGGTAGATCGCATGAAGGAATAGACCAATCGCTATTGAGATAAGCAGATCGCGCCCGGCAAGTTTTAAAGACTGTCCTAGCGCCTTGGTAATGATTGCGAGGATTCCGGCGGCTATAAAGAGCCTGATCGAGAGAAAGTAAATGACATCCGAGTTCTTAAATGCATATTTAGCAACAAGAAAACCAGATGCCCAAATAACGACAAAGATCCCAGGCGCATAGCGCTCTAGGATCTTCATCGTTTCTAAGAACTACTTAGTGCTGTGTAGCAGGAAGTGGCTTCTCGTACTCGGTCACGAAACCAATGATGCTCAGGATGAGAACACCAAGCCCGATGAGCGTGAGCCACCAGCCTATGATGAGGCCTAATCCCATAGTTGATGCGCTTAATGCGACCGGCAATGGCCACCAAGAGTGAGGGCTATAGAAACCGAGTTCTCCTGCATCATCTGCAATCTCGCCTTGCAAATCATCTGAAGGGATATCGAAACCGATTCGCTTCTGCGTGAACCAGATATAGAAGCCAACCATTCCTGCCAGGCACGCTGCCAGGATCATGCCTGTGATACCAACAGTTTCACCACCGACTTTGTAGTAAA
This sequence comes from Candidatus Nanopelagicaceae bacterium, assembly GCA_947454425.1. Classification (GTDB taxonomy): domain Bacteria; phylum Actinomycetota; class Actinomycetes; order Nanopelagicales; family Nanopelagicaceae; genus Planktophila. Next base: position 14,558 of record CANGJV010000022.1, read on the forward strand.
CGACTGCCATCAAAATATAGAAGGCAGATAGTCCAACGAAGAGTCTCCAATTAGCTTTCATGAATTAGTGACCTTCCGTTGTGATGTGTGGGTGGTGAAGATCAAATGCTGGCCGCTCAGATCGAATACGTGGCATTGATGTGAAGTTGTGGCGTGGAGGTGGGCAACTTGTAGCCCATTCAAGAGATGAGCCATAACCCCATGGATCGTCGCAATTTACCATTGGGCTCTTGCGAGTAATCCAAATATTAATAAAGAACGGAATCATAGAGAGGGCCAGAAGAGCTGCACCGATTGAAGAGATTTCGTTCATTCCAGTGAAGCCATCGGTCGAAAGATAATCTGCATATCGGCGAGGGAAACCCTTAATACCGAGCCAATGCTGAATCAAGAATGTTGTGTGGAAACCGAAGAAGAGAGTCCAGAAGTGAATCTTTCCAAGTCGTTCGTTGAGCATGCGACCGGTGAACTTTGGCCACCAGAAATAGAAACCAGCAAACATCGCAAAGACCACTGTTCCGAAGAGAACATAGTGGAAGTGGGCGACAACGAAGTATGTTGCTGAGACAGCAAAGTCAAGCGGTGGTGAAGCAAGGATGATTCCCGTTAGCCCACCGAAGAGGAATGTCACAAGGAATCCCATAACGAAGAGCATTGGAGTTTCAAAGGAAACATGGCCGCGCCACATCGTTCCGATCCAGTTAAAGAACTTCACACCGGTTGGAACACCGATTAAGAAAGTCATAAAGGAGAAGAACGGTAGTAGTACTTGACCAGTTGCAAACATATGGTGCGCCCACACTGCAACAGATAGAGCTGCAATAGCGATTGTTGCGGCGATCAAACCTTTATAACCAAAGATTGGCTTGCGGCTAAATACTGGCAAAATCTCGGTAGCAATACCAAAGAATGGAAGCGCCAAGATATAAACCTCGGGGTGGCCAAAGAACCAGAAGAGATGCTGCCAAAGCATGGCACCACCATTTGCTGGATCAAAGATGTGCGTTCCAAATTGTCGATCAGATTCAAGCCCGAGCAGCGCAGCTGCTAGTGGTGGGAATGCTAGGAGAATCAAGATTGAAGTAAGGAGTGTGTTCCAAGAGAATATAGACATACGGAACATGGTCATACCAGGAGCACGCATTGTCAGGATGGTCGTAATGAAGTTCACGCCACCAAGAATTGTTCCAAGACCAGAGATTGCAAGTCCAACAACCCATAAATCACCACCGATGCCTGGTGAGTACGTTGCATTCGCAAGTGGCGCGTAAGCAGTCCAACCAAATGAAGCAGCGCCACCTGGAGTTAAGAATCCGGCAACTGCCATCAATGAACCAAAGAAGTAGAGCCAATAAGAAAGCATGTTCAAACGCGGGAATGCAACGTCTGCCGCACCAATCTGCAACGGCATAATTACATTTGCAAAGCCAACGAAGAGAGATGTTGAGAACATCAGGAGCATGATTGTTCCGTGCATTGTAAATATCTGGTTGTACTGCTCGGTGCTCATAAATTGCATACCTGGACGAGTCAGCTCCGCGCGAAGCAAAAGAGCAAGAACTCCACCAACTAAGAACCAGGTAAATGAAGTTGCTAAATAGAGGTAACCAATACGTTTGTGATCTGTTGAAGTGATTGTCTTAACAAATTGGCTCCCCCATGAATCTCGGCGTTCAACGCCTTGACGTGGGATCGTAATCGTTGGACGTTCTGCAAAAGTGGTCATTATCCGCTCACCTTCAATGTATTCAGATATTTCTGGTACTGCTCAGGAGTTACTACCTTCACCTTGAAGATCATCTGGGAATGGTTACGTCCGCAGAGGATGTTGCATCGACCGGGGAAAGTTCCGATTTTATTGGCGGTGAATTGGATGTGATTTGTACGGTCCGGCAGATTCTGTATTTGAATCATGAAAGCTGGGATCCAAAAACCATGTACAACATCGTTTGACGTGATGGTGAATCGAACACTTTCACCTTGTGGCATATAAAGAGTTGGCGGATTTTCCGGTGTACCGGTAACGAGCGCTTGCTTGCCAGCCTCTGGATAGCCAAACTGCCATGACCATTGAATTCCTTCAACAGTAATCTCGTGCTGAGCTGGTGTCTTAAGGTCTGTGAGCTTTGATTCTTTAATTGCGGTGAAATAGAAGAGAACTGCAACAATTATCAAAGGAACGATGGTGTAGATAACTTCAATTGGAACGTTGTATTGAGTTTGCTTAGGAAACTCTCCCTTGGCGGCATCGTTCTTGCGATGGAATATCGCGGGCCAAAGAATAAGAATTAAAGTGAATACGCCGACAACTGCCGCTGTGATCCAAGCACCTTGCCACAATGAAAGAGATGTGTCATTGACGCTCGTTGTGTTCTTAGGAAAACCTAGGCCGGAGATATCGTTTGACTTAAAGGAACAACCACTCAGAATGGCGGTGGCTCCAACGGCTCCGAGAAGCCAGAACAAGGTGCGCTTGGTAGGTGCAGACATACCCTAAGAATAGTGGCGTATGCGCTCCGTAGTTGACTGAACAGGTACTCTTCCTCGGGTGGCTCACCTCACAGAAAATTTCACCTCCGAGGCCCCACTCTCCCCTGCCGTCCTCGAGGCCATTTCAACCGCCTTCGACCAAGGGTGGGCAGATCCGAAGAAGCTTTCCCAAGCATCTGGTCGGGCAGCAATTTTGGCAGATTCGGCGAAGTCTCAATTAGCGCAAGCAATTGGGGTAAGACCTGAGCGGCTAGAAGTTATAGGAGAGCCATCGCTGACTCACTACATCGCACTGGCTGGATACCTTCGCCCGAACTCGACCTTTATCTCAACCACCGTAGAAGTCGGCAAGATTCGCGCGGTCGTTCGATCGCATCAAGGTGAGGTGCTTGAAGTAGGCGTCGATCATCACGGAGCCCTCATTCGAGATGGTCTCAAAATTTCTGCGCAATCAGTATTTTCGTTGCAAGCAGTAAACGGCGAAACTGGTGTCTCACAAGAAATTGATCGTTGGCGAGGTTTTCCGGGCCGAGTGGTCGTTGATGCCACGAAGTCACTGATGGGCGCTGATTATGTGGAAGGTTTTGCCGCGGCAACATTTGATGCCC